>JBILDS010000321.1:0-2855 GCA_044352505.1 Phycisphaerales bacterium
ACGCCCGCGTCGGAGGCCATTCCCGCGCTCGTCGAGCGCGCGGGCGGGCGCATCCACGGGCTCGCCCGCAAGCTCTGCGGGAACCTCGCGGACGCCGAGGATGTCGTGCAGGAGGTCTTCCTGCAGGCCTACCGCAAGTGGCATCTCTTCCGCGGCGATTCCGACCCGGCGACCTGGCTCTACGCGATCGCGGTGCGCGCCTGCAAGACGCGCGCGCGGCGCAAGGGCGGCATCGACCGCCGCACTCCCGCGCTCTCGCAGCTGATGCCGTGGGGCGAGACGAAGGTCATGGAGGTCGCGGCAGCGCCCGACGACACGGTGCATCGCGCCGAGCGCAACGAAGCCGTGGCGCGCGTCCAGGCAGAGATCGCGCGGCTTCCCGAGTACCTCCGCATGCCGCTTGTCCTGAAGGAAGTGCTCGAACTCTCGGTCGAGGACACAGCCGCCACGCTCGGCCTCGCGGAGAACACCGTCAAGACGCGTCTCCACCGCGCGCGGCTTGCGCTGCGCAAGGCGATGACGGCGCGCAGTTCGCTCGTGAAGGCGCCGATGCCCATCTTCGAGAAGCAGGTGTGCCTCGATCTCCTGAAGGCGAAGCTCGAGGCGATGGACCGCGGCGGCGTGGCCCACGGGTTCGCCGTGCCGCAGGCGGAGGTCTGTGCGCGCTGCCGCGCTGTTTTCCGCGAACTCGACCTTGTCCAGAACGCCTGTGCGCAGCTTGGCGAGGGCTCGATGCCGAACCCGCTTCGACGGAAGATCCTTGCTGCGCTCGCAGAGCGCGAGCGCGCCGAACGCGCCTCAGAGACGAAGCCCCGCAGGGGCCGGCGCCCTGTGCGGCGGCAAGCCGCGAGCGCGTGAGGCGTGACGCCCGCTTGACTAGCGAGAGATCGAGCCCCCGCCCGCGGGCACCTCGACCCAGAACCAGCCGCGAAGATCGCCGTCGTCGTAGCCCGTCGCGTTGTCCTTCGGGTAGAGCTTCGCGAGAGCGTCTGCGACGCCAGGCGCGAGGCGATCGCGCGCGCCATGGCACGCGAGGCACTGCGCGGAGATCGTGATCGGCATCGTGACGCCGAGGGAACCGTCGGTGTTCGCGAAGAATCGGGCGGATTGGGGGCGCGCGGCAAGCAGTTCGCCCGCCCAGACGGGTGCCGTGTTCGCGGTGTTGCGCAGACGATCACTCGTGCGGCCGATCATCACGCCCTTCTCACGCGAGACAGCTTGGGCGATGCGTGGCGCCTCCGTCTTGCACACGGAGATCGCCGCGACGGGGCCACCCCCTGAACCATCGGCGCTCGGCGCTGCCATCGCGTCGCCGAGCGCAGCGACGAGCTGCGTGAACATCTCGGCGCGCGCGTCCTCTGCGAGCGCCTTCTGCGCTTCCTCGGCCTCCGAGCGCGGCGCGTCGATCGCCGCCCACTCCACGGCGGCGCCCCCACTCTCCGCCTTCGCGCGGCGGATCGCGTCGCGCGTGATGCTCTCATAAAGCGGGTCGACGAGGCCCACCGCCTTCGCGGCCATGATGGCGTCTTCAAGCGAGTCGCCCTTGTCGAGCGCGCGGTGCATCGCCCAGCCAGGGCCGACGCGGTTTCCCGTGCGACAGTGGAGCGCAAGCACGGCGCCGCCACGCTCCGCAGTGCGGAACGCCTCGCGCGACTCCGCGAGCAGTGCATCGGTGAGTTCCGCGGCATCCTTGTACGGCATGCCCGCGTAGTCGAGTCCGAGCGATGCGGCGACGGACGCCTCGTCGTAGGTTCCAGGTTCGTCGGCCCTGCGGAAGTTGACAACGCGGCCGACGCCCTCCGCCTTCAGCGCGGCCAGTTGCGTGTCGCTCGGCTGCGAGAGCAGGAACCGATGTGAAACACCACCGATCGCGACCTCTGGCGGCGGAAGTGGCGCGCCGACTGCGAACGGCGCAGTCTCACGCCCTCCCGCGTCGTGGCCATGCCGAACGAATTCGCTCACCCCGATCGCATGCGCGCGCAGGAGCGCGATCGCCTCGGGGTCGCGGCTCGACTCGACGATGCGCACGCCCTTCTCTGTCGGCGTGACTTCGATCTGGACCAGGTCATGCCGATCGAAGAGCTCGCGGAAGACGGGATCCCACGCGCGCACGCGCGCACCCGACTTCATGCGCACCTGCATCGCCAGCGCGTGATCGATGATGCGCGCGGCAACCGCGGGGTCGTCGCTCTCGGTGACCGCCTCGACGATGCCGAGATCGCCCTCCTCGCGATGGACGACGGTGCGCCTGATCTTCGCGTGATCGGAGAGGAGCTGGATCCAGACGCTGCGGTCGTGGGCGCGCGAGCCGACGGGCGGCTCGTCTGCAATCGCGGTCGCGGCCACCACGCGCTCTTCGCTCTCGGCGTGCGGCGCGCAGCCGAGGAACATCATCGAAACAACCGCAAATGCAGCAAAACGAACGCAATTCAAGTCCATGGCCATCAACCCTCGAAGGAACACGCCAGTCAATCAGTGAACCTGCGCCGTCTTCTCGCACTGCGCGATCGCCTCAGCGACGACGGTCGAGTAGGTGTAGACAGGCCCGCCGCCCATCATCACCGCGACTCCCGCTGCATCCATCACCTCTCGCGGCGAAGCGCCTGCCTTCAGGCACTTCTCGACATGCGCGTAGATGCACGGCTCGCAGCGGCTCGCGACGCCGATCCCGAGCGCGATGAGCTCCTTCTGCTTCACCGAAAGCCCGCCCTCTGCGGTCGTGTCCTTCATCAGCCCTTGGAAGAACGGGCCGAACGCGCGGCCGATGTCGGCGCCGCCGGGCGCCGCCTTCATCGCGTTCATGCGGGCCGGCCATTCCTCGTAGAAAGTCGCTGCGTCCTTGTGCACTGTGCGCC
>JBILDS010000322.1:0-2852 GCA_044352505.1 Phycisphaerales bacterium
CTCGACTTCTCGAAGGTTCTCTCGCGCCGCGTTCAGTCTGTCGATGCCAGCGGCATTCGCAAGGTGTTCGATCTTGCGGCACATCTCAAGGACCCGATCAACCTCTCGATCGGGCAGCCTGATTTTCCTGTTCCCGATTTGCTGAAACAAGCCGCGATCAAGGCGATCGAGGAGAACCGCAACGGGTACACCCCAACCCAGGGTTGCCCCGAACTCTTGCGTGCGATCTGGTCGCGGCTCGGTTCCGAGATCGGTTGGACGGCAGATTCGAAGGAGGGGCTCTCCGCCATCGTGACCAGCGGAACAAGCGGGGCGCTGGTGCTTGGAATGATGTCGGTGCTCGACCCGGGCGACGAGGCGATCGTTCCCGATCCGTACTTCGTGATGTATCCGCAACTCGGCGCGCTGACTGGCGGCAAGATGGTGCTCTGCGACACCTATCCCGACTTCCGCATGACGGCGGCGCGCATCGAGAAGCTCATCACGCCGCGCACGAAGGCGGTGCTTGTGAATACACCTGGCAACCCAACCAGCGTGGTGTTGAGCGAGCGGGAACTGGCCGACATCGTTGATCTCTGCCGCGCGAAAGGTATTCTTCTGATCTCTGACGAGATCTACGACGAGTTCACGTTCAGCGAGTCGCGTGAAGGCGGGCGGTTTCCGACGCCCGCGCGATTCAGTCGCGATTGCCTGTTGATTCGCGGGTTCGGCAAGACCTACGGCTGCACCGGCTGGCGCTTGGGATACGTGGCAGGCCCGCACGACATCGTGCAGTCGATTGCCAAGTTGCAGCAGTACACCTACGTCTGCGCGCCAAGCATGGCGCAGTACGCGGCGGCGCATGCGTTCGAGGTCGACATGCGTCCGTGGGTTGATCGTTTCGAGAAGCGCCGCGACACCGTGCTGGCGGCGTTCGACGGAATTGCGCAGGTCGAGCGCCCGGGTGGCGCGTTCTACGCGTTCGTTGAGGTGCCGCCGTCACTCGGCCTCACTGCGTCGCAGTTCGTCGAGAAAGCCATTGAGCGCAGCGTGCTCGTGATCCCAGGCAAGGTCTTCTCATCACGCGATACCCACTTCCGGCTTTCGTTTGCCGCGAAGGAAGAAACGCTCGCGCGCGGGCTTGGAGTGCTGCGCGAACTCATGCTCGGGAAGTGACGGTGCCGACTGCGCCGAGCGCAACACGCATGTTGGTCGGTTGTGGGCGGGACGGTTGTGCCCCAAGTCGCGCCAACATTCAACACTATTGAAAACCATGCAAAACCGCCGTCTGGACGTGAGGTCCAGAGCGGCGGCGGGTGGATGGCCTGAACTTGGTGGGCTCGGGCGCGCCGCGCGTGGGCACGACGCACCCGATCCAATTTCTCTATCCGCCCAATCGTCGCGTGAGTTCAGTGAAGCAGTCAGAATCTGATTGAGATCGTGTGCTTTGGGTGGGTTGCGCGGAGTGTGCAGGCTCAGGCGGGCTGCGGCGCGGCTGGACGAGGCAAGCGGAAGCCGAGGCAAGCGGAAACCGAGGCAAGCGGAAACCGAGGCAAGTGAAAACCGCGACAAAAAGACACCGCGCCGCAGAGTGTGCGGCGCGGTGGATTCAGGCAGTGGTTGAATCAAGCAGTGGTTGAATCAGGCAGTGGTTGAATCAGGCTTCGAGCAGACGCTCAAGTTTCGGGGGTGAGAATCGGTCTCAAACCTGAAGCTCGCGCGGTGAGCTCGAACCGCCGATCGAAACCGCTCTCACTTGTTGGCCGATGCAGCGCCAGCGCCACCGCCGTCGGTGCCGGTGGTACCCATCTTGACGCCCTGTCCTGGCGGGGGAACCGGCTCAGCGACGGGAGCCTTGATCTGGCTTGACTCGATCTCCTGGTAGTCGCCGTCGTTGCCGCAGCCGACGAGAGCGGCGCAGGTGCCGAGTCCGGCGATCGCGAGGATGGTCTTGATTTCACGCTTCATGTCACGTTCCTTTCGGGGATTCCGGGGCGCCGTCGGAGTTCGGGTTCGGTCGGGCCAGCACGCGGGCCCGGGCGCCAAAGGCTGCACGCAGAGTTGAGATGAATCCGCCGGGAGATGTTCGGAAGAGAGATGCGATCTCAAATCCGGCTTCCGGCGGCGAGGCGGACTGCCCTCCGGTCATCGGCAGAATTCGCGCCGCAGCCCGAAGAGTTGCTTCCACGACCGTATTGAACGGCCAACCGTGACTTCGGTCAAGTCGGGTGCGCACGGCGTGGTTGGGTGCGAGTTTCCGTGCCAATCGCTCGTTGGTCGCGGTTGGCGAGGTTCGAACTGACGCGACTCGGCTTGGTTCGGCGGCTCTCCGCTCAACTCGAGGCAGTTCGGCTGAGTCGCCCCGAGTTGCCGCGATCACCCCCGATCAGCCCCGATCAACACTCGATCAACACTCGATCAACCCCCGATCAACCCCCGATCAACCCCCGATCAGGAGCTTCGCCGGGATGTTCCGCGGCGCAAGCCAGCGCCACTGGGTGTGGTAGGTCTCGTCGTTGTCTGCAACGCCCACGTTGATCCGGAGGTCGCCCAATCGTGAACCCTCGGGGAGGGCCTCGCGCCGCAACGAGAGTTGGAGCGTCCACGACGCATCGCCGCGGGTGAACACGGCCCATGCAGCGTCGGTTGGCGTGAGGCGCTCGCCGCCTTGGTCGACGGTGCGAATCTCTGGCTCAGCCTGGTCGCCGACGAAGGTCACCAAGAACTCGCGTGCTCCCGCGCCTTCACCAAGGATCACCCGCACCGCGTCCCCGAGCGGATCGTTCAACTGTCGGTCGGCCGACGAGGGGGGCAACCCGGCGTTCGGATCGGCGGAGAGCGTGCGATCTGGCACGGTCAGCGCAATGTCGAGC
>JBILDS010000323.1:0-2848 GCA_044352505.1 Phycisphaerales bacterium
TTGAAGCGGCGGCGCGAACTTTGCGCGACCTCGCAGCACGCGGACTCTTAGGCGACGAACCCACTGGTGATGCCGACGCAGCGCGTGTCGCGATCGATCTCGATCCAGCGACGCGCACCATCGTTGTGGTCGGTCGCCGAGAGACGCAAGCGCGTGCGAGCGTCGTACTGCGTCAACTCGGTGTGAAGACATCGGAACGCGTGACGTGCATTCTTGATGCACTCGACGCAGACGTCGAAACACTACGGCAACAGGCCATTCAACGTACGGGTGCGGACGCGTCGCGCCCCGCGGAACCCGCAGTGTTCTCCGCGTCTGATGCGGTTCGTGGCACCGTCGCGTTCGTGGGAGAACCGGCGGAAGTCGCGCAACTCGTGCGCGATGTGCGAGCGAGGATCGAACCCGCCGAACGTGCGCAATCCGCCGCACGAGTTCCGCTTCGCTCGCAGTTGGCACGCGAGTTTGGAGCGCTTTTGCGTGAGCTGCCCGTTGGTGTTGGCGGACTGGCGGCTGTGCATGCACCGGTGTCGGTCGCTGTCGAGCAAGCCGATGTTGTCGGTAGAGAGATCATGCTTGTGGGTACTCCGCGCGCGGTTGCGCTCCTGACAGGAATTGCCGAAGTGCTCAGTGACGCGAGCGCCATGCCGCCGCTACGCGCGGTCTTCCGCCCGATTGTCGATGCGGATGTTGCCACGTACGCGCTTCGTGCATGGTTTGCCGCGCGATCTGAAACTGATCGTCGCGAGCGACCGGTCTGGATCGATGTCGCACCGTGCGGCAAAGGTGTCCTGCTCGTCGCACACGAAGCGGAAGTGGCGCGTTGCGAAGAGCTGTTGATCGACATTCAACGTGCCCATACGTTTGAGTACTCGACCCCGCAGTCCAATCACGTTGGGGTGCATGCCGATGACGCCCGCGAGTGGCGCGTGGCCCCCGTCGCAATCGAGTCGGCGCACTCCATTGCGGCCATGCTGCATGGCGGCGGTGCAAACGTGATTGGCGCAGGAGACGCCAATGCACTCCTGATTGAGGCGGCACCAGATGACGCTTCACTTCTTGCCGCATGCGTCGCACAATTCGCGGTGCGCGATCGTGTCGAGGATGTCACTGGAGTCGTCTGCGCGGTCGACCCCGATGTCGCTTCCGCAGCGCGCGCCATTGTCGACGAGGTGGCGCAGTTGCCGAATCCTGCGTCACCTGCAGAGCCGCGTGCCCGTGTGTCGATCGAGGCCAGCGCAAACGGGTTGCTCACCATGTGCGGAAGCGCAGATGACGTTGTGAAACTCGGTTCCGCACTGCAGGTCACGTCAACACCGTTCCGTGCACGGACTGCTCTACGCGTCATCACGCTTCGGAACGCGGATCCCGATGCCCTCACCCAAGTCTTGCGCGCGGCACTCGCACACGAGATTGGGGAATCCGGCGCGCAGCGTTCTCGCGATCTGCCGCATTCCGCTCGGTTGACAGTCGGAGTGGACTCCCACACACGCGCAATCCTCCTTCGCGGAAGTCCGGAGCGGGTCGCGCTTGCAGCGGAAGTTGCCCGCATGCTCGATGACGAGCTGCGCGGCACGCGCGATGATCGCGTACGGCTCGTGCCAACGACCCACATCAGTCCACGCGCGGCCATCGAGTTGCTTGAGACGCGTGAAGCCGTCACCGCGGCTCGTGCGGTCGACTTCGCCTCCGCGATCGTTCTTCGCGGAGGCTCTACAGAGATCGCGCGCGCCGCAGCTTTGCTGCGCGACGTCGATCGCGCTGAGCAAGACGCGGCTGTCGTCACGCATGTCCACCGACTTCGGTCGAGTGAGGGCGCACAGGCTGCATCACTTCTCGTGGCGCTGCTGACCGAACAGAGAAGTGCTGAGATCGCGGCCGGACGAGCACGTGAGGCAGACGATCAACCAACAGTCGGTCTCGAGGCTCGCGATCGAACTCTGACAATTCGCGGTTCACAGCGAGCGATCGAGTTCGCAACAGAGGCGCTCGACGCAATCGAGTTGACCCAAGGGTGGACAGGACAAGTTGTCTCTGTGTTCGTTCCAACCACCCTCAGTCTTCCAGAAACGTTGCACGCGCTCGGTGGTCGAACGGTGGACCGTTGGGATGTTGGCCCAACCGTAGTGCCACTGTGGCGTTCGGCAAGTCTGTTGGTTGTTGGTGGCGCTGAAGACGTGAAGCGCACACGCGATCTTCTCACGGCGTTGGATCGCGCGTCTGCATCTGACACGTCGATTGAGTGTGCGTTGTATACGCTCACACATGCGGATACATCGGTTGCGGCTGCGACTGTTGTTGCAGGGGTCGGAGGTCATTTCCGCGTTCCACCAATGCAGGGTGTTGACGCACGCCCTACGTACCACACGTTGCACTCGTCGGCGGTTCCCGCGATCGATGCGCGCTCCGTGCTTGTCTGCGCGCCACCGCCGCAGATGGATATCGCGGAACGATTGCTTGCGCTGCTCGACGCACAACATGAAGCAGGAAGCCGACGCGATGTTCGTGTCTATCCGATTGCGCAGGTTGACGTGCGGCAAGCTGCGCGCGCGGTTCGGCAAGGTCTTGATGCACGCGCGCAGCCGGGGCTTGGAGTGCCGGTTGCGCTTGTGGAAGCGATCGCGGGTTCTGCACTCATCGCAGTCGGTGAACCTGCGTGGCTTGAAGCGGTTGACGCGATCATGCGCACGGTTGACGTGCGCGCACTGCGCGAAGCGGTTCGGATGCGCGTCGTCTCAGTTCGGCGCAGAGACTCTGCGTATGTCGCGAGGATTCTTGCGCAGTTGCTGTCCGTCGAAGAAACACGCGTGGCGGCGGATCGTCAGGTGTCGCGCGAGTTTTCAGCCGCTCA
>JBILDS010000324.1:0-2847 GCA_044352505.1 Phycisphaerales bacterium
TCAGCCGGGGAACCTTCCTCGCGGGCGACTACCGACGCGTCGCCGATGAAATCGCTGAGGTTCGAGAGGCGTGCGGCAACGCCCACCTGAAAATCATCCTTGAAACCGGCGAGCTCGAAACGCTCGACGCTGTGCGGCACGCGAGTGACCTCGCAATCCGAGCCGCCCTCTCGACCGGCCCCGCAGCCGATGGCGACGTGTTCATCAAGACCTCAACCGGGAAAGTCACGCCGGCAGCGACGATGCCTGTGGTTTTGGTCATGCTTGAGGCAATCCGAGACGCGCACCGGGCAACGGGCGTTCGGATTGGCATGAAGCCTGCAGGCGGCATCCGAACCGCAAAGGCGGCCATTGCACAGTTGGTCATGGTGCAGGAGACCCTAGGGGCCGACTGGCTTCACCCCCACCTCTTCCGCTTCGGAGCCTCTGCCCTGCTGAACGACGTTCTTCGCCAAATGGCCCGTTCGCTGCGCGGTGGGTATGCGGCGCGCGATGACTTCGCGGAATCCTGAGTTTCGCGCGACTTTCACGCTTGATCGCAGGTGAATGGATGTTTATCGCGTTCATTGATGGAACTTGACGCGGCGGAGCCGTTCCGAAGCTTCAATCCACGACTGAAACCCACCATCGACCCGCAAGCCGTTTGAGCTCGGCGCGTTCAACCACTCTCAGGGGTCGCTCGTCGATCTCCTTGCAAGTTTCGCGAATTTCCACCTGAACCCCTGTAAGAGAAACGCCTGTTCGCGTATCTTCGTCGTTTCAATTCATCTCTTGCCGACCATGCAGGGTCGGCCGTGTGCCCGGTTTGAGGCGCACGTTGGTTTCCATCATGCCAGACCGTCATCGTTTGGATCCTGCGCTGCAGTGGCGCGAACCCGCACGGAGGCGGCTCGGAACATTCCGAGCGCTGTTGGTCGCCCATTGCACCTCCGCTCATGCGCGCGAATGCGCATTGGACGTGGAAGGAGCGCGCTCATGAGCAGCTCGATTCCAGCCGCCCAGCGGAAGTTGGTGAAGGGGACGATCTTCGGGTACCGCGTCCGCAAGCACGTCGGCGATGGCGCGTGGAGCCGGGTCTATGAGGTGGAAGACACCAAGACGCATACGGCGTACGCGCTGAAGCATGTGATCTCTGAGGGCGAGAAGGAAGACCGGTACATCGACCAGCTGCGCGCGGAGTGGGAGATTGGCAGCAAGCTCAACCACCCAGCGATCCGCAAGTTGGTGGCGCTCGAGCACCAAGGCTCCTGGCTCGCGCGCAACTCGCGCGACCTCGGGCTTGTGATGGAGCTCGTTGACGCCTCGCCGATGTCGGAACAGGCGCGGCCGCCGATTCCGGAGTGCATCAAGATCTTCCACGACGTCGCCAGCGCGCTCGCCCACATGCACGCGAAGGGCTTCGTGCATGCCGACATGAAGCCGCTCAACATTCTGTACACCGATGACCGCCGCACCAAGGTGATCGACCTTGGCCAGGCTGCCAAGATCGGCACGATGAAGGCGCGTTTGCAGGGGTCGCCGGGGTTCATTGCCCCCGAACAAGCGACGGAGGCAACGCGTCGTGCAAGCGACAAGGCGAAGGACATCAAGCAGTACGAGCCCGTCACGGAGCTCACCGATGTCTTCAACTTCGGTGCCACCATGTACTGGATTCTCACGCGGCTGCACTCGCCAGCCTCGCAGCACACGCCAAGCGCGAAGACGCTGACGCTGCCGCCCGAACGACTTGGCCCGGGCACGCCGATTCATCAGACCGATCGCGCGGTGCCTGAGAAGCTCTCGCTCTTGATCCAAGACTCGCTTGAGAAGCTCCCCACTCGGCGAAAGTCGATGTCGTGGGTGCTCTCGGAGCTTGAGTCGCTCATGCTTCAACTTCCGGTGCCCGCGCACGCGTGAGCCGGTGTGTTTAGAGCTCGGTTGCTGCGCTCGCCCAGTCCGGCTCCCACACCGCGTAGCCGCCGAGAAACGCATTCGAGTTCGCGCCCAAGACGCATCCTTCGGGCACTTCCTTGAGTTGCTTCGCGTTGCCGCCGCCGATCACAACCACGTCGGGAAGAAGCGCCGCGCGCAAGATCTTCGCGCACTCGTTCACGTGTCCGCGCCACTTGCGCGTGCCGTAGCGCTCGCGCCCGCGCACGCCGAGGTAGTCCTCGAAGGTGAGTCCCTTGCGGTAGGGAAGATGCGCAAGCTCCATCGGAAGAACGCGGCGCCCTGCGATCATGCAGGTCCCGAGGCCGGTGCCAAGACCAAGAAAGAGCATGGTCTCGTCGCGCAAGCCCGCCGCTGCGTGGCTTCCGATCGCCTGCATGGCCGCGTCATTCAGGATCTTGACGGGCACGCCAAACGCGCCGCGATAGTCGAAGTCCTTCCACCCCGGACCGAGGTTTACAGGGTCGCGCAGTGGACGTCCGCATTTGATCGGCGTTGGCAGCCCGATTGTGATGCGGTCAACGCGCTCGCCCGCGAGAAGCGTGGCGAGATCGTGTACCAGTTGCGCGGGTGTGTACGCGCGGCCTGATGGCGTTGCGCGCTTCTCAACCCAGTGTGCGCAGCGCGCCTTGGCGTTGGTGCCGCCGATATCGAGCGTCACAGTGACGGGCTGGGTAGGCGGCGAAACTTCGGACATGCGGCTTTCGTCGGCAAAAGCCGCATCGCGAATCAATTGTTCCCGCGAAGACGCAGCCACGCAGAACAATCACGACACGCCCCCAGGCGGGCCGCGAATTCACTTCGCGGCCTGACCGCCAGAGGGAGCGGCCGCAGTTGCGCACATCGATCACAGCCCGCACTCCAGGCAGGCCGCGAATTCACTTCGCGGCCTGACCGCCAGAGGGAGCGGCCGCGGAT
>JBILDS010000114.1:0-9987 GCA_044352505.1 Phycisphaerales bacterium
CGGCCAGAAGCTCTCGTGGGGCGACCTCTTCATCCTCACGGGCAATGTCGCCCTTGAGTCGATGGGCTTCACGACCTTCGGCTTCGGCGGCGGCCGCGCCGATACCTGGGAACCGGACGAGACCTACTGGGGCGCCGAGAAGGCCTGGCGCGGCTCCGAGCGCTACACGGGCGAGCGCTTCCTCGAGAACCCGCTCGCAGCGGTCGAGATGGGTCTCATCTATGTGACCCCCGAAGGCCCTGACGGGAAGCCTGATCCGCTTGCGTCGGCCCACGACATCCGCGAGACCTTCAAGCGCATGGCGATGAACGACGAGGAGACCGTCGCCCTGATCGCGGGCGGCCACACCTTCGGTAAGACGCACGGCGCGGCCGATCCGTCGAAGTATGTCGGCGTCGACCCGGAAGGGGCGCCGCTTCAGGAAATGGGGCTTGGCTGGAAGAACTCGTTCGGCTCGGGGAACGGTGCTGCGACGATCACGAGTGGCCTTGAGGGCGCGTGGACGCCCGATCCGACGAAGTGGGACAACGGCTACTTCGACACGCTGTTCGGGAACGAATGGGAACTGACGAAGAGCCCCGCGGGCGCCCACCAGTGGACGCCGAAGGGTGCTTCGGTGACGGCGCCCGCCGCGCACGATGCGTCGAAGCGCGAGACGGTCATCATGCTGACGACCGACCTCGCGTTGCGCATGGACCCCGCGTACGAGAAGGTGTCGCGCAAGTTCCACAAGGATCCGAAGGCGTTCGCCGATGCGTTCGCGCGCGCGTGGTTCAAGCTCACGCACCGCGACATGGGCCCGCGCGCGCGCTACCTCGGTGCGCTCGTCCCGAAGGAAGAGCTGATCTGGCAGGACCCTGTTCCCGCTGTGTCGCATGAGCTCGTGAACGCAGCCGATGTCGACGCGCTCAAGGCGAAGATCCTTGCGTCGGGGCTGTCGGTTTCGCAACTTGTTGTGACCGCGTGGGCGAGCGCATCGACCTTCCGCGGCACCGACAAGCGCGGTGGCGCGAACGGCGCGCGCATCCGCCTCTCGCCGCAGAAGGACTGGGCGGTGAACAACCCCGCGGGTCTTGCGATCGTGCTTGCGACGCTTGAGAAGATTCGCAGCGAGTTCAACGCGGCCGGTGGCAAGAAGCAGATCTCGCTCGCGGACATCATCGTGCTCGCGGGTTGCGCGGGTGTCGAGAAGTCCGCGAAGGACGCCGGTGTGACGGTGGCCGTCCCGTTCACCCCGGGCCGCACCGACGCGACGCAGGAGCAGACCGATGCTGAGAGCTTCAAGTATCTCCAGCCCGCGGCGGACGGCTTCCGCAACTTCCTCGCGCATAGTTTGCCGCGTCGCGCCGAGCACCTGCTCGTCGACAAGGCCGACTTCCTCACGCTCACCGCGCCTGAGATGACGGTGCTCGTCGGCGGCATGCGCGCGCTCGGCGCCAACTTCGACGGCTCGCAGGTCGGCGTCTTCACGAAGACCCCGGGTGCGCTGACGAACGACTTCTTCGTGAACGTGCTCGACATCGGCACCGTGTGGACGCCCGCATCGGCCGACGAGGAGCTCTTCAACGGCCGATGCCGCCGGACTGGGCAGGCGAAGTGGACAGCGAGCCGCGTCGATCTTGCGTTTGGCTCGAACTCGCAACTTCGCGCGCTGGCCGAGGTGTACGCCAGTGCCGACGCGAAGGAGAAGTTCGTATGCGACTTTGTTTCGGCCTGGACGAAGGTGATGAACCTTGACCGGTTCGACCTCGCCTGACGCGACGCGGGGTCTTGATCCCGCTTGTTCCGATGATGAACGCGCGCCCCGGTGTTTCGCCGGGGCGCGCGCGTTTTTCACTGGTCGAGCGCGGCGTTGCGTCGTTCGCGCGGAGCGGCGCGGCTATCTATCGCGGTCAACGCGCCGCCGCAAGGTGCTGCGTGAGTGCCTCGCGCGCGGGGGCCTGCCAGGCGTCGATTCCCGTGCCCGCGATGATCGCAATCATGCAGCGCACGCTCTCAGGGGAAACTCCATCGAGGCCGTTCGCGAGCACTGCGGCAAACTGCGCCTGCGTGGGCGGGTTGTCAACGGCAGACGACTCCGCGACCTCAAGATCCTTGTGCGCAACCCCGAGTGCCGCATAGAGCGCGGTGAGATCGGCGGCACGCGCGGTCATGTAGGTGATTCCGAAGAAGGGCGCCGCCCTTCGCGGATCAAGCGCGATCGCACGTCGCGTGCCGAAGATGTCCGACATGCGCCACTGCGACTTCACCGACTGGGCGCGAACCTTGATGAGCTCCGCCACGATGCGCGCGAACGCCTCGCATTCATCGGGCGAGGTCCGAAGCTGCTTCACGCACTGCAGTGTGAGTTCGTCGCGGAAGGCGGGCGAAAGGTCGGGCCAAACGGTATCGAGCACGGGGGACTCCGAACTGGTTCTCGAGAGGGAACGGCCGCACGGCCGCGGCAGGAGCCTGTCGCGGTCTGTGCGAGGAGCATACTGCGCCCGTCGTCCCGAGGGAGGTGACTATCTGTCGACCCGTGCGCCGCGAGACTTGTCTTTGAAGAATTCCCACACCCGCTCCGCTCCGTTGAAGGAGCTGATCGGCGTGTTCTCGCCGCGCCGCGTGCGCGAGCCGGGCCAGCCGTGCCCGCCCGCGCTGTCGACCACGAACTCCGTCACGGCTCCACCATCCGTCGCGGCGTAGGTGGTGGTCGTCACCGTGCCCTTGGTCTGCGTCACGGGTTCTGTGCTCGACTTGTTGACCCGCTTCCAGAACTCCACGACATCGGTCAACGGCTTGAACGGCGTCGCCTGCGCTGCGCGAACCACGCGCGTGCGGCTCATGCCGCCTTCGAGCGGCACTTCGTTGTCCTTCGCGCCGTTGATGATCAGGATTGGAAGCGCAACGGAAGGCACCGCATCGAAGGTGAACATGCTCGCGACGACCGGCGCGACGGCGGCGAGCCGCTCGGGCCGCGCGACGGCGTAGACGAAGGTCATCATGCCGCCGTTTGATGCACCGGTCATGAAGATGCGCGCGGGGTCCGCCCCGTGATCGCGGATGAGCGCGTCGATCAGCGCGTCGAAGTAGGCGATGTCGTCGGCATCCTGCACCTGCCGCCGAAGAAGATGCCCGGTGTTCCACGCGTAACGCCCGTCTCCGAACGCTGTTCCCTCCGCGTAGACGACCATGAACCCGTTCGCGCGCGCGACCGGGTCGAACCCCGCGCTCATCCGCATGCGCTCGGCGCTTCCGCTGCCGCCATGGAGCACGATGACCGCGGGGCGCGTCGTGCCGTCGGTCGGCGCGTTCACGAAGATCGCCTTTCGGTCGACGCCCTTGACCTTCAGCATGACTTCTCCGCTCGCCGGCCCCGCCGCAGTTGTGGGTTCTGCGACGACAGGCAGGCTCTCGGGGTTGGCTGGCTTCACGGGATCCGTCGGGCCCGCTGGCTCTTCGAACGCTTTGCGATAGAACGGCCAGTTCGCGTCACCGAGCTCAAGCATCACCGCGTTCGGATCATGCCCGATGCCGCGCAGCACGCGCCATTCGTGCGGGATCTTGAGCGCTTCGAGGTGCTCGTGGAACGCCACGTTGTTTGCGTAGGTCTCGTCGCGATCCCCAATCACCATCCGAACAAGCGAGCCCTTCGCGATTCTCTCTGCGTTGGTCTTCGCAATCGTGCGCGGGCTCGCCTCGAGGAATCGCTCCTGTGAACCGCCGTAGACCCGCGCGAGAAGCTCCTTCGCCTGCAGCTTGCTCGCGCGCGGCGTCGTCGTCAGCGTCTCCTGCATCGGCCCCGCGCCCATGATCGACACCGCGCGGAACAGCTCGGGATACTTGAAGCCGAGCCGCGCTGCGCCGTATCCGCCCATGCTGAAGCCATCGAGGAGTCGTCCCTCGCGCGACGCCACAGTGCGGTGGGTCGAATCGATGTGCGGAACGAGATCCTTCACGATCATGCTCTCGACAGGGGCTGAGCCGTCCGCCCAGTCGGTGTACATACCCATCTCGAGCCCGTTGACGAAGACGACGAGACATGGCGGCGCCTCGCCCGACTCGATCGCCGCATCGAAGTGGCGCGCAATCGACGGGATGCCCGAGAGCCCGCCGCCCGAACCATGCAGCCAGTAGACGACCGGGAAGCGGCGATCTGTGTCGCGTTCGTACGCCGCAGGGGTGTACAGGTGGTAGCTCACTGCCGTCTTGGTCGACGAGCTATCGAAGGTCTGAAACGAGACACGCGGCGCAGAGACAGCGCGCGTCACCCACTGCACCGTCGGGGAACTCGGCTCGCGCGGCACCTGCTGCGCGGCGGCCGCGTGGGAGAAGTACGACCCGATGGCGGCCAGAAACGCAGCGACAAGACGGTGGTTTGGAAGCATCGCAGGCATATCGGCGAAACGCTCCTCGCGTCGACGAATTGCCAAACCCACTTCGCCATCGGGTACGATTCTCGCCCAATGCACGACTACCAGCGGCGCTTCATCGACTTTATGGTCGAGGTCGGAGTCCTGACCTTCGGCGACTTCACCACGAAGAGCGGGCGTAAGACGCCGTACTTTGTGAACACCGGCAAGTACCAGTCGGGCTCGCAGCTCACGCAGCTCGGACGCGCCTACGCCGATGCGATCGAGCGGTCGTTTCCCGAGGGCTTCGACTGTCTCTTTGGGCCGGCATACAAGGGCATCCCGCTCGTTGTCGCGGTTGCGATGGCGTTCGCCGAGCGCGGCCGCGAGGTCGAGTTCTGCTTCAACCGAAAGGAGGCGAAGGACCACGGCGAGGGCGGCCTCCTCGTCGGGCGCAAGCTGCAGAACGGCGACCGCGTGCTCATCGTCGAGGATGTGACGACCGCGGGCACCTCGATCCGCGAGACGGTGCCGGTCCTGCGCGCGGCCGCCGACATCACGCTCGCGGGTCTCGTGGTCTCCGTCGACCGCCAAGAACGCGCGAGCGACGCGTCGACGCGCACGGCGCTCGCCGAAGTCGGCACCGAGTTCGCCATGCCGACCGCCGCGATCGTCACGATCGACGAGGTGATCGAGCATCTTGGCGCGCGGCTGACCGACGCCGACCGCGCCCGCATCGCCGCCTATCGCGCGCAGTACGGGGCTCTGCTCGTCTGATGTGCGACGATGTCGTCGGTTGGCTCGTGTTACTGCGCAGAACCCGCGTGAGTCGTCGGCACGCCCGATTCTCTGATCGCGGGAAGGTAGATACGGAACTCGGAGCCG
This sequence comes from Phycisphaerales bacterium, assembly GCA_044352505.1. GTDB lineage: Bacteria > Planctomycetota > Phycisphaerae > Phycisphaerales > SM1A02 > QWPT01. Next base: position 5,217 of record JBILDS010000114.1, read on the forward strand.
TGTCCGAGTGTGCTCGAAACGAGAATGTGCCCGTGCGCCGCGTGCACGATGCGCTTCACAGTGGATAGTCCGAGTCCGGTGCCTTGATCGCGCGGCTTCGTGGTGAAGAACGGTTCGAATACTTGTGCGAGCACGCCCGCCGCCATGCCCTCCCCGGGGTCGATCACGCGGATCAATGTCCAAAGACCATCGGTGATCTGATCGGTCGAGGCGGGACGTTCGCTGGCGTCAAGCGACGAAACTTCGATCACGATCTCGCCGCCGTTCCTCATCGCATCGCGAGCGTTGATGACAAGATTGAGTATGACTTGGGTGAACTCAGTCGGATCGATTCGAATCGACTCGACAGGACGCCAATGCGGTTGTTCGGTCACGCGAAGACTGGCACGTCCACGAATTGCTTGACGCAGCAGCGGCTCTTCCTGCTGCAAAAGCGCGAGGGGCGCCACCATCCTCGGTTCGATCGTTTGGCGTTTGCTGAACTCAAGAAGCCGCGAGGTGAGCGCGTTGGCGCGCTCGATCGCGTGATCAATCATCGTGCCGTATGCGTGGGTCTGTGATGTTTGAATGCCGGCGCTTGCCATCTCCTCTTCGAGGAGGTGCTTCGTGCCCGCGATCACCACAAGGAAGTTGTTGAAGTCATGCGCCACGCTGCTTGCCATGCGGCCGAGCGCTTCGAGCTTCTGGCTTTCACGCAGCAGCGACTCGCGATTCTGTCGATGGATGGCGGCGCCGAGCAAGAGCGCCGCGATGCGTAGGGTGTCGACCTCGACGCGCTCCCACGACTGTATCCCTGCGCAGGCATCAAACCCCATGAAGCCCCACCAGCGGTTCCCCTCGAAGATCGGCTGCACGAGGATTGACTTGATCTCCTGCAGCTCGAGGATCGGGCGCTCGCTCTCGGGGAAGTCGTCGACATCGCCGAAGACGGGCTGCCCGGATCGGAGCACTTCGCCCCAACGGCTGAATCCCGCGTCGAGCGGCATCTGTTGGAGGCTCGGATTCTCGATCTGCGGCGTCACGCCCAGCGCGCACCACTCGAAGCGCTGGCTCACGACATCGATGCCGTCGCGCCTATCGACCTCGAAGATGTACACGCGACTCACGCGCGTTGCCTCACCGAGCATCTTCAACGCATCGGGAACAAGCGTCTCCCATGGCTGCGGCTCGCTCAGGCGCTCAGAGGCCCGGGTGACCGCGGCAAGTACGGCGTCGCGACGCTCGAGCTTTGCTTCGGTGCTTCGGGGGGAGCCTTGATCCACGCGCACAGCGTAACCGCCGTGGACGCGACATGGCAGCAAGTGAATCGCCGAACGAATCAACTTCGTCGAAGCAGCACGTACTCAAATGCTTGCGGCTTTCCCCAAGGTGTACTGTGCGTGACGCGCACACTTGTGACACGCGTAAAGGCCAGCGCGAACTCTGCCGCGATCTCTTCAGCACTCGCGCGCCGCACGGGAAGGCCGCTGCAACGTTCCGGCCCGTCGGGTGCGAAGCCGGCCAAGATGGCGAATCCGCCCGACACAACCGACTGCGAAGCCAGTGTCACGTAGCGCCTGCGATCTGCATCATCCGTCAAGAAGTGCAGACACGCGCGATCGTGCCAGAGTTCGAACGTCCCCAACGCCGAGTGATCGAGAACGTTTCCCTCGACCCACGAGACGCGCGGAGCCTCCGCGCCGAGTCTCGCCTTCCCGCGCTCAAGTGCCGCCGCTGAGAGATCAAGCACCGTGACCGATTCGACCCCGAGTTGCAGCAATTCGCCAGCAAACGCTGATTGGCCGCCGCCAATATCAATTGCTGAATGCGGCACACGTGGCAGGCTCCGTACCAGGTCAAGCGACGACTCGGGTCGCTCCTCGAACCAACTCAGTTCGGCGTCTTCTTTCGAGCGATAGACCGATTGCCAGTGTTCGCGCAGCATCGTTTCACAGCCGTCCCTTCAGCATGCCTTTCCAGTAGAGCATCGGCAGCACGTGGCGCTTGAGTATGTACATGCTCCGGCGCTCCTTGCTCTGATCGAACGGGAAACTCTCCTGCGGCTTCAGGTCGTAGTCAAACTCCGCGAGGATGAGCGATCCGTAGCCGGTGACGAGCGGGCACGAGGTGTAGCCGTCGTATCGCGCGCGCGGTTCGCGCCCCGCGAGGACATCGAGCACATTCGCAGCAACCACAGGCGCCTGCTTGCGGATTGCGGCGCCCGTCTTGCTGGTGGGAAGGTTCGAGCAATCACCGAGTGCAAACACATCGGGGTAACGCACGTGCCGACAGGTGTGCTTGTCGACCTCAACCCATCCGCTCGACGCGGCGAGCGGGCTTCGCTTGATGAAGTCGGGCGCCGACATTGGCGGCGTCACATGCAAGAGGTCGAACTTCTGCACGACCTCGGTGTTCGTCGCGAGATCGTCAAAGACCGCCTCGCGCGCATCGACGCGCACCTCCTTCAGGTTGTGCTTGAAGCGGGGCGCCTCGATCTCCTTGCGCTTGATCACCTCAAGGAGCGCGTTCGCGTAAGGCTCGACCTTGAAGATTGCAGCTTCGCCCGAGTAGAAGTGGATGCGCGCGCGGTCGCGCACGCCTTGGCGGCGGAACGCGTCGTCTGCGAGATACATGATCTTCTGCGGGGCACCTCCGCACTTGATCGGCGTGGCGGGGTGCGTGAAGACCGCGTCGCCGCCCTTGAACGACTGAATCGCCGCCCAAGTCGAGTTCACGGTCTCGTACGCGTAGTTCGAGCAGATGCCGTTCCTGCCGATGTTGCCTTCGAGCCCCTTGACCTTGCCCCAGTCGAGTTGAAGCCCCGCGGCGACCACAAGGATGTCATACGAGAGCCGCTTTCCGCTTGCCGTCACTACGGCGTGGGCGTCTGGGTCAAACTCGGCGACGGCCTCGCGTACCCACTCGACACCTGGGGGAATCAGATCGGCTTCGCGACGGCGCGCTGCCTCGCGCGGGAGTACGCCCGCACCGACGAGTGTCCAGAGCGGCTGATAGTCGTGCGTCTCGCTTGGGTCGACCACCGCGATGCGGAGATTCGCGCCGCTCTTTGCCAATCGAGCTGCAACGGAGATTCCCGCAGATCCTCCGCCCACGATGACGACGGAACGAGCGGACGAAATCGGGTTGGAAACGGCGTTCGTCATAGGGGTCCTCGGAGGGTGCGTGGCATTGGAGCGGGAACGACGGGGTCAGGTTCCCATTCGAGCGCGGCCGGACGCAAAATCTGGAAGAATGTGTCCGCGATTGGGAACCTGCCGAGGCGTTCCGCCCTCTTCATGTCTACCCGCGCGCGTACCTGCTCGCGGTTTCCGAGTCATCCGCCTTCCAACAGGGAGTTCGCCATGTTCCTTCGAATGATCTACGACGAAAAGCTTGCAGAAGCAGCTTATCTCATCGGGTGCCAACGCAGTGGCGAGGCGATCGTGATCGACCCAGAGCGCGATGTCGATCGCTACGAGAAGCTCGCCGCGGCGAACGGCCTCAAGATCGTCGCAGTCGCGGAGACGCATATCCACGCTGATTTCATCTCGGGTGCCCGCGAGCTCGCTGAGAAGGGCGCGACCGTGTTCGTCTCGGACGAGGGCGACGCGGACTGGAAGTACCAGTGGCTCGACGAGAAGTCGGGCGGCGGAAGTTACAAGCATCGGCTTCTGAAGGATGGCGACACCTTCATGGTTGGGAACATCGAGTTCAAGGCGATCCACACGCCGGGCCACACGCCTGAGCATCTCTCCTTCATGGTGACCGACCGCGGAGGCGGTGCCGACAAGCCAATGGGGGTCTTCACGGGTGACTTCGTGTTCGTCGGCGACCTTGGCCGACCCGACCTCCTTGAGTCGGCCGCGGGATTCCAGGGGAAGGCCGATCCCTCTGCGCATCGCCTCTACACAACAGTGCAGAAGTTCATGCAGTGGCCCGACTATCTGCAGATCTGGCCGGCGCACGGCGCGGGAAGTGCGTGCGGGAAGGCGCTCGGTGCCGTGCCCTCGACCACCGTTGGCTATGAGAAGATGTTCAACGCATCAATCCTCGCCGCGAAGACCGAGCAGGGATTCGTCGACTTCATCCTCGATGCGCAGCCTGAGCCGCCGCTCTACTTCGCGCGCATGAAGCGCGACAACAAGATCGGCCCGAAGATTCTCGGTGGTGTTCCGCAGCCAAAGCGACTTTCGGTCGAGGAGCTCAAGAAGATCGACGGCACCAAGGCCGCGATCGTCGACACGCGCCCATGGGCCGCGTTCAAGGCGGGGCATGTGCCCGGCGCGCTGCACCTTCCGCTGAACAACAGTTTCAACACCGACGGCGGATCGCTGATCGGTGAGCATGAGCCGATCGTGATCATCGCGGACGGTTCGCGCGTCGATGAAGCCGTGCGCGACCTGATCCGCGTGGGCTACGACAACTTCGCAGGCTGGTTCGACCCGGCCGACATCGGCGCGTATCAGAGCGCAGGCGGCCCGCTTGTCGGTGCGGTCGAGAAGTCGGTTGGCGAGGGACGGGCGATGATCGACACCGCAAAGCCGTTCGTTCTCGATGTGCGGCGCGCGGCGGAGTTCAAGGAAGGACACATCGAGGGAGCGACGAACATCGCGCACACACGGCTGTTGTCGCGGCTTGCGGAAGTTCCGAAGGATCGCCACATTCTCGTGAACTGCCGCAGCGGCGCCCGCTCGGCGCGCGCGTGCTCGCTGCTTCTCAAGCACGGGTACCACTGCACGAATCTTGCGGGCGGCATGCTCGCCTGGGAGCAAGGGCGCGAACTTGTCCAGCG
>JBILDS010000115.1:0-9964 GCA_044352505.1 Phycisphaerales bacterium
TCTCAAACCGTATGCAACTCTCGCGCTGCATTGGCCAGCGCCCAGCCGAAGCTGCATCGGTGGCGTGAGTCAAACTGCAACGCCGCGCGCGAAACCGGCGGAAAACACACGCACCGAACCCGGATCGTGCTTGCCATCCGGGCGCCGCGCGATTCCCAAGGGTCAAGCGTTGGTCTTCGGGGATCCGTCAGACAGAACCTAGGCCGGGCTCGGCATTGGGGAGTCGCCAAGACCTGGATCGGCCTTCACGTCGGAACCCGGGCTTGCGCCGGAAATCGCAGGTCGCGAGCGCGACGCCTCTGCCGCCAAAAGGTCGGCCACAGTGGGCTTCCCCATCGATTCACCGCGCATGAGGCGGTCGACATCGTCGCGTTGGAGCGTCTCGTACTTGAGGAGCGCCTCGGCGACCGCCACGACCTTGTCCCAGTGGTCGGTGAGCATCTGCTGCGCCTGCGTGTAGGCCTCGTCGATGATGCGGCGCGTCTCCTCGTCAATGATGCGCGCGGTCTCGGGCGAGTAGTCGCGCTCAGGCACAAACATCTCGCGCGAGTCGCTGCCCGCGTAGTTCACGAAGCCGAGGCGGTCGGACATGCCCCACTGGAGGATCATCGCCCGCGCGTACTGCGTGCACATCTTGATGTCCATGGAGGCGCCGGAGCTCGTATCGCTCGTCTTCCGCTCCTCTGCGATGCGGCCGCCGCACAGAACGCGCAGGGTCGCGAGGACATGCTTGCGGCCGAATCCGTAGCGATCCTTCTCGGGAAGCGAGAAGGTTGCGCCCATTGCCTGGCCACGCGGGATGATCGTCACCTTGTGCAGTGGATCGGCGTGCTCGAGAAGCACCTGGAGCACAGCGTGGCCCGCCTCGTGGTAGGCGGTGGCGACGCGCTCCTGATGCTCGATCTTGCGGCTCTTGTTGGCGCGTCCCCAGCGGACCTTGTCGCGCGCCTCCTCGAGATCCGCGAGCTCGACGAAGTCCTTGTCGGCCATCGTGGCGATGATCGCAGCCTCGTTGATGAGCGCCGCGAGGTCGGCACCCGAGAACATGGGCGTGCCGCGGGCGACCTTCTCGAGGTCGACGTCCTCGGCGAGCTTCACCTTCTTGGCGTGCACGGCGAGGATCTGCCGGCGCCCGACGAGGTCGGGGAGGTTGACGGCGACCTGGCGGTCGAAGCGGCCCGGGCGCGTGAGCGCCGGGTCGAGGACATCGGGACGGTTCGTCGAGGCGATCACGATCACCTGCGTGTTGGCGTCGAAGCCGTCCATCTCCACGAGGATCGCGTTGAGCGTCTGCTCGCGCTCGTCATGGCCGCCCGAGCTGAACCCGCCGCCGCGGCGACGGCCGACCGCGTCAATCTCATCGAGGAAGATGATGCACGGCGAGTTCTCCTTCGCCTGCTTGAAGAGGTCGCGCACGCGGCTCGCACCGACGCCCACGAACATCTCGACGAAGTCGGAGCCGGAGATCGAGAAGAAGGGGACATCGGCCTCGCCCGCGATCGCCTTCGCAAGCAGCGTCTTGCCGCAGCCCGGGGGCCCCGAGAGCAGCACGCCGCGTGGGATGCGCCCGCCGAGGCGCGAGAAGCGCTTCGGGTTCTTGAGGAACTCGACGATCTCCTGAACCTCTTCCTTGGCCTCGTCAACGCCGGCGACATCGCCGAAGGTGACCTTCACCTGCTCCTTGGTCTGCATGCGGTGGCGGCTCTTGCCGAAGCTGCCGAGCATGCCGCCGGGGCCGCCGCCCGCGCCGCGCATGGAGCGCGCGATGAACCATATCACCGCAATGATGAGGAGCACCGGAAGGAGATTCGCAAGGATCATCGGCCAGTACGATGGCTCGACAGAGCGGAAGCTGTACTTGGCCTCTTCAATATCTTCGACGTAGTAGTTCTTGTCGGGAATCACAATCGCGAAGACTGGCTGCGCGGCTTTATCTGTGGAGAATCCCGCAGTGTTCGGCTTCACACGCGCTTCGACGCGGCTGCCTTCGATCACGATCGAGTCGGGCTCGATGCTGCGCGCTTGCATGAGGTTCTTGAAGTCGTCCCACCGAATCTCCTTCTTGCCGCTCATCGATGAGCTAAACGCAAGAATGAGAAGCGAGAAGATCAGCGCAGCGATCACCCAAGTGAAGACCTGACGCCCGCCTCGATTTGGCGGAATCTGAGGTCCGCCCGGGGGCGAGCCACCGCCGCCACCCTGATTGCCGCCACCTTGCTCGGAAGTTTCCATCCGAAGATCGCCGAGACGACCACCGAGTCGTGTGTCCTCGGCGCGCGCGCGCCGCAGGGCGGGGAAGTTGAGGAAGGGCGATTGGGTCGTGTCGTTCATGCGGTTGAGATCCACCCCGAGAGGGAACGGGATTCTAGACCAGCCTTCGCCTCAAGTCTGCCGCTTGGGGCGCCTAGCGAAACACATCTGGTTCCACCGCCTTTCGGCAGTTCAGGCGCACGGGCGTCACTGGAAACGCGGAAGTTCGCGAGATTGACGCTGTCGAGCCGTCTGCTCGACCGGTGACCACCGCCTCTGCGCCTGAAATCACCAGTTTGAGCGCATCGCACCGACGAGGTCGCGGGCAAGCGACTGGACGGCCGAGAGGCGTCCGAGTTCGATCGGCTCCCGAGCGGGGTACGACGGCACGAAAACCGCGCTCGATTCGACACCTTCGCGTGCCACGATGCGGTTGCCAGTTCGGAGATCGACCCACTCGAAGTCAGCACGCACCCGCACCATCATCTCGTTGGCGAGGCCGGTGCCCGGATCCTTCGACAGTTGGACGAGGTCGATCGACGTGATGGTTCCGCGAAGGGCCGTGTCTGCGGACGCCTCAGACGTCACCTTGTAGGGCGTCGACTGCTCAACTTCGGTTACGAGCGCGTGGGCCAGATCGAACTCAAATCCGCGCAGGAAGCTCTGATTGCGGAAGATCGGCAGCGCAACGCTGCGGTAGCGCGTTGGAAATGGCGAGGTGGCCGCATAGCCCATCGAAGGATCAGACGCGCAGCCGCTGAGTGCCATGGGGACTGCTGCGACGCTCGTTGCGAGGATGACCGCGATGCGCAACCCGTGCGACGTCATCGGCGCGAAGGAACGGGCGAAGAAGCGACGGGTGAAGAAGAAAGTGGGCTCAGATTCGCGTCGATTCATCGATCTGCCTCCGGAGCTCCACGCCCACTCTGTCCAGCGTCGTTCTGGGCGGGAACTGCAGACGGATCTGGAATTGTGGCTGCGGCGGGCATCTCATCCCACTCAATCTTCAACAGCGCTCGTCGAAGCGCGCGGTAATCCGGCGCCGTGCGAACAACGCTCTCCGGGAGTTTGGGCAACACATCCGGCACGATGCGGAGCGCCTCAAGGGTTGCGATCGACGATGGATGACGTTCGACCAGTCGACGAATGAAGAGTTCAGCGGAGATCGGATCACGAACTTCGAGATACCACGATGCCGTCGAGAGCATTTTCGCGGCTTCCGACTCTTCGATCCGTGCCAAGATGCTCGACGCGCCAACTTGCTGCGCAAGCCCGGGCTGGAGCGATTGCAGTGATCGAAGGCGCGCGCGCGCTTCGAGGAGACCGCTCGCGTCATACTCGGGCCCGCGGAATCCGGCAATCGACGCATAGATGAGGCGCAGTCGCGCCTTGGTCACCTGGCCGCTGCGCGGATAGTTCTCGATGAAGAGGCGGTACGACTCAGCTGCGAGGGTCATCTCGCGGCGCTCGAAGTAGAAGTCGGAGAGCGTCATGCCCGCGCGCTCTGCGAGTTCGCTGCCCGGCAGCCGCTCTTGGATGCGGATCAAGAGTTCTTGCGCGTCTTCTGCGGAGTCGATGATGCGGATCGTGCCGAAAAAGCGCTTCTTGAGGCCACCTACGTACTCTTGGGCAATCTCATACTCGCGCTCGAGCGTTGGGATAAACACGTCGCTTCCTGCGTAGCGGCGCGCGATTTCCTCGTAGTCGAACAGCGCTTCGTACTCGTCACCCGCCGCGCGAATGGCGTCGCCGCGAATCAGAAGCGCGTCGGGGCGATAGCGGGAAAGTGGGTAGCGCTCGAGAAATCCGCTCGCCAACTTCTGCGCGCGGGCAGGCTCTCCAGAGAGCAGGGCGCGTCGCGCCGCCAAGAGTTGCGCTTCCTCGCTGGCGGGGTCGGTTTCGGCCACGCGCTGCCAGCGATCAAGCGCGTCGAGCACGAATCGCTCCGACTGTGCGAAGGCGGGCTGTGCAAGTGCCACCGCACCCACGATTGTGGCGCATGCGAGCGTCGTCAGTGTGCGCAACGTCATGGCGGCGATGGTACGCTGTGGTGCTTGTTTTGTGGGGTCGATGCGACGCGCGTGGCGTGACACGGCGCATTTCCCGATCCATCAAACGTCGGAGGCTCTCGAGGTCGTGTCGATCGCGGTCGTCTTCAATCCGATCTCCGGAACCGGCCGCGCGGCCGCCGTGGCGCGCAGGCTTGAGCGCGAGTTGCGTGCAGCGGGCCGAGGGGTCACGCTCGTTGAGTCGCGCCCGGGACGGGCGACGGACTGGTTGGACGCGTCGCTTGATGATGCGGAGTGCGTGGTTGTTGCGGGCGGCGACGGCGCCGTGCGTCTTGTGGCCGCGCGCGCCGCCGAGCGAGGTGTGCCGCTCTGGCACGCGCCCTGCGGCACAGAGAATCTCTTCGCGCGCGCTTTCGGGATGCGTGCCCGCGCAAGCGACATCGTGGCGGCACTTTCGCGCGGGAATCACCGGGTGATCGATATCGCCCGGGCTGGGTCTGATCCCTTCGCGATCATGGCCGGCGTAGGCTTCGACGCGTCGGTGGTGCATGCCCTCGCGGCGAGGCGTCGCGGCGCGATCTCGCATCTCAGCTACGCGCGGCCGATTCTCTCCTGTCTCAGCACTTGGCGGGCGCCAAACGTGCGATGGACGATTGATGGTGAGCGCGAAACGCTTGGTCGCGGCATGGTGGTGGTCGGAAACTTGCCTGAGTATGGCGGGCGTCTCAACCCGGCCGCTGCGGCCCATCCGGACGACGGACTGCTCGATGCGGTCTTCCTTCCTGCGGACTCCGCATGGTCGCTCGCCTCATGGGTTCCGCTCCTGTGGACGGGGCTTCATCGGCGGCACCCGGCCTTGCGCGAACGCCGTGGTCGAGCGATTCGGCTTGAACTCTCTGAACCCTCGTGGGTGCAGGTCGACGGCGACCCCTCCGGCTCCTCGGCGGTCTCTGAGGTCGAACTTGGCGTACACGGGCAGCCCCTCCGCGTGCTTCTCCCCGCCCAAGCCTGAACGCTGGCGCGCAGCCGAACGCGCGAACCCGGGTTTGCCGGGACCAAACCGCGTCAGAATTCCCGGAACGCCCCTCAAGGAGCGCGCCTAGGAAGCCGATTCCCCCTGCGCAGGGGGGCCGCATGACGCGGGCACCCCTGATCCGTTCTCGGGACAGGTTCGTTTGGGGAGGTTCTAGCCATGGCCGACAAGAAGGAAGCGAAGTCTGAGGGCGACGGTGGCGCAGCGCCGGCGAAGAAGTCCGGCGGTCTGAAGTTCATCATCGTGGTGCTCGCGCTCCTCGGAATCGAGGGCGCCGTGCTGTTCTTCGTCTTTGCGAAGGGCGCCCCCAAGCAGGTCGAGGCCGCTGAACCTGTTGTGGTGGCGAACCCGGAGGACGAGAAACTGGTTGAACTCCTCGTGCTCGACGACCGGCTTGTCAACGATCGCACGGGTATCAGTTACCTCTACGAAACCGAGATCTACGTCAAGGTTCGCAAGAAGGACGAGACCTGGGTCAAGGACGAGATCGAGCGCAGCAAGCACTCGCTTCGCGCCCAAATCGGCGGGATCTGGCGTACGGCCGAACCGACGCACTTCCAGGAGCCGCTCTTTGAGACGCTCACCCGACGCGTTGAAACCGTTCTCCGCGAACGCTTCGACCACAAGTCGACCGACGGCAAGTCCACGGTCGATCGCTGCGTGCTCGTGGTTGGAACCGGCATCCGGATCAATCGCTGAGCACGGGGGTAGGGGCGCCGGCGCCGACGCGCAGGAACTGCGCATGAAAGGCCAAGACCGCTTCGGCGATTCTCTGCAGGCGCAAGCCTTGCGCGACCGATGATCCCGAGCCGCGGTGCGCCATGGACAGGATGTCCTTCATCGCGGCGACTCGAGTCGGTGGGCAATTCCTCGCGGGATTGTCTGACTGAAGCGACCGCAGGCGGAGCCTGAACGGACCTCGACATGGCAGATTCAACCGACTCGACCTCTCCGGATGGCAAGAACGCGGCTCCAGTTGGGCTTCCCGACTTTGGCCGCGTGAATCCGCATTCCACCGACGCCAGCGGCATTGGCATTCTTGGTGACGTGTCGCTGCAGGTTCGAATCGAGCTTGGCCGGACCAAGATGCTGGTTGAGGACGTGCTCAAACTCAATCCCGACTCTGTGGTGGAACTTGACAAGGCCGCAGGCGACCCAGTCGACATTTACGTGAATGGTCGGCGCATCGCTCGGGGTGAGGTGCTCGTCCTTAACGAGAATTTCTGTGTCCGCGTGAGCGAGATTCTTGAGCCGTTTGAAGGTTGATAGGTGGTAGACCGGCGCTGTAGTTGACGTGTCGCGACGGAGTCATCGCGGCAAAATGCAAAAAAGGCTGCAGCAAGTGAGATGAGTCGTACGGTGTGATGGTTGAACCCGCGTGGCGCATTGTTCGCAGCGCCACAGCAGCGGAGTACACGCGAACACCCGGGCGGAGCCCGGTCAAGCAAGCCAGGATGGCACATGCAGCACACGCGACGTCGCTTTTGTCTGAACGCCCAGCGTGGTTGCCGACGCGCGTCGGCGAGTCTGCGCGGATTTGTCGTCCTCGCCACGCTGTTGGGCGTCACGCCCGCTGCGATTGCGCAGATCGCATCGCCAACCACAAACCAGCCCGTTGACACGCTTCAGTCGGAGCGGCCAATCGCGGCGCCTGAGACAACCGCGAAGACGCCACCGCAGCGCAAGTCGGATCGTGCGCCGGAAGAGCTTGGCGTCGGAGGCGTTGTCGAGATCACGTCGGTTGGCGCGGAAAAACCGGCACCCCGCAGCGAAACAGTGATTCCTACCGAGTTGGATCCGGGCACCCCGATTCCGCCGCCCAAGCGTGCGTCGAAGACGAGTGCCACCGCACTTGCGAAGTCGACAAGCGACGGCTCCGCGTTGGCTGCGAGTGGTACGGACGACCCAGCGACCGCAGCGACCACAAGCGTACGCCCGGCTCGCACCTTGGCTGCGGGCGCGGAGACGGAAGGGACATGGACCGGACAGGTGCTGCCGACCGCGCTTGCGCTGGCTGCAACCCTTGGAGCGATCCTCTTTGCGCGTGCGGTTGTCAAGCGTGTTGGTGGGCGCATGGGAGGCGGCAAGCGTCCTTCCGGTGTTGTTGAGGTCATGGCGCGCTATCCGTTCGCGCGCGGTCACCACATCGTGCTCATCAAGGTTGGTCGACGCGTGCTTGTCACCCACCAGAGCGCGCAGGGCATTCAAACGCTCAGCGAGTTCACGTCACCAGCGGAGGTTGCCGACCTCATCGCACGATGCGAGGCTGGAGCGCGTGGAAGCGAGCAGTTCACGTTTGATGCGCTTTTGCGCGGTTCAGAGCGCGAGTTCGAAGGCAAAGAGATTGAAGCCCCCAACGCAAGCGATCGTAAGACCGCCTCGCGACAGCGCACACAGCGGGCGGAGTTCCGGGCCTCGCTTCCGGCTGCCGCACGGAATGCTGAGATCGAAACGATCGATCTCACCCGTCGCCGCGAGGTGGTGCGATGATGTTGCTGCTTGCGCAGTCGGCGCCCGCGCTTGAGTCCATCAATCCGATTGGTGTGCTTGAGGACGCCTCGCGCAATGTGCCCGGCTTCGAGGGTGGACTGTCGGCGGCGCTCAACATTGTGTTGCTGCTCACCGTCCTCACGGTGGCACCTTCCATTCTGATTCTGTGCACGTGCTTTACCCGCATGGTTGTGGTGCTCGGACTGCTGCGTCAGGCGCTCGGCACACAGACGTTGCCACCTTCGCAGGTGATCGTTGGTCTGTCGGTGCTCTTAAGCGCCGTGGCCATGGGTCCGACGTTCACGCGCATGTGGGAAGAGGGTCTGGGGCCGTATGCGCGTGGTGAGCACAAGAACCAACTTGTTGCGTGGGAAGGCGCGAAGCAGCCGTTGCGTGAATTCATGATCGCCCAGATTGAGGCCACGGGAAACGTCCCCACGGTGCTCATGCTGCTTGAGCATCGTGGTGTCGATGTGAGTGCGCCCGACGAACTCACGTGGGAGCGCGACGTGGACATGCTGACGTTGGTGCCCGCGTTTGTCGTGAGCGAATTGAAGACCGCGTTTCTCATCGGTTTCCGCATCTACCTGCCGTTTCTCGTGATCGACATGGTGATTTCAAGTTTGCTTGTGTCGATGGGCATGATGATGCTTCCGCCTGTGTTGGTGTCGCTTCCATTCAAGCTGCTGCTCTTTGTGCTTGTCGATGGTTGGACGCTCGTGGTTGGCTCCTTGCTCAGCGGCGTGATGGCGCCGCTCGGAGGTACGTGATGGATCTCGAAGCCGTCGACGTCGTACGCGATGCGTTCATTCTCATTCTCATGATCAGCGCACCCATCCTTGTCGTTGGCTTGGTTGTTGGGCTTGTGGTGAGCATCCTGCAGGCGGTCACCCAGATTCAGGAGCAGACGCTTGTCTTCGTACCGAAGATCATTGCGATGATCGCAACCATGATCGCGCTGCTCTCATGGATCACGGTGAAAATGATGGAGTTCTCTGCGGAGATGTTTGCGTGGTCGCCGGTGAGCGGTACCTGAGTTTCTCTGTCGGCGCCAAGTTGGTCGATGCATGCAAGCGCTCGAAGCACTCTCCCAGCATCTGGTACCCGCCGTGATGGTGGTTGCTCGAGTTTCAGGCCTTGCGGTGCAGGGACCACTGCTGTCGTCGCCGTCGATTCCGCTTCGCATCAAGGCACTATTGGTGGCTGCACTTGGTTTGGCGATCTATCCAACCGCTGCTGGGACGGCAACCCTGCCTTCAAGTCTGACGCTCGGGCTTGCACTGCCGCTTATCGCGCTTGAGTTCGGAATCGGCGTCTTCATCGGATTCATGGCATCGATTCCGCTGCTTGCCGCACAGTTTGGCGGCCTCACCATGGGGCAGCAAATCGGCCTTGGATTTGCCCGTTTCTACAACCCGGCCATTGGTGACGAGTCGGACTCGCTCGAACAGATCTTCTTCTTCCTGGCAGTCGCAATCTTCTTGGCGCTTGGTGGGCTTGAGACCATGGTCTCTGTCACAGCAACAAGCTTTGGCAACCTTCCTGTCGGATCGGTTCCTGCGATGTTGACTGGCGCGTCCACGACATCGCCGTTGGCGATCTTCACCGCTGCGTTGTCAGCTGCGTTTGACCTTGGACTCCGGGTCGCGATGCCGCTTCTTGCGATTGTGTGTCTGGAGACGGTTGTGACCGGTTTCCTCACCAAGAGCGTGCCAGCGCTCAACATCATGTCGGTCGGATTTCCGCTCCGCATCATTCTGGGGCTGTTTGTCATTGTCGCGTCGCTTGCCGCCATCGACGAAGCGCTTGTCGACGGCACCGCCGGCGCGATTGAAGCCATGCTCGTGGCGTCGGGGAGGTTCGATTGAACCTCGTTGATGCAATCCAGGTTCGGTGTTTGGCGCACCGCGGCTCTGCCGGAAGGGGGCGCCGTGGCTGAGGATCTCGGTGAACGCACGGAAGACGCAACGCCAAAGAAGCGCCGCGAAGCGCGTGAAGAGGGCAATATCGCCCGCTCCAACGACGCCGCAAATGCGCTGCTTCTTCTCGGCGCAGTTCTGGTTCTCGCGGCTGCGATCAAGCCTTTCCTCGGCGCGCTTGCGTCGATGTTGGAGAAGTCACTCGTTGGTGACCATCTCGCCAGCGGTATTCGACCGGAAGAGGTCGCTGAGACATTGGTTCC
>JBILDS010000326.1:0-2820 GCA_044352505.1 Phycisphaerales bacterium
TCGCTCCGGCACTGCCACGCGCACCACGTCGGCGCCCGCCTTGGCATAGCGCTCGATCTCGGCCACGCACGAGTCGATCTCGTGGGTGTAGCCCGCGGTCATGGTCTGAACTGCGATCGGGGCGTCGCCGCCGATCTTGACGCGGCCGACTCGGTCGTCGCCGAGCGTGATTTGACGGGTCTTTCGGCGGGGTGCCATAGACCGGGAGTATAGGGGGCGGCGTCTGTGGGCTTTGAGGCACTTCCTGTAGAGTGCCGGTTCCCGTTCACCCAAAGGATCCTTCACAGATGGAATCAGCCCCGGCACCGTACGTGCGAACCCGCCTCTCGGTGATGATGTTCCTCCAGTACGCAATCTGGGGCGCGTGGCTTCCAATCTTGTACCCCTTTCTGATGGGGCATCGAGGCTTCGACTTGGACCAGACGGGCCTCTGCCTCATGGCGGGTGCCGTGGGTGCGTTGCTTGGGCCATTCATTGCTGGTCAACTGGCCGATCGCTCCTTCGCGACAGAGAAGTTGCTCGCCGTGAGCCATGGCGTCGGCGCGGTGCTTGTGTACTTCCTCTCGATGGCCGACACGTTCCCGCTGTTCGTGTCGCTGAGCTTTGTCTACGGCCTGGTGTACGCGCCGACGCTTGCGCTCACAAACTCGATTTCGTTTGCGAACTTGCCAGACCGCGATCGCGACTTCGGACCGGTTCGGCTCTGGGGCACGATCGGGTGGATCGCGGCGGGTATCGCCGTTGGTCAGATTCTTCTGCGCGTTTACACGCCTGATGCAGGGACCGAAGCGGAGATCGCAGCCGCGCAGAATGCGGGCCGCGCCGTTGCATTCCAGATCAGCGCTGCGCTTGGGGTTGTGATGGCGGTGTATTGTCTCACGCTTCCGAATACGCCGCCCACGAAGTCGGCCGCCGAGAAGACGGCGTGGCTTGAAGGACTTCAGGAAATCTCAAAGCAGCCACTTCTCACGCTGTTCTTGATTGCGATTCCGATCAGCATGATCCACCAGTTCTACTTCGTCTTTACGAGTGATTTCGTGAGCGGAATCCAGAACAAAGCCAACAGTGAGGGCGCGAATACATTTGCAAGCGCCGTGAATCAGGTGCTTGGTGTAGGTGGTGGTGGCCTGATGACGATTGGTCAAATGACAGAGCTTCTGGTGCTTGCATCCATGCCGTTCGTTGCCAAGAGCCTCTCGCGGAAGACGCTTCTTCTTGTTGGAATTGCTGCGTACGCGGTGCGTATGGCGCTCTTCGCCTTTGCGCCTGAATTGCCGTTCGTGCTACTCGGCGTGGCGCTGCATGGGCTCTGCTTTGGTTGCTTTATCTTCGTGGCCTTTATGGTGGTTGATGAGTACACCACCCACGACATTCGAGCCACTGCGCAGAACCTTTTCAACCTTGTGATCATCGGCATCGGCATCATCGTCGGCAGCCTGTTTGCGACCAGTGTTGTGGCGCGCATCGCGACCAATGGCGGCACGGAACCGATGGATTTCCAGAAGCTCTTCAGTGTGCCGATGTATATGGCGGTGGCGTGCTTCGTTGCCATGCTTGTCTTCTATCCGGCGAAGCGAAAGGCAGCGTGACCGTTGGCCGATCGCGCGAACATCACCGACGTTGCCGCGCTCGATGAGCTGCGTCGCGCGATGATTCGCTTCAAGGAAGAGTTGGCGGCTGCGATCGCGGAAGCAGACAGCGAAGTCAAGCATGTGTTTGTCTGGCTTGAGCGCGATCGCATGCTGCACTGGAAGCGCGCGGTTCCGAGGTTGGAGCAAGAGGTGACGTCTGCGAAGACGGCGCTGTTTCGCAAGGAAATGCAGACCATGGGTACCGGGCAGCGCCCGAGCACCATTGATGAGAAGAAAGCGGTTGCGCGCGCGAAGGCACACGCTGAGGATGCGCGCGAACGGTTGGAGCGCACGCGTCGGTGGCTGGTGATGTTGGAGCGGGAAGTGTCGCTCTACAAGAGTGCTATGCGACCGCTGTCGGCGTTGGTGGATCGCGATCTTCCCGACGCGATATTGCGGCTTCGAAACATGGCGCTCGCGCTTGAGGCGTATCTTGCGACGCCCTCGGTAACGCTTGCGGAGCAGTTGGAGCGATCAAAGGCGCGCGTTGCGTCGATGCGGCGCGCGGGCGAACTTCGCTCCGACGACGAGGAGCGTGCCGACGAGCGCGAACGTGCGGAACTCGAGTCGGATGAGCGGCAACTTGCGGCTGCGCGCGACGCTGCGATCAGCAATCTTCGGAACGGTGGCACGAAGGAGGCAGGATCATGAGTCTTTCGTCTGCACGCGCAAAGATGCTCGCCTCGCACCGGGATCTGATGCAAACGTGGCTTCGCGTGTCGGATTCTTGGCGCGACGACACCGCGCGCGCGTTCCAGGAGCGGTCGATTGACTCGATCGACAAGCAGTTGCGCGCGGCCATGAACGCGCTTGAGTCGATGGAGGAAACGCTGCGGCGCGTGCGCGCCGAGTGTGGGGAACGGTAGATCGATGCGACGTTGCGAGCCGGGCTGCGTATAGACTGCCGCCATGGCCAAAGCAATTGCAGACCCGCAGGAACTTCGTCGCTTCGCCCAAGATCTTCATCGCTTCAATGCGGAGCTGCAGGGGCAGATTGGTGCGATGGGCGCAAAGATGGGTGCGCTCCAGGGTTCTTGGAAGGATCAAGAACAGCAGAAGTTTGCGGAGGAGTTCGACCAGACGATGAAGGTGCTCGTGAAGTTCCTCCGCGTGTCGGAACAGCATGTGCCGTTCCTCGTGCGCAAGGCCGAGCGGCTTGAGGAGTACCTCAAGCAGCGGTGACGGCAGC
>JBILDS010000327.1:0-2814 GCA_044352505.1 Phycisphaerales bacterium
CTCGGCTTCACCCCGGGGTGAGTGGCGTCTCCGCCGACCTCGACTTTGTGGTGCGAAGGGCGCTCGCGAAGGACCCGCGCGACCGGTACGGCTCTGCTGACGCGCTTGCGGAGGATCTACGGCGGGTGTGTCGCGGTGAATCACCTCTCGGCCGCGAGATCGGAACTCTGGAACTGCTGAAGAGGGTGGTCTGGAGGCGGCGGAAGATGATCGCGCCTGCCTTTGCCGCGCTGGTGGTTCTTGCGGTTGTGGCAGCGCTCGGTGCGGCGCAGTACGTGCGTGCCCGCGAGGCCGAAGCGAGGTCGGACGTACTCATCGGGCAGTTACTCGAAGGATCGAAGCCGCTCGTCCAAGATCTGCACCAGCGGCTTCTCGCGGAGGATCAGCCGCTCGCGGCCCGCAAGGCGGCACTTGAGGCCACCGCCGCGTACCTCGAATGGGTGCAGGCGAACTCCGGAGACGACGAGCGCGTACTGGTCGAAGTGGCGGACAGCTATCGGCGACTCGCGGAGGTCTCAGGATCCGCGGGAAAGGGGAGTCTCGGAGAAACGGCGCTCGCATCCGACTACTTCGAGCGAAGCCGTGCGATCCTCGACCGGTTGATCGAACGGGGAACCGACGGCTCAAGCCCCATCTCCGTCGGACTCCGTCTACAGCTTCTCCTTGCGCGAAGCGGCGTTCTGCTCGACATCGGGTCTCTCCGTCCGTACGCGGAGCAGGCTGGCTACTTCGCCCTTGCCAGCGCGGACAAGCGCGCAGCCGTCGATCTCATTCCGCCGGGCGCGACGCGTGACCGCGCCGAGGTCGACTTCCTCTTCACGGAAGTCAAGCGCGCGCTCTGGGCTTCCGACATCGCCGCACTCGAGGCGACGTTGAATCGCCTGAGGGCGATGGCCGAGGAGCCTCGCTTTGAGACGGATGCAGACTTTCTGTCCTATCTCGGAATGTCAGAGCGATACTACGCCCAACTGCTCGAGATGAAGCGAAGACCGGAGGAATCCCTCCGTGCTGCGCTTTCGGCGCAAGAGGCGCTCAGGCGCTCGATTGCGCTCGGGTTGGAGGGGTTCTCAAACCTTCGTCACCTTGCCAAGGTCGAGATGATCGTGGTGGCTCGAACCGCGGGCGAGCGCACTCCGAGCGAGTCCGTCGAGCTCCTCTTCGACGCGCTCAAACGCTCGCGGAGCGCGACGAACCTCGACCCTCGCGACTCACTCCACAGAGTTTCGCATCTCGAGGTGCTTCCGCTGTTCGGGTACATGGCGCAGGTCGTCGCAGAACACGCGCGCGATCTCGCCGCCGCGAACGGCGCGGCGGTCCCCGACGATCCGCGTGCGGTGGCGGCGCGCCTGCTTGCCGCGATCGACGAGGAAGTCGTCTTTACGACGTCGCTCCCAATCGAGGGAGCGCCCAATCCGATCGAGTCGAAGCTGCTTGAGGATGTCGCCGCAAGGCGCGATGCCTTGGCTCGCTTGCTCGAGACGATGCCCGCCGGCGAGGCCCCTGAACGCTGATCCGGGTACCAGTGTCCCCGACCCCGGGACACGATTCAGCCCTCCTCGGTGCACGGCACGTGCCATGCAGTGCCTGGCACTGCACGGCACGTGCCGTGCACACGGGTTTCTCGTTTCACCGCCTCGCCACCCGGGCGCCGCGCGGATCCCAAAGCCTCAGACCTCGGGCTTCGGTGATCTGTCATTCAGAACCTCGTTCGTTTGCGTGAGGCCAATTCAGGTGACACAATGAGGTGGTGTCTGAGGAACCCGGCAGTATCACCGCCATTGTGAACGACATCGCTCGCGGAAACGCGCGCGATGGCGGCGCGATGGTCGATCGGCTGCAGCGAGAACTCGAGGCGCTTGCGCGAAGCCGCCTGCGGACCTTCGGGCAGGACGCTGAAATCCGCACCGGCGACCTTGTGAACGAGGCCTACCTCAAACTCTTTGCTGGAGGCAAGGATTCGGGGCCTGAAAGCACTCGCTGGGAGAATCGTCGCCACTTCTTCGGTGCAGCCGCGCGAGCCATGCAGCAGGTCGTCATCGATCTCCTCCGTCGGATCGACGTCCGCAAAGCCCATGCCACTCGGATCGCAGTCCCGATTGAGTCGGCGGACGCCGCGACGCAGACAATCTCCTTGCCCGAACTCGTTCAGCTCCTCGACGCGCTTGATCGGGCGGATCCCGTGGCGGCCGAAGTCATGCGCATGACGATCTTCGCGGGGCTGAGCGTGTCTGAGACAGCAAACGTGCTCGGGCTCTCCCTCCGAACCGCGCAGCGCAAGTGGACTCTTGGGCGCGGTGTGGCGCGCGCATGGCTCGCGGAACGTATGAACCCGCGGTGACCCCGCACGATGGCAGCTGATCACGCGACATCCCAGTCCACTGACCTTGCCCCTCGCGTGGATCGCGGCGTGGTGTTGGCGGTGGAACGCGCGTTGGAGCTCCCCGAGTCTGAGCGGGGGGCATTCCTCGCAAGTTCCCCCGATCTCGACATTGCCTCGCGTGCGCAAGCTGCGCGGCTTCTCGCTGCATGCGAAGCCGTCGAGCAGGAGGAGGCCGACCGGGCTGTCGATGCCCGGCGCGAGCGCGGAGTTGGGCAGCCGTCGACGGCCCAAGGCGCGTTCGGATTGAACCTCGGTGAACTCCTCGTATCGGCCGCGCCAGAGGCGACCAAGGCACCAACTGAGCGCCGACTTGCCAGCGATGCCATGATCGGCCCCTTCCGGATCACCCGATTCGTTGCCGCAGGTGGCATGGGCGAGGTATACGAAGCTGTTGACACGCGCGTTGGCCGCCGTGTGGCGCTCAAGACGCTTCC
>JBILDS010000328.1:0-2812 GCA_044352505.1 Phycisphaerales bacterium
GCCGCAAAGATCGCCCTCAGGCGTCACACGCGCGCGCGGGCTCTCGTCGCTGGCAGCGATGTCGGCGTCGGTCACGATCTCGCCAAGCAGAAAGAAGCTCCCGCGTGCAGGATGGATGAGGAGCGTGTGCTTCCCGATCGCACCGAGAAGCGCGCGCGCGGCCTGCTCGCGCTCGAGGATCGGATGCATGTCGCCGGTCAGCCGCGTCTCGCAGCCTGGCGCAAGTTCGCGGATGGTGCGGGCGAGCTTGCGCAGCCGGTCGCGAATCAGATCGTGGTAATCCTTGCCGCGCGCGTATCGCGCGATCCGACCGCGCGGCGCGTGCTCGACACCGCGCTCGCCGCCCGCGCGATCCGGTCGCCCATCGCTGTAGCGGTCGGCCACGCACACCACACTGCGCGCATTTCTTAGCAGCGACCGCACATCCACCGCCTGCTCAACACGCTCTGCGATCCACGACATCTCTCCATGCTTTCCGTCTGCGATCCATTGGCGCAACTCCGCCGCGCGCGCCGTCGGACGCGCGCGCGCAACGCCGACAAGTGCGAAGCCGAGCGCTCTCGCGCGCTCTTCGACAGCTTCCCTCAGCGCCGTTCGTTCGACCGCCATCAGAGTGCACGGTACTCGTAGAGCGGCGCAATGCACGACACGAATCCCATCAGGAGAAACGCGAACGGCAGCAACAAGAGAAGCGTTGCGATCGTCATCCACAGAATCGTGCGTCGCGCACCGACAAGCAGCGGAACGCTGGCCGCCAACGCCGGCACTCCAAGCAGCACGCCCACCCAAGGTCTCTCAAGAAAGAGCACGCCAAAGCCGGAGAGCACGATTTCCTGCTCTGTAACGGTGCTTCGGAGAAGCATGGGAACCACGAGACACGCCGCCATCGTGCCGAGACAGGTGATCACCAACAGCGCGGCTTTGACCCGTCCGATCAGCACCCAACCCCGGCTCGTCTTCGGTGGCGAAGTTCCAATGCGCATCGCCGTAGCGTACCGCGAAGGCGTGCGCGCGCAGCGGCTTTACTCGCCGCCGAATCCGCCGCCCATCGACTTCATCATCTCAGATTGGAATGCCTGCATCGCCTCTTCCGCATTGGCAAACTCGCCGGCGCGCACCCGAGCGGCCACAGACTCTGCGGCCTTCTTCATCGGGCCCATCATCATGCCCATCATTGGTGCGGCTTGCTCCAACATCGGCACCATCGATGGATCCATGCCGGCGAGAAGATCAAGCTTCCAGCCGGACGCGCGGCGGACAAAGGTGAGTTCAGTCTCGCCGCCCATCGAGAAGACCGCTGTGCGACCATCGTTGGACTTCTCGGTGAGCGCAGAGAAGTCTCCTCCGCCCATGGCGCCAATCGCGCCCATTCCGCCCATACCACCCATTCCTTGCGTCATCGACTCGCCGATTGCTTTCGCAGCGTCGGCGCCAAACTTCTCCAAGATGGCTGCGTTGATTGGTTCAATGGCCTTGAGCGACTGGCTCATGATCGACTTCATCGCGCGACCGGCGCCGGTGGAGTCATCGACAATCTCAATCATGAACGCGCTGATCGCGCTCGGATCACTGCCAAGCGAGCCGATGCGAGCAATGATTTCACTGAGGTTGTCTGGCCCAGCGTCGGGTGAATCCGCGCGCGGTCGGCCGGCTGCGTTCGCGTTCGCGGCGGGCTTCGGCTCGACGGCGGGGGCAAGCATCTTCGCGACGTCGGCACCATCGGCCATCTTCTTGACCGCGTCGACATACCGCTTCATCACCGCAAGCGAAGGATCTTCTTCCGTGTTCGCCAGTTGATCTGCAGTGGCGGTGGCGCGCTCTCGAAGCGAGGTCAGCAACGTCTCGGCGTTCGCCTTGAGTTCGCCAAGCCCAGCGGCACTCGTACCCTGTGTGGCGACAACGGTGCGCGCCTCTGCAATCGCGCTCGAGAACTGTGCATATGCCAAGCGAAGCTCATCGCTCGTCACGGCGTTTGCGAGAGCACCCGTTGCACCCGATGCCTTGCCGAGATCCGCTGCTGCGTCTTGAAAGAGCCGAGCGACAACCGAGGTCCGCTCATCCGCAACCGCCTTCAGCATGCTGTCTGCCTGTGCGCGGAGTTCCGACGCAAGGGTTCGGCTCTTCTGCGCGTTCGACGACACGTCGGCTTCGAAGGCTCCCAAGAAGTCGAGCGCTTCCGCCGCTGCGGACTGCAGCCCTTGCGCAGATTGCAGCGACCTCTCAGTGAGCGAGCGCTCGAGCGCGAATTCGCCGCGCGCGATGCCGTCGTTCGCAAGCGCCGTGCGCACCGAACGCGAGTCGCCCTGCACCGTTGCCGCCTCTTCCACAAACGCAAGCCCAGTTTGTGGATTCGACTCGCGTGCCTTGCGCAGGAGCACGGCATTCTCTTGCTCCAACTGCGCCAAACGCGCGGCGCTCTCCTTCATGCGCGACTCAACCTGCCCAAGTGGCCCATCGATGGACGCAGCCGTCGACTGAAGCGCCCGAGCTGTGCGCGACGCCTCGTCGCGACGACGCTGCAACTCAGCGCGGTCTTGCGCGAGATCGAGTCGGCCACCGGCGTCGGCAACAGCGTCGAGTTCACCCGCCAAGCCGAGCGCTGAGCGTGCAAGTCCACGCACCACTTCATGGCTGGCTTCGATTGCTTGAGCCCGATCAAGCGCGAGTGCACCCGTCGTTCGCGAGATGCTCAACGAAAGTGCTCGCGCGGCCGTCTGCTGCGTGCTCGAGCCACCACTGAGTCCATTCGCGCGATCCGCCAGTGCGCGCAGCGCCGCAAGGCTCTCATCGGTCGGCGTCTTCGAGAGGAGAT
>JBILDS010000116.1:0-9856 GCA_044352505.1 Phycisphaerales bacterium
GCGGCGCGTCATCGCGATGCGGTGGCCCATGTTGAGAAGCCAGCCGACGACGGGAATGCAGAGGAGGAGCGCGCCCCACAGGACCTCGCGGCGGGACTCGCGCGACTGAAGCGGAAACAGGAAGGCGTTCCGCAGCGAGAGCGGGGTGGAGAGGTCGATCGACCGCATCCGCGAAGGGTAGGGGCGGACAGGAAGCCGCGGCGAACCGGTGCCACGCAGTGCACGGCACGTGCCAGTCAGTGCCAGGCACTGCGCGGCACGTGCCGTGCACCGTCTCGACGCCCGTCCCGACCTCCCGCGGGGCTGTTGTCCAGCCCGAAACCCGCGCCGGGCCAAAGTCCGACGCCCTGCAGGCCCCGTGGTGCCAGGCAGTGCACGGCACGTGCCAGTCAGTGCCAGGCACTGCATGGCACGTGCCGTGCACCATTTCCGAGCGCGCCGCCGTGCGTAGGCGCCTACCCAAGCAGGGTTTATGACACTGGTCGCGAGACGGCTTCCCTTCGGTCTCTCGCTCTACCTCCCCGCGGCCGTCGCCAAACTTCCGCAAAGTCGGGGCGTTTCGTTTGAACAAGTGGAAATCGGATTCTGAAGGATCGCGATCTGGCCGCTCCCTTCCCAGACCGCGATTGGCCTTCGTCTCGCGCCCCTCGCGAGCCGACTTTGCGCGCGTCGCGTGGCCGAGTCCTGATTCCCTGTTCGAAGGAGCAAAGAGAGATCTGATTCCATGAACCGTATTGCTGTTCTCACTGGCGTTGCATCCGCCACGATCGTCGCGTCCGTCGCGAGCGCCGACTTCACCTCCGTCAGTTGGACGCTGAGCGACAACAACATCACCGTGGCCAACGGCCTCCAGTTTGGGGCTACCGAGAGCGTCCAAGGTCCGACCTCCTCATTCGGTTCCGGATCGTTGACCGCGTCCACCATGGTCACCACCGGTGGCAACTCGTTGGCGAACGGTCTGACCTGGTACCGGACGGTCGCCACGGCCTCGTACACGGTCAGCGTCGACTGGGCCTTCACCACGAACGACAGCCCGGACCACGACGCCGGTGGATGGGTTCTGAATGGTGTCTTCACCAAGCTCGCGGGCTCGAACGGCAGTGGAACGGTGACCTTCTCGGTCAATGCCGGTGACACCTACGGCTTCGGCACGGCCACGAGCGACGGTGAGTTCGGCGCTGCCACCACGACATTCACCAACTTCGTCCCAGCTCCAGGCGCTGTCGGCCTCCTCGCGATGGCCGGCATCGTCGGATCGCGTCGCCGCCGCTGAGGTCGGCGAACTCCCGATTGATCGAGCAACTTCTCCGCAGGCCGCCCACTTGGGCGGCCTGCGGTGCTTTGCCCGTCGCCTCGATCGGGCGTGAGCGTCTCGGATAGTCTTCCAAGCCGAGATCGCGCCACCATGCCACCGAACCCGCCCCAACTCGAGCAGGAGTTCCGCCGCGCGCAGCAGCGACACCTCGCGGGCGACTTCGCGGGTGCCGCGTCGATGTACCGCGCGCTCCTCAAGCGCCTGCCGAGGAACGGTCCACTTCTTCACGCACTTGGTGCAGCGGAACTCGCGATCGGCGACCTCGCGTCGGCGCAGGATCGTCTCGGTGCCGCGCTGCGGCTCCTTCCGCGCAATGCCACCGTGCGCGTCGATCTCGCCTCGGTCTACCGAAGGCTCGGCCGCTTCGTTGAGGCACGGCGCGCGCTCGAGGAGGCGCTCGCGATCGCGCCAAGCGATCCGACCACGCTCTCCCAGCTCGCGGAGACCGAGATGCTGCTCGGGAAGCACACCGAAGCCGAGCGTTGGCTGCGCGAGGCGCTCAAGCCCGATGGCGGTGAGCCGGACAGCGTTGCGATCGCCCTTGCCTTCGCGAAGCTCGCCCCGAAGATCGGATGCGAAGAGGAGGCCGCCACGCGGCTCGAGCGGGCGCTTGCCGATCCCCGCGTCCCCGGCATCCTGCGTTGCGACGGGCTCTTCAGGCTCGCGGCGCTGCAGGACCGACTCGGGCGGATCGACGACGCCTTCGCGTCGCTCCGTCGCGCGAATGCGCTGCGGCCTGCCGAGTTCGACGCGGCCGAGTTCTCGCGGAAGGTGGACCGAACGATCTCGTTCTGGCGGGCGGAGCGGATCCCGTCCCTTCGTTGCGCTGCGGGCGAGGGGCGCGGCGTCGTCTTCATCGTCGGAATGCCGCGCAGTGGAACGACGCTCGTCGAGCAGATCATCTCGAGCCATCCGATGGCGCATGGAGGCGGCGAGCTTCAGGCGATCGGAGCGCTTGCGGCGCGACTTGATCCCGACGGCGCGCAGCCGATCGTCGTCGATCCCTCGTGGATCAAGGAGGCGGAGCTTCCTGAGATGGCGCGCGGCTACCTCGAGCCGTTGCGCCGGCTCGCCCCGAATGCGGACGTCATCACCGACAAGATGCCGCTGAACAGCCTGCATCTCGGCCTCATCTGGCGCATGCTGCCGGAGGCGCGCGTGATCGTCTGCCGGCGTGACCCGGTCGATACCTGCATCTCTTGCTTCTTCCACCACTTCGCGGGGCTTCCGTTCACCTACGACCTCAGGAACCTCGGCTTGGTGCATCGCGAGCACGACCGTCTGCTCGCGCACTGGCTTCGCGTGCTGCCGCTCGAGATGCTCGAGGTGCGCTACGAGGAACTGGTGTCTGCCCCCGAGCAGGGCATCCGCAGCATCCTCGGGCACGCCGGCCTGCCGTTCGACGAGCGGTGCCTGCGGTTCCATGAGAGCGACCGCGTGGCGTTGACCGCGAGCAACGATCAGGTCCGACAGCCGATCTACCGCACCTCGGTCAACCGCGCCGAGCGCTACCGCGCGCATCTCGGCGAACTGCTGAAGGCGCTGGACTCGGCAGGGCGGTGACGCGTCGCGTGACGGACAGGCGCCGCACTCGGGAGCGAGCGGCCAGCGGGCGCCGCAGCCGCTCCACGCCGGCCACCCCGCGCTACTTCCCGCTTGGGCAGGAGCCCCAGTTCGAGAGGAGCGCGGCGAGATCCGCGCTGTCGATTTCGCCGTTCGGCACGAGGTCGACGCCGGGCAGGCCGCCGTGGACGCCCCACGCCGACATGAGGACGGCGAGATCCGACGGACCGACCGCGCCATCGCGGTCGAAGTCGGCCGGGCAGCTCGCGTAGGTCCCCTCGCAGAGATCGAGGATGCCGTTGCCGTTCTCGTCGGTCGCCGAACCCGTCTCGATCTCGCAGGTATCGAGGATGCCGTTTTGATTGCAGTCGGCGTTGGTCGCGGAACGGTACGACAGCTTCAGCTCGATCCAGTTGGGCACGGTGCAGCTATCGGCATCGACCGCCTTGCTCGCCAACGCGCGGATGCGCAGCACGCCCTTCGCATCGACCGCATCGTTCAGCAACGCGCTTGGGACAGCGAAGGTCTGCCATGCCGTGATGGTGGGGCATTGCCCGGCGCCCGCGAGCGCGGTCGTGAAGATCTCGTCGCCGATCATGATCGAGACGAACTCGTTCGTCGATCCGAGGTCGGCTTGCGCGCGCACCTGAAGGACGGCTGGAGTCGACGCGGGCACGAAGCTCGGGATCGTCCACGCTGCCGGCGCCGTCACTCCGAAAGGCGAGAGCTGGCCTGAGCTCAAGGCGATCGGGTTTGACTTCTCGCAGATGTCGGGCACGAGGTTCCCGTCGCAATCCTCCATGCGCCCGACGATGATGTCGCACGCATCGAGCACGCCGTTGCCGTCGCAGTCACGCCCGTCGAGTTCGGTCTGGTCGGAGACGCCGTTTCGATCGCAGTCGTCGTCGACGATCGCGATCATCGTCTGTTCGTGCGCCGTGATCGAGACGACCGGCGGCAGCGTCGGCGGGGGAGGTGTGGTCGCGTTCACGCTGCCCCATTGGATGACTCTTCCGTCGGATCGAACCGCAACGCTGATCGTGTTTGCCCTGAAGGCCCGCACGACGCCAAGGTCTGCGGGAATCTGCGCGCCGACATGCGTCGTCGGCCATCCAACCAGGGTTCCGTCGGGACGCTGCGCAAGCGCATGCGATCGACCTGCGCTGAAGTCGAGCACGGTTGTGAGGCTGGTTGGCGGCGCTCCAGGCGTTCCGGTCGAACCGAACACGGCAAGCGAGCCGTTCGTCCGCTTCGCGATCACGAAACCCGAGTTGGCGTCGACCTCGACCGCCGCTCCGACGCTCGTCGGCACCGACGGGACGTTGATCGAGTCGCCCCAGGTCACGACCGTTCCGTTCGCCTTCACGGCTGCGTAGAACGCATCGGCTGCCGCGACGGAAATGACCTGACCGATGTTGGCGGGCGGGTTGTAGAGCCCAGACCACACCGTCCCGTCGGGGCGACGCGCAATCACGCCCACGCGGCCGAGGGCGGCTTCCGCAACCGGGCCGATGTTCGGGTCGAGCGAGAGCCCGTTTCCCCACGCCGAGATGAGGCCGTCGCTGCGCACGATCAGCGTGCTGCCGCCCATGTTGGTGCTGCTGTTCGCAACGCTGCGCGAGACGGGTCCGATCGCGCGCGGGACATTGAGCGCGGCCGAAAGCTGGCCAAACGCGGTGACCGTGCCGTCCGCACGCAGGACAAGCGTGTGCCGATTGCCGCAGCGCAGGTCGACTGCGTTTCCGATGTTCGGTGGGACGACGGGCGCACCGTAGAACGCCTCGCCCCATGCGGTCACGGTTCCGTCCGCGCGCACCGCCGCGGAGAACATCGATCCTGCGCCGACGGCGAGCACCGGGCCGAGTCCGGCGGGAACCGAGCCTTGCCCGTACAAGTTGAAGCCCCACGCGACGGCGGTTCCATCGGCCTTGCGCACGATGGCGTGGTAGTTGCCGGCGGCGATCTTTGTCACGCCTGTCAGAGCGGGCACGGGATACACCGAGTTGTCGCTGTAGAGCGAGCCGTCGGGCTTGAGTGCGAGCCGGTACATGCCCTGGTTGGTCTCGGACGGATGGCTCGGACCAAGCGCGAGGTCTGCGACGGGGCCGTTGTAGGTCCATGACGAGAGGGGCGGCCAGAACACCACGGTCGAGTCGGTTCGGATGGCGGCCGAAAGGTTGCCGCTCGCGAACACCCTCGAGACATTCGTCAGTCCCGCAGGCACATTGCACTGACCTTCGGAGTTGCTGCCCCAGCAGATCACCTGGCCCGAGGGCGTCAGCACCACATGGTGCCGTTCGCCGCCCGCGACGGACGCCGCAAAGTCGATCCCGCTGGTCGGCCAGGGAATGTCGTTGACCTCCGGCTGTCGGCGCCCGAAGATGATGAGTCTGTTGTCGGCGTCGAGGATGTACGAGAGCGAGCCGGCCGCCCATCCGCGAATCGGCGTCTTGATGTCGCTCGGGGTGTTGAACTCGCCGGAGTTCGAATCTCCCCAACCGACGAAGCGCGTGCGGATCGGCGGTTGCTGCGGCGCAGCGGTTGCGACCATGTTGGCCGCGGACGCGACGAGGACCGCCACGGCGGCGAGTGCGCCACGCAGCGTCGCGTTCGCACGAGGGTCGCGTGCCGCACTCGCGCTGTTCGCGCGGCGATGCGGTCCGCGGTTCGAGATCGGGTTCATCATCCGCACGCTCCCCACGAGTTCAGAAGCTCCGAAAGATCGAATGAGCCCACGAATCCATCGCCGTCGAGGTCGGCGGGCTGCTTGCCCTTCGACTGACCCCAGGCCTCGAGCATGGTCGCGAGATCGCTCGCATCCACCGCGCCGTCGCCGTTCAGGTCGGCACGGCAGTCGACCAATCCCTGCTCGCACTCGTCGAGCACGCCGTTGTTGTTGCCGTCGACGGCATATCCCTTCGCGATCTCGCAGCTGTCGAGAAGGCCGTTGGCATTGCAGTCCGAGCTCGTCGCTGCGACGTAGCTGATCTTGAACTCGACTCGGGATCCGGTCGGGCACACGGCCGCATCGACGGAGGCCGAGGTTGCAAGCCGGAATCGCACAGCGCCATCGCCGACGCGGGCGGCGTTGAAGCTCGCGGCCGAGATCGTGCGCGTCTGCCACTCGGTAAGCGCGCAATTCTCCGCCGACTCGAGCACTGGTCCGAGGTTGACTCCCTCCAAGAAGAGCGTGGCGGTCTCGAGAGCCTCGCCGAGGTCGCCAAGCGCACGGATCGAGAGTGTCGGCGAGTTGAGGGCCGGGGCCGCGTTCGGGATCTCCCACACGGCGTCGGCGCCCGCGCCGAAGGGCGAGAGGACAGGCGATTGCAGGCTTACGTTGAGCTGCGCCTCGCAGGAATCGCCGTAGCTGTTCCCGTTGCAGTCCTCGACGATCATGAACGCCGCGTCGGCGCAGTCGTGGCGGAAGTTCGCGTTGCAATCGCGCCCCGTGAGCTCCGAGAAATCGGTCACTCCGTTGCCGTCGCAGTCTGCCTCGGAAATGACGGCCGCATGATCGACCCCGAGGACAAGCCGTGAGCTCACGCCGATCGAGGCCGGCGGGGTGCTCCACGCGCCCCAGGTCACGATCTGTCCGGTGGAGCGTCGCACCGCGGTGCGGTAGTAGCCCGCTGCGATCTCAACCACGCTGGTCGCGTCGCTCGGCTGTTCGAAGCCGCCCATGTTTCCCCAGACCGCGACCGTGCCGTCGGGGCGTAGGGCGACCGAGTGCTGAGCCCCCGCGGCGACCGCGGTTGCGGCGGTCAGGCTGGCGGGGACATTGCATTGCTGCTCGATGTTCCGCCCCCAGCAGCGAACGGTTCCGTCCGTGCGCAGGGCGACGGTGTGCGCGAACCCTCCGGCCAGCCGACTGACGCTTCCGAGATCGGCGGGAACATTGCATTGACCTTCGGCATTCAATCCCCAGCTCACCGCCGTGCCATCGGTGCGGATCGCGTGGCTCGAGTTTCCGCCTGCAGAGACCAACGTCGCAACTAGATTGGCGGGCGGGGTCGACTGCAGTTCGGTGTTGCGACCCCAGCACACCACGCTTCCATCGCTGCGACGGGCGACGCCGTGAGACCACCCGAGCGCGAACTGCTCGACCACACCGACCGTCGCGGGGATGGTGCGGGCGGGGTTCGACGAGTCTCCCCAGCCACGCAGCGTGCCGTCGAGGCGGCGCGCAACGGCCACGCCCGCGCCGGTTGCGATCTGATCGACGCGGCCGAGGTCGGTCGGGACGGTGTTGACGGTCCCACCCGCGCCCCAGACGACGACACGCTGGATGTTCTCGTCGGGTGCTCCCAGCGCGAGCGGGGACATCACGAGTGCGAGCGATGTCGCGACGGTTCGGTACGGCGGAGAAGTGAAGCGCATTGGTTGAGGCCGATGGAAGCCGGTGGATGGAGTGCTCATTTCACACACTGTCCCCAACGCTGAAGCAGGAGGGAGAGGTCTGCGCCGTCGATGACGCCGTTGCCGTTGAGGTCCGCGGCGGGATCGGGCTTCGGGCTGCTCCACGCGTCGAGCAGGATCGCGAGATCGGTGCTTCCAACCGCGGAGTCGCCGTCGAGATCGGCGACGCACGCCGAATCCTCGGTCTCGCACTGGTCGATCACGCCGTTGCCGTTCGCATCCTTCGCCAGGCCGTCGGCGATCTCGCACTCGTCGAGCAGGCCGTTCGCATTGCAATCCGCGGATGTGTTGGCGGTGTAGGTGAGATCCATCTCGACCCATGTCGGGGTCACGCAGCTGAACGCGTTGACCGCGATCTCCGGAATGACCTCGATCTGCAGCGAGCCGTTCGTCGCGACCGCGGCGTGGAGCGCGCTCGCGGGCACGGAGATGGTCCGCCACGGCGAAGTCGTGCACATCTGGCCGCCGAGATAGATTTCGCGCGTGAATCCACCGATTCGCACGACCACACGCTCGGCGGTGTTGTCGAAGTCGCCGAAGCCTCGGATGCGGAGCGAGCCCGTGGTCGCGGGCAGCGCCTCGGCGAAGTCGGAGATCGTCCACGACTGGGGCGAGGTGTAGCCGATCGGTCCAAGCTGCCCGGATGCGAGCGTGACCCGCAGGTCGGTCTCGCACGAGTCGCCAACGCCGTTCCCGTTGCAGTCCTCGAGGCGTGAGAGCATGATGTCGCACACATCGTGGATGCCGTTCGCGTTGCAGTCGTTCTGCGCGAGTTCGTTCGCGTCCGGAACACCATTGCCGTCGCAGTCGGGGTCGACAAGCATCGCGATCATGTTGGCTTCCAGCTCGATCTGACGGATCGGGGGCGCGGTGGGAAGGCTGAGGGATCCGAACGAGCTGTTCCCCCACAGCACCACGCTTCCATCGGTCCGCAGCGCGGCGCTCCCGAGACCTCCGGCGGAGATCGCGCGGATCGGCACTTCATAGACCGTCTGCGGGATCGTCGTCGCCGACGCAGATCCCCACGTCGCGAGGGTTCCATCGCTTCGCAGGACGAGCACATGGGACAGACCGAGCTCGACATCGATCGCGTTGGAAAGGTTGGCCGGTGGTGGCACCGTGTTTGTTCCCGAGATGGGCGGCATCTGCCCCCAGACCGCGACCGTACCGTTGGTCCGAACGGCTGCACTTGTGAAGGAGACGGCGGCGATGTCGATTGCGGCACCGACGTCGGTGGGCACGGTGCGGGAGTTGTAGGGGTTCGACTGACCCCACGACACGAGTTCACCTGTCGTGAGCCGAACGAGCACATGGTCGTCGCCGACCTCGGCTTGAACGACAGGCGGTAGATTCGCAGGCACCTCGAGCTCAGCGAGGCAGTTGGGGTCCAAGCCTCCGAAGACGAAGACGGAGCCGTTCTCCGCGACGAGCGCACCGTGGGATGCGGCCACCGACATGGAGCGGATCGGTGGGAGATTCGCAGGCAGGCCTGGACAGGGGTTGCACGTGGCCGTCGCAGAAGTGTTGAGACAGGAGACGGTTCCATCCTCCGACAGGAGGAGCAACACGCCCGAGCTCCACGCGCCCCAGACGCTGATTGCACGGAAGGATCCTGACCCTGCCGCCGCAAAGCTTGAGCAGCAGATGCTGTATCGGAAGGCGCCACCGGTCGGCGGTGCGCCGTCCCCTGCAAGGGTGGGCGCGGCGACAGATGCGACCACGAGAGCTGCGAGGACACGATTGGCGGGCGCGTGAAGTGTCGTGGGCATGACTGGGAGACTCATTCCACTCGAGTTTGGTCACGACGGGCGACCGCCGCATGGCCGACAGGGCGCATCGTGTGGGACGCGCTTCGCGGAGCGAGAATACTGGATTTGAGACGGAATCCAAGAGTTGAATGCTGCAAATCAGGTGCATGGATCGCTGGGCACGAGTTGGCTGTGTTCTCGCCCCAACCGACTCGAGGGCGGGGCGATCGCCGTCGCCGCGTCGGGCTTGGAGCCGCGTGTTATCAATACGCCTCCATGCCCTCGAAGCCCACGCCCTCGAAGCCCATGCCCTCGAAGCCCACGCCCTCAGGACCCCGGGAATCGCAGCCGCATCCGCTCCTCCAGACCCGCCGCGCGGGCGTGCTCATGCACCTCACGAGCCTGCCGTCGCGCTTCGGGAACGGCGACCTCGGGCCGGGCGCGTACGCGTACGCCGATTGGCTTGCGCGCGCGGGCTTCAGCGTGTGGCAGATGCTTCCGATCGGACCCGTCGGCTACGGCGACAGTCCGTACTCGTCGCCGTCGAGCTTCGCGATTGAGCCCTTGTTCCTCGCGCTCGAGCCGCTCGTCGAGCAGGGATTGCTGTCGGCCGCCGACCTGAAGTTGTCGCCGAAGGACGCGAAGCGCCTCGGCGAGGGGAACTGCGACTTCGCGGCGTCGCGCGCGTTCCGCATGCCGCTCTACGCGAAGGCGGCGGCCGCGTTCTCGTCGCGGAACGGCTCGCGCGCGGCGGTTACGCGCGAGTTCAAGGCGTTCTGCGAGCGCGCCGCGTGGCTTCCCGCGTGGCTCGACT
>JBILDS010000006.1:0-30941 GCA_044352505.1 Phycisphaerales bacterium
GCGCAGGAGAAGCTGCATAAACAAACAACGCGCGCCATAACCACGACCGAACAGCCGGACTACCGCTGACATCGACTCAACGTTGCCGTGCTCAACGTTTCGCTGCTCGACGCACCGCTGCTCGACCTGTCGATGCTCGCCCTTTCGATCCTCTACCGGTAGGGGTCGCTTCGTCACAGTTTCTCACCGCGTTTCAGGTCTCAGCGTGTTTCAGGTCTCAGCGTCTCCACCTCTCAACCCAAGAACGCCTCCGTCGCGCCGCGCTACACGGTCAACACCACGTGGTCTCAATCCACCATGGGCTCGATCCACCATGGGCTCGATCCACCATGGGCTCGATCCACCATGGGCTCGATCCACCATGGGCTCGATCCACCGATGTATCGATCCACTGTCGCCGTCAACTCGCGCGCTCTTAGCGCTGCGGACGACGGAAACGCTTGAAATCGTTCGGCTTCCCGTCGCTGTACTCCCATACGGTCACGTCAAGCATTTGCACCCCCCAATGCATCGCTTGTTCATGCGTGGGAAACAGCACGTCGAGACGAGCGCCCTTGATCGCACCGCCCACGTCGAGCACAGGTACCACATCACCGAAGTCGTAGCCGGGAACACTCACAAGTGATCCGAGCGGTAGAACCGTCGGATCGGCGGCCACCAGAAAGCCACCATTCGTGCTAACTGAGTAGCCACTCGCCGTGATCCCGTCTGCGCTCTCGCCGCAACTGCGTTCATCAGGAGAGTACGCAGTCACCCGCATCCGCTCGATCCGTACGGGGCGGATCGGTCGTCCGTTGTACGAGCGAAGTTCCGGTGTCTCCTGTCGACCACCGAGGGCGCGCCCAGATTGCAGTTGGGTGCGTGAAGGTTCTCGCAGGATCGGAAGCCCCGGCCAGAACTGCCAAATCGTGTCAGGATACGTTCGATGCACTGAGGACTCGGGAACGCTGTCGAAACCAACTCCGCGTGCGCGTCGAGTTTGGCTGCTGTCAGGCGGACTTGATCGCGTGTCGCTCCGCGCAGCCCGATCTGTGGCGGCAACGCTCCGAAGCGGTTGGCTCCCGCGCAATGCCCCACCGTCTGAGGGCGACGTCGCGCGCACGTCCGTCACTTCCAGATCGTTCCGATCACTTTGCGCAGTCGAGAGTGTGGCAGCGCAGAGTGCACTGACCAAAACCGCAGCGACGGCAAACCGCGCAATCTGCAAACGGCCAAGCGCTCGCAATTGGTACGCCACTGGAACCGAATCCGCGCCAGAGTTCTGAACTTGAGCGGCACCGGCTCGAGCTGAATCAGGCTTTGCCGGTTTCATGTTTGGAGAGCTCATCGGTGCGAGTCGTTTCTTAAGATCTTCACGCATGCAGTCTTCAATCCGTCATCGCGGTTGTTCTCTCACCGCAGTCGCGAAACGCTTGCTCGTTGAGTGTTGCCATCGTCTCTCTCGACTCGCCGAATGGGTCTGGTGGTCTCCTGATCTCGTGGTCTCCTGATCTCGTGGTCTCCTGATCTCGTGGTCTCCTGATCTCGTGGTCTCGTGGTCTGACGGATCCCGAAGACCTGTGCATGACACGTGGGAACCGCGCGGCGCCCGGATGGCAAGGAGGCGAAACGAAACTCGATCCCATGATCCATGCATGATCCATGCACGATCCATGCATGATCCATCCATGATCCACCCATGATCCACCCATGATCCACCCATGATCCATGCGGGCAATACAACGAGTCGAAGCCGTCCAAATCCCGACTCGCCTCATGCCCACTTCGTCAAAGACAGCGGCCATTCGTCGATCGGGCGAGTTCACTTTCAGTTTCGTACAGGGTTCCTCTCCCCCGCGCGCAACCCTCACAAGGCGCGGTGTAGTCTGCGGGATCGGTACGGTGCTGGCAGGGATTGATGGCGTCAAGCATGCAGAGATTCCACCATTTGCCCACAGCGCAGTTCCTGCGTGGGCTCATGCGCCACCGCGTGTAACTCTGCAGCCTCTCCACTTGACCCTGCCGAGAGGGCAATCGACTCTCGCCTCGTGGTCTGTCGGACGGATCCTCAGACGTCAAGTCGTGCGCCCCTGACCTCGCCGCTGACACTGACTCCGGATCCCAAAACCAACTCCGAAGCCATCCCCACACTCAAGTCCGCTCTTCTGCGCACATGATCTGGAGACACGCGCCAATGGCGGCTGACGTCCTCCACCCCACAATTCGGTGAGTTCCGGTTCCTCAGGATTCACAGAGCCAAACCCGTACCTAGCCCGCTACCTTGCTGCGGTTCAGACGGCGCGATGACGTTCAGGGCTCTGGAGTCCGCCCCGTAAGGCGGTCGCGCACGACCTACGCGCGCCTTCCCCTCCGACCAGTCACCTCCCGAATCTCCAAGCAACCGCTCCGCGCCTCGCACACACAATGGACTGGACACCCCTCGACATCGTCGTGATCGCACTGATCGGTTTCGCCGGCGGGACGCTCGGTGGACTCCTCGGACTGGGCGGATCGATCCTCATCATTCCGGCGCTCACGTTCTCGTTCGGACCAAACCAGCACCTTTACCAGGCCGCCGCGCTGATTGTGAATGTCGTCGTTGCACTCGCCGCAAGCATGCGACACCGGGGGAAGGGCACGATTCGTGCCGACATCACACCGCCGCTCTCCATTGCGGCGGCGCTCGCTGCGATCCTCGGAGTTCTGGCAAGCAATCTGATCGCTCCAGGTCTCCTGATGGGGCTCTTCGGACTCTTCCTCTGCCTCTGCGGAGGATCCGAAGTGTTCAACCACTTCCGCCGGAAGGTGGAGGACTCCGCAGACGGAACCACGCGACCTTGTCGGAGAGCGACCGCAGCCGGAATCGGTACCGTCGGCGGACTCATGGCGGGACTTCTGGGCGTCGGTGGTGGCCTGATCGTTGTCCCACTCCTCCGCCGACTCGGTCACGTCCCAATGCGCCAAGCGGTCGCCACCTCTGCCGTTGGGATCATCGCTGCCGCTTCGGCGGGCGCCATCATGAAGAACGCGTCCATCCCGACGTTGACCAACGCAGCCGGCACTCCCCTCACCCTCAAGGCGTCGCTCCTTCTGGCGCTTCTCCTCGCACCACTGGCAGCAGCGGGCGGAAGCATCGGAGCCGCCCTTGTCTACCGGGTGCCTGTTCCCGCGCTGAAGGCAATCTTTGCACTGCTTCTTGTTGTCGCAGGCGCACGCATGATCGCGTCAGGTATCGCGCTCACGCCGTAGACCGTCGCGAAGCCCGGATTGGTTCGTGGGATCCAGACGCATCCGCGTTGCGAAGCACGGATCTACCGCGCAGCGCAAGTCCTTCGAGAACTCGTGCTTCGCGAGAAAGCAAATACCAACGCTGCGCAACGCGGCTCAGCCACAACGCAAGGCGATCGAGTCGAACGTCACGATTCACACCGCACGACTGTGGTCGACCAACGTCCAACGATCACTTGGTGTGGCAACCGGTGTGGCCACTCGGAACCACTTGCCCCCAAACGGTCATTTCCTGCTGCGCTTGGTTCGAGTAGATCGTGAAGGGCACGTACAACAAACCAACCGATCCCGGGTTCGGCGTGACGCGCAGATTGATGCGAACGCCCTTCCCTTCAGGTTCGGTGCCGAGGAATTCAACCTTGGCCGCCGGCGACGATGTCGCTGCTGTCACGATGCGCTCACCGGGCTTCAGTTCCGAGATATCGATGCTGAACTCATGCGAGCCACCTTCAATCATCCGACCAAACGTGTGGCGGTAGTCGGTGAACTTGAACGCGACCTTGGGGAAGTTCGACTCGTGGCGAACGAAGATGTCGACGAGCGGACAGTCCGCTCGATCTGTCTCAATGATGAGGTAACGCGGCGCCTTGCCATCGGGGAAGTCACGCGCGAAGTCCCACTCCAACATGTACTGGTTCCGAGCTTCGTCCTTCGACGGATCAAATCCGATCAGTGTGGGAGTCTTGCCTCCAACGGCACAAATGCGGAATGGCTGCTTATCAATCGATTCGATCACGATGGTTCCGCGCTGATCCGCTCCCTTGACGGCGTTGATGTACGCAGGAGCGATTCGAACGGGCAGCGACACCTCATTCCGGAGCACAATGTTGAGCACCTGGGTGTATCCATCAATCAGCACCTTCACTTCGGCCTTCTTCGAACCGGGAGAAGACTGCGCCTTCATCTCTGCGCGGAGCTCGATGAAGCCGCCGACAGGGATCTTCTTACCGCTGATATCGTCGAGCGTGGTGCACTTGCAGTTCGGCTGCACCGTGAGCACCTCCAGCTCTTTCGTGCCGGTGTTCACGAGCTTCACAACTCCGACCTTGGTCACGCCCGGTTCGACGATGCCGAAGTCAACCATCGGCGGATCGAGCGTAATGGGTGGAAGCTCGTCAATCGGTTCGTCATCCGCAGCCGCTTGCGCCGGAGCAGCGGGTGCCTGCGCGGACGCGATGCCAGGAACCAACCCAACAGCAAGCGCTCCAACGAGCGCCTTGGCCGCCAGACCGGTGAACCCGAAGCCAGAGAGAGAACGAACGGCGAGGCAAGAGCGGAGCGAGTTGTCTGCAAGCATGGTCGAGTTCCAGAATTTCGTCCGGGGGCGGATCCGAATGGGCGGACGGCCGGTGCCCGGGTCGTCACGTCGAACCCGATGCACAGCGGAAACGAACGCACGTTCCCGCGGGGCACCTCCTATCGGCTCAGCGCCGCCCGGATGCCTGATCTGAACTCAGAAGTGTATCGAAACAGTGGCGGGAATCGACACGCTCGAGAGGACCGACGGCTTCGCCCTGGGTCGGCAGAATTCATAAGGCTCGTCACAACAGTGCATTGCGCTCTGCGCCATCTGTACGCCCTGTCCCGCCTGCGCGGGTTGTGACGAAAGTTGGGAAAAAATCATCTGTAGGACTTGCAAGGGGGAGAAGCCGAGGCATATTCCTCTACGAGTTGAGTCGAAAGACTCGCTCCTAAAGTGCCCTTTTCCCTCCCTCCGCCCCCGACCTCGGTCGGGGGTCTTTCATTTTTGCGGTCCTCGAATTTTGCGGTCATTTTTTACCGCCACCCGCCTCCGGCGCGTGGATGTCCCCCGCCAACTCGCGCCAGTCACCCGCGCCGGGTGGCGCGAGACGGGCTGCGGCACTTTCTGCTACCCTGCCGACCCCTTTTTCCCCGCGGAGATAACCTCATGAACAGCACCGATCTCAGCCCCGGCATGGCCCTCAAGATGGATGGAAAGTTGTTCCTGGTCACTGAGGTCGAGCATCGGACGCCCGGCAATCTCCGCGCCTTCGTGCAGGTGAAGCTCCGTGACCTCAAGTCCGGTTCGCTGATCGACAAGCGTCTCCGCTCCGGCGAGGACGTCGAGCAGGTCGACCTCGACCGCCGCCAGATGGAGTACCTCTACCAGCAGGGCGATATGGCGGTCTTCATGGATCTTGAGAGCTATGAGCAAGTCGAGCTGCCCAAGACGGTTGTGGGCGATCTGACGCTCTACGTGCTGCCGAACACCCAGATCATCGTTCTGTGGTGCGACGGCAAGCCCATCTCTGTGGAGCTCCCGTTGGTCGTCACCCTGACCATCACCGACACCCCGCCGGGAATCAAGGGCGCGACCGCAACGAATCAGTTGAAGGAAGCGACGTGCGAGACGGGCCTCAAGACCCGCGTACCACCGTTCATCACGACCGGTGAGAAGATCATCATCAGCACGGCAGACGGTTCGTACCGCAGCCGCGCCTGAGATCAACGCCACTCCGCCAGGGGTCCCAGTTGTGACCGGTCTTGCAGCTGGAACGTTGTTGCATTCGCGTTGCTGTGCGAACGCCGTTTCTTGATCAGAGTTCCCGCGCGACTCTGTCGATGGCGCGCTTGGCGATCTGCCCGATGATCGCCACAACGGCCAGCATCACAACCGCGCCGCCAATCACGAGCGGTAGGCCCTGCTGGTCCACCAGTTGTTGCAGATCCTCCGCGCCCGTTGCTGCACCGCTGGCGGCAACAAAGCACGCCACCGCTGTTCTCGGCAACATGCCAATCGCGGTGGCAAGGATCGTGAGCCCGAATGGGGCGCCCATCGTCGCGAGCGCGAAGTTGGTGATCGCAAACGGAGAATTGGGCGGAAGGCGAATCAGCGAGACGATTGCGAAGGTCTTCCCCTTTGATCCGCCCAGAAGCGCGCTTCGAATCAGGTGTGCACGTGGATGGCGCGCGACCACGTGCTCGAGCGACCGCCCAGAAACGGCACGCGCCACGATGTAGCCAATCGCGGCGCCACCCACGAAACCCATGAGCGCGCCGACGAGTCCGTAGCCAAACCCAAACACCCACCCGCCGAGAATCGACTGCGAGTACGTCGGAAGGATCCCGAGACCCGCGCTCACGGCGAAAACCGCGACGTAGCCCCAGAATCCGAGTACCGGATCAACCTGAAGTATGCCTGCGATGCGCCCGAGATCGAGCAGCAGATACGTACCGGCAATCGCCGGCAGAACTGCCCAAAGCACACCGAGCACCGTGCTGTACATCACCCGACGGTCACGGGGCGCCTCTGAAACTGAACCTGCGCCTGAAGTCGGATCACCAACCGATGGAAGGCGTTTGGCCTCGGCTGGATTCTGGCGAGTGGGTTCAGGCCGCTCCTCAGGCATGGGCGGAAGCGTAGGGCATCGGGGACGCCTCTGCCCTGTGGCTCGGCGGCTCTCTAAACTCGATTGGCGCAATGCCCTCACCGGCCGGCTTTGAGTCCGTCGCGTGGAGGGACTCCGCGCCCGAGACGGAACCGACGCCCACAGGTGCCCGTGCGTCAAATTGTGTGCAGGCTCCATGCTGGCAGAGTTGGCGTCGTCGGAGGCAACGCCGCTCAATCCGCCCCCCCGGGTATGCATCTGACAGAACCTGGGGAGACGTTCTGCGCTCCAGGTCTGGGATTGGCCGATATTGATGCACAGACGCTTGACGGACGCAGACCCGACTCGGGTTGGCCGATGACTGAGGTTCCCATGAACGTGACCACACCCAGTTCCACTCCCGCGCGCCTTTGGACTGCTGTTGGGCTTCGATCCGTTGCAGTCGGATCCCTTCTCGCGCTCTTTGGCTGCACCACGCAGTCGCAGACCTTCGAGGGTTACTCCGACGACCAAGTCTGGAGTGCGATGGTCGCAGCAGCTCGCGCACCCGAGTACGACGAGTGGAAGATTGCGGAGAACGAGACCTTCATCGATGAAGATGGCCGCCGCGTTGAGGTCTACCGGGTTCTGCGGCGCCTCTACGTCACACCGTACTCAACGCCGCTCGACGAGTCTCGCGAGTGGCGCATGCAGATGGTGCTCGGGCGCGATGACGACGCCGACGCACCAGTGGTTGACTTTACCGCGCGCCAAATCACGGTTCCCGCCCACGTGTGGGCCGAAGCGGAGCGATACTTCAACCAGGTTCGCAGTTTGCTTGGTCCTGCAAGCCTCCCGCAACCTGCGACGACAGACGCCGACTCCAACGAGCGCGGCGTCACAGACGGCAGTTCGAACGAGCCGCTCTCGCCCTCATCAACACCTGACAGCGTCGAGACGCCAGAAGTTGTCGATCTCCCAGACGAGCGGTGACCGCGGCAACGCGATTCACGCGAGATTGGTGTACACGCGCTGCACGTCGTCGTGATCTTCAAGCGCGTCTGTGATGCGCTCGATGGCGCGTGCGACTTCGTCGGAAGCCTGAACCGTTTGTAAGGGAAGCCAGATGATCTCGGCGGATTCGACCTTCATACCTGCGGCCTCAATCGCGGTGCGGAGCGCGATCAGGTCGGCCGGCGCACCGAGCACCTGAAACGTTCCATCATCGCCCTCGATGTCCTCAGCGCCCACGTCGAGCGCACACTCCATCAGTCGCTCTTCGGTCGCGCCATCGGTCACAATCAACTGCGCCTTCTGCGCGAAACCAAATGAGACAGACCCGGGCACACCGAGTTTTCCGCCATTCTTATCGAGGAGAACGCGGATATCCGCAGCGGTCTTGTTGGCGTTCGCAATCAGACACTCCACAAGCATTGCCACTCCGCCTGGCCCGTACCCTTCGTAGCGCACAGCGTCATACCGCTCTTCGCTGCCTTCGCCGGTGCCCTTCTTGATGGCCTTCTCGATCGTTTCGCGCGGCATGTTCGCAGCGCGCGCTGCGTCGACTGCAATCCGGAGCGATGGATTGAAGTGCGGGTCACCACCGCCCTTCTGCGCTGCCACAATGATGGCGCGCGAACACTTGCTCCAAACCTTGCCGCGCTTCTTGTCAACCGCAGCCTTGCGATGCTTGATGTTCTTCCAAGCGCTGTGTCCTGCCATAGCGATTTCCTTCATGACCTCCGCGCCAACCGCTGCGGTCAGCGTACACCGAGACACTCTGGCAACGCAGGCGGGCGACCACGTGCAACGTCAACAAGCTTCGCCTCCGCCCGCTCCACAACCCTGAGATACTGTCGTCGAACATACTCAAGGGGATCGACAACTTCGACACCGAACTCACGTCGCTGAAACTCGCGGACACGCCGCGCAATCTGCTCGGGCGGATATCGCAACACGGCGACCTGCGACACCTGCTGCCAGCACTTGACGGCACCAGCTTGATCGCCATCACGCCAGAGCGCGTCGCCGAGTTGATCGAGCGTTGCGAGTGACGGGTCATCTGGATCAATCCGGAGCGCTTGCCGGAAGAGCGTGATTGCGCCGGGCCCGCGCCCATCGTCGCGTATGCGTCCCGAGTGGTAGCGCACC
This sequence comes from Phycisphaerales bacterium, assembly GCA_044352505.1. Taxonomy (GTDB): domain Bacteria; phylum Planctomycetota; class Phycisphaerae; order Phycisphaerales; family SM1A02; genus QWPT01. The sequence continues at coordinate 8,748 of JBILDS010000006.1, forward strand.
CAACCGAGCGTGTCGAGAACCGCAGGATTCGCCGGGGAAATCGTGGCTGCGCGCTCCGCAAGTGCAACCACTTCTGCATCGAAGGTACCCGCCGAAAGGCGAACATACGCCAGGTTGTTCAGCGCCCCTGCAATCGAAGGATCGCGACGAATCACCTCGCGGAGAAGTTGCTCGCTTCCGATCTCGTCTCCGGCCATCGCATACGCGCTCGACGCGCGGAAGATCGACTCCGCAGCACTCGGAACCGCTTCATCCGCACGCGCGAAGAGCGCGATTCCGTCTCCACGCAGTCGATCCACCACGGCGATGGACTTCTCGACACCTCCGCCAGAGACCGCGTAGAGCGCGACTGCAGCGGCACCGTGAAGCGCGCGCTGGGCTGGAGAGAGTCGCGACTCGCGCGCGAGCGCGTCGGCCAACTGCGCCACGAGAATCGGATCGTCATTGCGCGCAACCAACCGCGCATACATCGCGCGTATGTCACGATCGAATGGTGGGTCGCCTCCATCAACTCCAATCTCGTCGGTTGGTTCTTCCGGAACGCGCACCACACGCGCGAGCAGCGATGCGAGTTGCTCCCCTTCCAAAGGCGGGACTTCCAGCAGAATTGCCAATCGAAGCGCTGCTTCCATCTCTTCAAGATCGCAGCGCGAAACGCGCACCAAGAGATTCGGAAGCGCCGCCCGCAACGCCGTCGTCGTGAATGCGTGCGCGTCAGCGAGTGACTCTGCAAGTGCAAGCGCTCCGCGAAAGATGCGAGGCGACATCGTGCCACCTGTCGAGGATGCGAGCGCCTCGATCGATGCGAGTGCGAGTTGCACATCGCCCGCGCGCAGGGCTGCGTTGCCTCGGGCGAGAACCGCTGCGGGCGTCTTCGGTCGCAGTGCGGTGCGCGCAACCTCGTCGCGCGCGCGCGTCAGATTCTCTGCACGGGCGAGCGCGTCGAATCGCTGCGCGAGTTCACTCGGACGCGCGTCGCGTAAGACCTCACGCGACGCGTCACCCGCGGCCACATCACCGCGCCCGCCTTGTTCGCTCGATGTCAACATGATGACCAGTCGTCTCCGCTCTGGAACAGCCGGCGCATCACGCACAAGTTCGACAGCCCAGTCGAGAACATCTGGCGCGCGTACGCGCCCAGCGAGCAACTCATCGACACCGAGCCCCGGCTCAATCTCTTCCGCAAGCGCCAGCGCCTCAAGCGCCAGCGGATGACGGCTCTCATCGAGTCTGCGCGCCGCTTGGACGAGCGACAACGCAAGGTCGGGCGTGTCGGTTTCGTTGCGGAACATGATGAGCCGCCGCATCGCAGGCGCATCAAGATCAGCAGCGGCCGTGGCATCGCCAACTGCGCGGACGTCGTAGAAACGAGCCCGTCGGAGATCCCCGAGCATGCGCGCAGACGTGGCCAACGTGCGCGGGATTCCGCGCGTAAGAGCGCGCGCATCATCCGCAACCTCGGCGAACAAGACCTCGTCTTCAAGCTCGGCCGCAGCGAGTGCAGCAGCCGCAAGCGCTGGGGAACTTGCGCGATCGCGGCTCCGCGCTCGATCGGCAAGCGCAAACGCCTCCTCAAAAAAGCCAAATCGACTCAGAACACGACTGCGAACTGAGTCGGAGATGGAGGCATCGGCGATGCGATCAATCACCTCAAACACCGTCGACGTCTCAAGCCCTGACGCGAGTAATCGACGTGTCACGAACTCGAGTTGATCTGCATCGTGCCGAACATCTCTCTCGACCGCAGCTGCAAGAGACGTGATCGTGCGCTCCTTGCCTTGGCTGCGTATTCCATGGAGCGATTGAGAGACCGTCGCACGCGCCTCCCGCGTTCTCGAGCCACGGACGTCGTTGACCTCCAGAAGCCAATCGAGCCTCAGTGCCGCAAGTGCCCGGATTGCCTCGCGCTCGTTCGCGTCGAATGTCTGAGCACCCGCAAAGATCGACTGACTTGGATGTTTACTTGGGGATCGACTTGGTTCCGCGCCCTCAACGCCCTCAGTAGAACGCGCCAGAAACGTCCCGAGGGTCTCGATCGCGTCGTCTTTGCGACCAAGCGCAACGAGCGCGTCTGCGCGCAGCACAACCGCACGCTCCATGAGTTGTGCATCGCCCGTGACATCGGTGCCCAGCGCGTCGAGGGCCTCCAACGCCGCGCCGGGGTGACGAAGCCGGAGCGCGCTGATGGCGCACAACTCCTCAAGCTCGCCCGCGCGGGTCGGTACTGGAATTGCAGCACCGCGCCGCGGAACCGCACCCTCTCCAACAAGCCAACCGAACGATCGCAGCACCTCCGCGTGATCCTCGCGCCGAGCTGCCTCAAGGCCCGTAAACACGAGCCAAATTGGACTTGACGGCTCGATCGCGCCAATGGCCGCGATGGTGGAACGCACCGCGTCTGGTGACCCTTGCGCAAGATGGCAAAGCAGCGCGAGTTCGAGCGGCTCCGTTCGGCTCGGCGCGAGCTTCGCTGCATCACCTGCAAACGCGAGCGCGCGGGCATGCTCGCTCGCCGCGAGAGCGGACGCAGCCTCGCTCAGCAGTCGTTCGGCCTCAGCTCCGAGGGGCGAACGAACCCGCGGCGCCGGCAACTGGCCGCGCAAATCCGAGAGTTTTGCGGTCTCGCCGCGCTCGCTCCTGGCGACGCCTTCAATCTCGGCTGCCGGATGCACAAGTTGAGTGTGTGGAAACGTGCCCAACATCAGCACGCGACTCGCGGCGGCCGTGTGGTTTGTCGACGACCTCTGCGATGCGTGCGAGGCTCGCGTCTCTGATCCAAGGTTTGTCTCTGGGTTCGCGGAAAGACTCGCAGTCGAATCGCGCCTCGGTTGCTCGTCAACTCTCGGGGAGCTGCATGAACTCATCGAGAAGGCACACAGTACGACAGCCACGGACGACGCCACAACCCTCACAGCTCCAACGCGGCGCTTCAGTCGCCACGTAGGCTCCGAGGTCATCGCGATCGCCTTGCAGGCCGTTGCGCGCGCTGCGCCTTTCCACCCTTGCCCCGTGCACTGCCCGCTAGGGGCGATGAACGGTCACCACGGCCCGATTTCTTTGGCGCCGCAGCATGCTTACTCGCTTGAGTTGTGGCGCCGCGCTTGGAGGCTTTTGTGGGCTTTGAGGCCTTGGAGGTCTTCGTGGCCTTGGAGGTCTTCGTGGCCTTGGAGGTCTTCGTAGCCTTGGAGGTCTTCGTGGCCTTGGGGGTCTTCGTGGCCTTGGGGGTCTTCGTGGCCTTGGGGGTCTTCGTGGCCTTGGGGGTCTTCGTGGCCTTGGGGGTCTTCGTGGCCTTGGGGGTCTTCGTGGCCTTGGAGGTCTTCGTAGCCTTGGGGGTGGTTCTTCCCGAACGAGACTTGGCGGACTTCGATGCAGGCTTTGCGGGCTTCGTCTTGATGGATCTCAATTTCTCAGCCTTCGCCTTCGCAGCCTTTAACTTGGTGGCCTTCAACTTGGTGGCCTTCAACTTGGCGGCCTTCAACTTGGTGGCCTTCAACTTGGTGGCCTTCAACTTGGCGGCCTTCAACTTGGCGGCCTTCTTCGCCAAGATTCTCTCGCGCGCTACAGCGCGCGCACGTTCGACGCGCTCTCTGATCGCGCGCTTGCGCTCCATGGCTTGCTGGCGCATCTTCTCGAGCCGCGCCCGCTCTGCCTCGCGTCGTGCTCGGATCACAGCAGCGGCCTTCGCCTTCGCAGCGGCAGCGGCGCGGCGCGCCTCCTCCCGCTCCTTCGCCGCGCGGGCACGCTCGGCGGCCTTGCGCGCAAGTTCCGCTGCTTTCGCACGCTCGGCTTCACGCTTGATGCGTTGCGCGTCACGCTCTGCGCGCGCGCGCTCACGCGCGAGTGCTGCGGCAATGCGAGCAGCCTCACGCTCCGCGCGCGCCTTGATGTTTGCTTCCTCCGCCTCTCGCTTTGCGCGAACACGCGCCTCTTCCTTCGCAACTTCCGCGAGTCGGCGCTCCTCAACCGCGCGCTCAGCAGCAAGTTCTCGATCGCGCCGCTCTTGCTCAACGCGAGCGCGCTCCGCCTCTTCGGCGGCGTGGAACCCATTGTGCCGAGAGAGGTACGCAGCCCGCAGCGCGGTGACTTGCTTGCCGGTTGAGCCCATCGCTTCGCGGCTCATCGCATGCAACGCCGCGTTCACCTTCACGAGTTCCTCAATGCGGTGATTCTTGTTGGCCCACGCCGTGACATCCGCAGCAGTCGCTGTTGGTTCGACCGCACCCTGCTGCAACAACACCTCCACCATGGTGTCGTCAATTGCTGCAGACGGCAGTTCGAACGCCACCGTCAATGTCCGACCTGCGACAAATGGGGGAATCTCAGCAAGACTCTCGACGTACTGCCGCTGCTCCTTGCGCGATGCGTTGCGCAAATGGTCGAGGGACGTTCGATGCTGACGCCGGAAGACATCGTTCAGCGTGGCGCGCAGGCGATACGCTCGCTCTTGCACGAACGGATACTTTGCACCGATTGCTTCGGCCACTTCCGGTTCAAGCATCACCCGCAACTCGTTGACATCAACCACCACGCGGCTGAGTTGCGCCAGCGCAGACTCCGCGAGGGCGTGCGTACTTTCCCAAAGCAGATAGTTGGTAAGCAGAATCGCAAGCGGATCGACTGGGTCATGCCCTGCAAGCACCGGTGTAGGCGGCATGCTGACAGAACCGTGCTTGCGCACGATCGAGGCGAACTTCGGACTGCGAACGGGCTCAACCTTCATCGCGTTGGTTCTCCGGGTTCTCCGGGTTCTCCGGGTTGTCTTGGCCATCCGCTGCGGTGTCGCGGAGCGCCTCATCGAGTTTGGCTTGCCGCTTGAGTCGGTCATCAAGCACAAACTCGAGCCGGGGGACACGCATCAATCGCGTGCCATCCATGACCTGCCGTCGAAGAAATGCTGCGGCGGCCCGAAGCCCCGACAGCGAGAGCGGCGCGCGCTCCTCTGGTAGCACCGACACCCGCACGTGCGCGACCGAACCATCGCGCGAAACCTCGACGTCGGTGAGTGAGATCATTCCCTGGACGCGCGGATCGTTCAAACCTCGCTGAAGCGCGGATTGCAACGCCCGACGAATCTCACCGGCCACGCGAACCCCACGCGTGGAGTCGGGCTGCGCAGATCCAAGCGGCCCTGCAGCTCGACGGGGCTCGCGCGAACGCGGGGATTTCTCCTCACGCGCACGCGGGGATTTCTCCTCACGCGCACGCGGGGACTTCTCCTCGCGCTCACGCGGGGATTTCTCCTCGCGCGAACGCGGGGATTTGGGCTCACGCGTGGGCTTCGGCTCACGCGTGGACTTCGGCTCGCGCTCACTCCGCATTGGCGCACCTCTTATCCGTTCGTTGGATCCGCACGGGGCATCCAAACGCACGATCTCCGAAGAACACAGCGCCAACGCCATCACACACGCTGCACCGTCACAGTCTTGTAGCACTCAAGCACATCGCCGACCTTGATGTCGTCGTATCCGACGATCTTCATGCCGCACTCGTTGCCCGCGCGCACTTCCTTCGCATCGTCCTTGAACCGCTTGAGCTGCTCGAGCCTGCGGTCCTTCTCGACGACGATGCCGTCGCGCGTGACGCGGATCTGCGCGTTGCGCTCGACGACGCCATCGGTGACGTAGCAACCGGCGATCGCGCCGACCTTCGAGATCTTGAAGACCTGACGGACCTCGGCGTGACCGAGCACCTCGAGCTTGAGCTCGGGTGCGAGGAGACCGCGCGCGGCCTTCGTGACATCGTCGATAAGGTCGTAGATGACTTCGTAGAGACGGATCTCGATGCCCTTCGACTCGGCCAACTGACGCGCCTTGCCGCTCGACGTGACGTTGAAGCCGACGATGATGGCCTTCGTCGCCTCGGCGAGCGTGACATCGCTCTCGTTGATGCCGCCTGCCGACGCGCTCTTGACCGACACCACGACTTCCTCGGTAGGAAGTTTCGCGAGCATCGCCTTGAGCGCCTCGACCGAGCCCTGCACATCGCCCTTGACGACGAGTGCGAGTTCCTTGCGACCCGCCTTCTCGAGGTGCTTGAAGATGTTGTCGAGCGTGATCTTCGGCGCGGCAAGCTCGCGCTCGCGGTCGATGCGACGACGCTCTTCAGCAGCCTCCTCTGCGGCGCGGATCGACTCGACCACGAAGGCCTTGTCGCCCGCATCAGGAAGTTGATCGATACCGGAGATTGCCACGGGAGTCGAGGGGAAGGCCTCCGTGATGCGCTCGCCCCTGTCGTTGATGATGTCGCGCACGCGACCGTAGCCTCGGCCGATGACGATGAAGTCGCCCTTCTTCAGACGACCCTCCTGCACCATGACGCGCGCAACCGGACCGCGGCCTTCTTCGATTGCGGCTTCAAGCACCGTGCCGCGCGCCATGCCGCCGAAGTCGGCCTTGAGCTCGAGAAGCTCGGCCTGGTAGTCGAGCATTTCAAGCAGCTCTTGGATGCCATCGCCTCGCGTGGCGCTTGTCTTGATGACTTCGGTTGTGCCGCCCCACTCCACGGGGTTGAGCTCATGCTCGGCCAGCTGGCCAAGCAGGCGACGGATGTTCGCCTCGGTCGCGTCAGGTCGGTCGATCTTGTTCATCGCGACAACGATGGGGACGCCAGCCGCCTTCGCGTGGTTGATCGACTCGATCGTCTGTGGCATCACGCCGTCGACGGCCGACACGACGAGCACCACAATGTCGGTCACCTTCGCACCGCGCGCGCGCATCGAAGTGAACGCCTCGTGACCCGGGGTGTCGATGAATGTCACCACGCGATCGACGTTCCCCGCCTTCACGGGCACGCTGAATGCGCGCGTCGATTGTGTAATGCCGCCCGCCTCGCCCGCAGCGATGTTGGTGCTGCGGATCCTGTCGAGCAAGCTCGTCTTGCCGTGGTCGACGTGGCCGAGAATGGTGACGATCGGCGCGCGGCGACGCTCATCGACGCGCTCGCGGTCCTTGAAGCGCTCCTCGATGATCTCAGCGGCCGACTTCGCCTCTTCGACGATGAGGTCGATGTCGAAGTCCATCATGATCTCGATGGCCTTCTCACGATCGATGGAAGCGTTGATCGTGGCCATTGTGCCGCCGAGCAACAACTTCTTGAGAATCTCGCCCGTCTTCACGCCGGTTGCGGCTGAGAGTTCCTTGATGGTCAGCGGCTCAGCAACGTGGATCTGCTGAATCTCTCCGGGCTTCGGGCCGGCACGCATGCCACCACCACCCGAAGGTCGCGTTCCAAAGGTTCGGTGCGACGTCATGAACCCCTTTGAGGAATCAAGACGCGCCTGCCGATCACGAATGTCTTGGGCTCCGAAAGCCTGCCGTGCGGAGTCACCGGCGCGACCAGTTCGAGACGAACCGATTCTGCCACGACCCTCGACGCGACCGCCGCGTGCGCCGCCGACTCCACCGGTGCCGGTGCCGCCGTCGGGCCGACGCATCGGCCGAGGTGCAGGAATGTTGTCCGGCGTGTCCTGTCGGATCAGTTGAGGCCCGGAGAGTTTCGTCTTCTCCTTCGTCGCGCTCAACTGAGGGCCAACCGGGCCAACGATCGATGGCCTATTCGGAACGTTCATGACCGGCTGCGCCGACGGCGGCTTCACAAGGCTCGGCGGTGGCGGTGGCGGCGCGGTAATAAAGCGCTTTCCGGGCGCGGGCGGCTCGGGGGGCTTGGGGGTCGTGGCGTCGACGCGCGAGGGCGGCGTGGCGGAGAGCCCGGCGAGCATGCGGGGCGCGGCGGGGCGCGCGGGCGCGGCAGCGGGTGCTGCCGGGCGCTGCGGGGTCACCGGGGCTTCAGTCGCACCTTGATCTGGCGCTTGCGCAGCAGTGGCAACGCTCGACTCGGTTGACCCGGAATCTTGGACGACCGCGGTCGTCGGCTCTGCGTCCGCTTCTGGTGTGGCAACGCGCGCCTCGACGGCAGCAGGCTTGGGCGCAGCCTCGACGACCGCAGCGGCATCGTCCGACTCCGCCGGCGCCGACTCGGTTGCAGCCTTCTTCTTCGCACGCTTCGCGACAACGCGCACTTCCTCGGCGCTTGCGGCGGAGCCGTCGTCCTCTCCACCGGGCGTGCTGGCCGCGTCTGTCGTTGCAGAGCCGCGCTGCTTCGAAGCATCCTTCGTCTGCGAGGAGGACTTTCGCTTGGTGGGCGTCACCGTCGCGATGGCTGAGCCGCTTGCCTCAGCCGAGCTTGCCTCTACCGAAACTGCCGCAGCGTCGTCGGTGGAAGACGCAAACGCTCCGTCTACAAACCACTTCCGAACCGTCTCAGCAAGGCCGAGCGACACGGGCGAGAGATGGTTCGCGATGTCCGGAATCTCTTCCTGTTGGCAACGTGACACGATGTCCTTGGAACTCACTCCGAGTTCCTTGGCCAGTTGATGCACCTTCAGCGACGCGGGCTTCTTCGACAAGCGTTCCTCCTGATCACTTCACCCGGACGTTCCGACCTTCGGAACGCTCCGGTCTCACACTCGATCTGCGGCGATCTCGGCCTCGACCGCGATCCTGCACTTCTCTTCGCGCACACAACGGTGCGCCTCAGATCACAACAACGTTCTCACTTACTCCTTCGCCCGGCCGGAGCGACCAAATCCGAGAATCGAATCTGCGGCGCTCTCGGCATCGACATCGGGAACGACCGTGGCAGCGCCCGGTTCGCCGCCGAGAATCGCCTCGGTCGCGACGGCCTCTTCCGCAGCGCGTGCCGCAGCCGCAGCCGCCTCACGCTCGCGCTCAACCTCAACCAAACGCGCACGGGCACTCGAGGCTTCGCAAATCGACTCAGCGAGTTCGTCGCTGACGCCGAGTTCTTCAACCAAGAGTTGCGACCCGATCTCCTCGATATCGAACACGCTGATCATGCCGAGCGCGCCGATCTTGTCGAGCATCTCGTCGGTCACGCCCTCAATCGGACGCAGGGTCTCGCCGAGAATCTCAAGGCCCTTCGCGAATTCAGCCGGCGTGAGGATGTCGATATCCCAACCCGTGAGGCGCGCCGCCAGGCGCACGTTTTGGCCACGCTTACCGATGGCAAGCGACAGCTGGTCATCGCGCACGATGATCGTCGCGCGACCGAGTTCGAAGCACAGGCTGACTTCTTCGACCGCAGCCGGACGGACGGCATTTGAGATGAGCACTTGACTCGACTCATTCCAAAGCACGATGTCGATCTTCTCGCCGTTCACTTCATCGACGATGTTGCGGATGCGGCTACCGCGAACACCGATGCATGCGCCCTTGGCATCGACCTTCGAGTCGACGCTCGCAACCGCAACCTTGCAGCGCTGGCCCGCCTCGCGTGCGAGCGCCTTGATCTCAATCACGCGCTCAGCGACCTCGGGAACTTCGGCTTCGAACAAGCGACGGATGAAGTCGGCGTTTGCGCGCGAAAGAATGATCTTGACCTGGCTCCCGGCCTCGCGGACCTCGAGTACGAGGCAGCGGATGCGGTCGCCGGGTTTGAACATCTCGCCCGGAATCTGCTCAGACTTCGGCATGAACGCCTCTGCGCGGTCAACCTGAACGATGAGCGCGGGGCCCTCTTGGCGCACGATGGTGCCGGCAACGATTTCGCCCTGGCGCTTCGAGAACTCCTCGATGAGCGAGTTGCGCTCGTCTTCGCGGAACTTCTGGATCATGACCTGCTTCGCGGTCTGCGCGGGAATGCGGCCGAGCTTCTCAATCGGGATCATCTCGCGACTGCCATCGGGCAAGTTGCGCCAGATCGAGAGGGCGCCGCTCAGGCGGTCCATTTCGCAGCCGAACTCCTCGGTGTCGAGCGAGTCGAAATGCTTGCGCGCAGCACTCATCATGGCCAATTCGAGATCTCGGATGAGATGCTCGCGGTCGATGTTGCGGTCGCGCGCGATGGAATCGAGGAGTCGGAGCGTTTCGGAAGTCATAGATTCTGGCCCGTTGGGTTGTCTGAAAGATCCGGGGCAAGCCCGGCTTGGATGTCGCCGCGACCTGCGCGGCAGTTTGGATGTCACGCGGACGATTGAGGCGCCCGCACTTACGTTCTGACCAACACTTCACACAGACCGCGCACTGCACGCGTGTACTTCAAACACAAGACCACGCGTGCAGCGGAGCACCCGTGGTCGGTCGTTGTCGGACGCCAGAAGGTGGCACCAAGCTCAACGCGCAAGGCCTCACCAACTGGACTTCGAGAAACTGGAAAGCCTCAGTTATTCAGAGGCGCCTCCGGCGTCGAAACCCGTCCGCTGCAGTGACGTCCACTGCAACGACCCACAACCACACACAACTCAAACTCACCTGACGATCCACCCAGCCTGCCGCCCGACCCCGGCGCCCCCCGCTTGAACCCGACGCACGACGCGCCCGAATCGAACGAAGAGTTGACACGCAAGCGAGCGAACAGAGCATGCGCTGTTCGACCGACGCATGATCCGGCACATGATCCGGCACATGATCCGACGCATGATCCGACGCATGATCCGGCACAAGAATGGGCGCTTGGCGCGCTCATCGCTTGAATCCGGGACCAAATCCAGCCGGGACGAAACCCGAGCCAGACTCGCCTACCGATGCATCTGTTGGTTGGAGCATCAGAAACTCACATTCACAACACACTTCACAAACAGCGTTTCCGTCTCGCCTGCGGTGTGCAACCATCAGACGAACCCAGTCACGCACGAATCTGTCGAGCGACTCTACGAAATGTCCTGCGCCTCTTGCGCCTCCTGCCAACAACCAACTGAGCCCGACCTTCGGACTCCGTCGACGGCCTCAGGACAACACGACCTCAGGAAAGCCAACGTGAACCACCGCGCCGCCGACTTCAGAGACACTGAAGAAGCAGCGTTCGCACAACTCCCCCGCCAAACAATCTCGGACGAGGAAGCGGGAAGATACCGAGTCAGGCCGCAAAGGTCAACGAAGCGCCCACGTTGCCGCCGAAAGCGGGGCAGATGGCTGCAACGCGTTCCGCTGGTCGACCACCGATTCAAACGCGGCATGGCCGCCACCCATGCGAGCGTATTTCCCACATTTTCGAAGCGTAATCAGCGCTAATGTACGCCGTTGCCGCCAAGATCGATGCGCTCATGGGGCGCAACCGGCCGTTCGATCTTGAGCGCCCTTCCACCGCGATACTGCCCGATCTGCGCGAAGAACTTGGGGCGCCCTTCGACGCCGAGAATCGCCGGGGAGTTCGCCGGGCGGTGCGTGACAATCATGTCGCCTGGCTCGAGCGCCTTCAGCTCAGCCAGCGAAATCTGGGTGGTGGCAAGCGTTGCTTCAAGCTCAACCATCGCGCCCGCGAGCCCCCCTGCGATCCTGTCGGCGGTGTCGGCGGCGGTCTTGCTCTTACCCGTCACAAACCAGCTCTGGGCCGACAAATCCTCGATGAGGGGCTCGATGACGTTGTACGGAATGCACAGGCTCATCGGGCCAGTGCGGCTTGTCATCTTCACCTCAAAGCCGATCACCACCACGACTTCGTTCGGCGGAACAATCTGGACCAGTTGCGGGTTCGACTCCATTTCGCCAAGCGCGAACTCGATCTTGCGGATGCCCATCCACGCTTCCTGAAGACCAATCGTCGCGCGCTGCAGAATCTTCTGGATCAGGCGCGTCTCGATCATGGTCATCGGGCGCTGCGGAATGAACAACTCCTTGTTCGAGCCGCCCAGCAGGCGGTCGATGATCGGGTAGTTCACAAGCGGAGAGATCTCAAGGCAGATCTGACCTTCGAGCGGAGGGCAGCGAACCAGGTTGAAACTGGTCGGGTTTGGGAGGCTCGAGATGAACTCTGAGTAGGTCATCTGCGCAGCTTCAACAACCTTCACCTCGACGATGGTGCGCAAGAAGCCGGAGAGCGATGCGCCGAAGTTTCGAGCGAAGGTCTCGTGCAGCATCTCCAGCGCGCGCATCTGATCCTTCGAGATGCGCTCGGGGCGCTTGAAGTCGTATGGCTGGATATCGATCTGGTCGTTGTCGCGTCGGGCGCGCGAGAAGATCTGGGTGGGGGCGGTTTCGCCCTCCTTCCCGGCCGCCGAACTCATCAGCGCGTCGACTTCTGATTGGTTGAGGACCTCGGTTCCCATGGCGTCCTTCCGGAGGAATCCTGAATGCGCGCGTTGCGGTCAGGTGGGCAAACCCAATCTGCATCGCGCGAAGTATCTGCCCAGCTCGTGCGGCTCCGCCGCCGATATTGGGACACGGCATCATCGGCGTCTGGGCGGTTGAACCTTGAAGTTGAACCTTGAAGTTGGACCGAGCAGACGAACCGTGAAGTCGACACATTGAAAACTGGGTCCACGCCCGGATATCTCCGACGAGAGGCTTCGCCTCGACGAACCACCACCGACAGCGCCCTTCTCAGCAACGGCCGCTGCCCGCGCCCGTAGGATGCCCCCCATGATGCCCCGCGCGATGAGAACCTCTGAGCGTGCGCCGGTCTTTCCGGTCGCACAGCTCTTTCTCCGGCTGATGTCACTTCTCTTCCTCGTCTTCGCCGCGACGACGCTCGCGACGTCTGCGGTTGCCGTCGCGCCGGTGGCGCAGAACAAGCCGGCCGAAACGGATGGAGGCCGACCGGGCGCGGGAAAGCCGGGGCTTGGGGGGAGATCTGGGCTTGGGGGGATTCCTGGGCTTGGAGGCATCAGCTCCGCATCGCGCCCCGGGTTCGGCCAGCCCGCGGAAGATAACCCCGACCTCATCCTCGATGTGGTGGCTGTGGCAGCCGCAGAGCGGGTTGCGCCCGGCGGCGACATCCCAATCGCGCTTCGGTTCAGTTTCGCGCCTGGCTGGCACATGTGGCCGCAAAAGGGCGCGTCGATTGGGGACATGGCCGCGTTCAGCGGTGCGATCCCGACCGTGCTTGGGATTGCCTCCAACGGCGCGGACGCAGCGCCGCCGCCCGGTATCGAAGCAAACCTTGCGTTTGCGCAGTGGCCCGCGCTGCACGCAGCCACGATGAACCTCGGTGACGGCGCCAAGGAGTATGCCGTCCACGAAGGAACCTTCACGGTCTTCGTGCCCGTCTCCGTGCGCGCCGACGCGCCGCCAGGTGAGGTGCTGATTCCGTTCGAGATTCGCTACCAAGCCTGCAACGACGAGCGCTGCGAGCAACCCACCACGATCGAGGCCGTGGCGCGCTTCACCATCGAGACGGGCGCGTCGGCGTCGGCGCCCGACGCGACATTCGCAGCGTTTGATCCGTCGGTGTACGGCCGAATCCGCGCCGGCGAAAGGCCGAGTGAACTGCTCGAGTTCAACCTCTTCGCGTTGAAGTTCTCAATCGATCCGAACGGCCTTGGCTTCTTGCTCCTCCTTGCGATCGCAGCCGCCGGCGGATTTCTGCTGAACTTCACGCCGTGCGTTCTCCCAGTGATCCCGATCAAGATCATGGGACTCTCGCAGGCCGCGCAAGGAAGTCGGGCGAAATGCTTCTCGCTCGGTGCCGTGATGTCGCTTGGCGTCATCGCATTCTGGATGGTGCTTGGCCTCCTGATGGCGACAGTCCAAGGGTTTACCAGTGCGAATCAACTGTTTCAGCAGCCGCTTTTCACGATCGGCGTTGGTGTCGTCATTGGCGTGATGGCGATTGGCATGGCCGGATTCTTCGCGCTTCGCCTGCCCGATTGGGTGTACATGGTTGAAGCGAAGCATGATTCCTACGCAGGATCATTCGGCTTCGGCATCATGACAGCGGTGCTGTCAACTCCATGCACGGCGCCGCTCATGGGAACGGCCGTCGCGTGGGCGACCACGCAGAGTCCTGCCACCATTCTCACGGTGTTTGCGGCCGTGGGCATGGGAATGGCACTCCCCTACTTGGTCTTGTCGGCATTCCCTTCGCTCGTCGACAAGATGCCCCGCACCGGCCCTGCGAGTGATCTCATCAAGCAAGTCATGGGGCTTTTGCTGCTTGCAGCGGCTGCGTACTTCATTGGCGCTGGTACCGCGGGACTCTTTGTGACTCCGCCCGAGCCACCGAGCCATCTCTACTGGTGGTTCGTCGCTGTCTTGGGTGCATCTGCGGGCGGATGGCTCGCGTGGCGAACCATTGCGCTGTCGCGAAAGTTTGTCAATCGGATTGTCTTCGGCGGACTCGGCGTCTTCATTCTCGCCGTCAGTGTGCTCATCGGCGTCTCGCAGACCACAAAGGGGCCAATCGACTGGACCTACTACACACCGGAGCGACTTGCGGCCGCGCAACAGGATGGCCGAGTTGTTGTCATCGACTTCACAGCGGAGTGGTGTGCCAATTGCAAGACACTTGAGACGTTCGTACTCAATCTTCCTTCCGTCGCGAGGGAGCTCAACGCGGATGACGTGGCCGCGATCAAGGTGGACTTGACGGGAAACAACGAGGCTGGGAACGCGCTCTTGAAGGCTGCGAATCGAGTCACGATCCCGCTTCTCTTGGTGTACGGGCGCGATGGCAGCGTTGTCCTCAACGCGAGCGACTATACGCCACAGCAGGTGATCGACGCGATCAATGCAGCCCGCGCCACGGAGTCGGTACGGGACGAATGAGAGCTTTGCCGCGCGCGTCGCGTGAGAATCTCACGTTGGCTTCTTACGCAGGGTCTTCACCGGATGGTGCTCCGCGCGGAATCTGTTCTGAAACGCTGGTCCGTCGCCAGAGCAACCCTGCACCCACTGCAGCAATGAGCCCGCCCCAGAGCGCGACGTGTCGCGTTTGGTCGGCACGGCGGCTCGGCGCACCGATTCTCGTACCGCCATATTCGCCGTTCTTCCCGGCAGCGTAGATCTCGACAAGCCGCTCGACCTTGTCTGTGGAGTAACCCGCATCGCCGTACACCGAACGCACGATGTCAGGGCTGCGCGCGACTTCTGCAAGCGGATGACGAATCACAACGCCGTAATCAGGATCAAGCACCCACTCGCCGACGGGTGTCACGGCCACCGTCACCACGTGACCGTCAAGCCCAACCGTGCGCGCTTCGACGCCACGCTCCCGCAGGAAGCCGGTGAGCGCAAGGGCCTGCTGCGAGCAATAGCCAACGCCGACTGTGAGCGCCGTTCGCCAATCCGCGCGTTCGCGTCGGCGCAGCATCGCGAGTTCATCCGGGTCTGAACCCGTCCACTCGAGTACGCGAAGTCGAATCCACAAATCGGGCTGCTCGAGCAACCGGCACTCCAAATCTCGGTCGTGCGCGCCCGGACTCGGCCAGTAGTGCACCATGCCTGCTGCGATGACTTCGCTCGCGCGCGCGATCGAATCTGCGTCGGTGATTGCGAGCGTTTCAAGCGCGTGCAGCGCCTCTTTGGGTTCGATGCGCGCAACGGGAGGCTTCACGTGCGCAATCGCATCGCGCGCGGTGTACGGCTGCGCAAACTCGCGCGCGACCACAGGACCACCGAACGCGAGAATCCCGTAGCCAACGCCAAGTGAAGCGGTAGACACACAGAGTGCCTTCGCGGCTTTGAGCGTTCGTGCGGTCATGGTTCGGCTCCTTGGCTTGTCGCGCGCGCCAATGCCGTCTTCACCCGGTCGCGTTCACGCGTTGAAAACTGCATGAGCGGGTCGAGCGAAAGCCTGTCGTCCTGCGCCAACGCTGCCTCATAGGCGCGCGCGGCTTCGTCGGAGCGGTTCGCGGCCATCAGCGCGTCGGCAAGATCGACCCCACGCCGCGCACTCCACGGCTGCAACGCAAGGGCGCGCGCAGCCCAGTCTGAGGCTTCCTGCGCCGCACGCGCGATCGCTTCACCGTCGCCGCGCGCCCGCACGTCTTGCAGCGCCTCCATGGCGAGATCGGCGCTGAGAGAAATCGCGCGTTGCGAGCCAGTCTCTGCGACCCATTCGGCCGCAAGCCGCTGCGCGTCGGCGAAGGCCTCGAGATCGACGGTCTGTGCCGCGCGTATCCCAGTGGCGCGGCGACCACTTGCTGCAAGTTGCTTGATGGCGGCCTCGCGCGGAATGCGACTGAAGCGATGCGCGTCGGCCGCGTCCACAAGCATCGCGGCGGCCGCGCGGCGAAGCCGGCCATCGAGCGCGATGAGTTCGCCGCGCACGGCCTCAGCGTCGTTCGCGCGCAGCGCGTCTGCGACACGCGCGACCTCATCATTGTTCGCATCGGCCGCTGCAACAGCGTCGAGGAGCGCCCCGCCCCCGTCGGCCTCACCGCGCGCGCGAGCCGCGGCCACCTGCTGGAACGCTGCCCGCACGTCGGCCAGCGGTCGCACCACGCTTGCGGCGCGCTCAAGTTCACCGCCAAGGCTTCGCTCGCGCAGCACAGAGGCAAGTGCGAAGGGCACAACAACAAGCGGAAGAAACGCAACCGCGAGCGACGGTCGACCGCGCGAACCGCCGGTTGGGAGTGCGGTACCAATCGCGATCAACGCGAGTGCGAGCACGGTTGAACCTGCAAGCCACCCCGTGAGTTCAATCTGCGCGTGGACGAGTACGAGGAGCGCCACCGAAAGCGACGCCACCGCAAGCTCGCGCGCCGAGAGTTCCTCGGCAATGCGCGCACTGCACGCCGCAACAAGCACGAACCCCGCAAGCGCAACTGCGCGAACCACAAGCGTGGACTCGTCGAGAACCGGCGCCTCGACTTGTGCTTGGACGACAAGAGCCGCAACAGCAATCGCGCCGGCAATCCGAAGCGCCAGCGGAGACGCAGCCAGCGCATCGATTGAGTCGGGCTCTCTTGCTTGCTTCGCGTCGTGGCAAGGCAACTGTCCCCGAAGACACGTCGCCACCATCACCGCCCACGCCGCGCCAAACGCACCGAACGCGACAAGCCAATCGACAAACATCGAGTGCATACTTGTCACGTCTTCTGGGCAATGCGCGGGTTTCGCCAACATGAACGCGGGCTGGACTGCGTCGGCTCCTATTCCAAACAGCGGGTTTTCGGTCACGATCCGCGCGGCGGCCTCGAAGTAGAACGAACGGAACAGCACACTGAGTTCGCCGATCGTCGGGCCCATGAAGCCGCGCGCAAGCACCAGAAGCACAGCTGTTGCGGCAAGCGCCATCGCCAGTCCGCCGCGCGGAGCAACCCGCCCCTTCGCCATCAGAAGCGCGCACACCGATGCCAGTGCCGTCGCAGCAATCGCACCCTTGCCACCATTCACAAAGAGGAGAATAGACGCGCCGAGTGCAGCAACGAGAACAGCGCTCGATGGGCCTGAGAGACCTCGG
This sequence comes from Phycisphaerales bacterium, assembly GCA_044352505.1. Lineage (GTDB taxonomy): Bacteria > Planctomycetota > Phycisphaerae > Phycisphaerales > SM1A02 > QWPT01. Next base: position 25,884 of record JBILDS010000006.1, read on the forward strand.
CGCCAGCCGAAAATCGCAAGCGCGCCAAGCCCCACAAAGCCTGCCCCCATGATTGAGGAAAATGGGTTGGACAGCGTAAACCAGCCGGTTGCCTCGGGTTGGCGGAGTCGACGCTCGTAACTTCGCGCGGCACTCGAGTCGCTCTCCCAGCCGCGATCCGCAAGGAACATCTCGCGCTGCTGTTCGTACAGCGCGACGGTTGCCGCGTGCTCCGATGTCACCTGCGTTGCGCCGCGCGCCGCGAGCGGAACGGCAACCGCAAGTAGGACGCCAAGCGCGACCGCGCGAAGCCGACGCTCTCGAACGAGGTGCGCGAGCGCCGCGAACGCGAACGCAGCGGCGACCCACGTTCCACCTCGAAATGCGTCAACCGAATTCGATGCGCCGTGGAGCAGCACAGCGACCGCGCCAAGCGCCGCGAGTGCGATTGGGAGCGCGCGAAGTCCGCGCCCAGATCGCCACTCGCCGAGCAGCGCGAGCGCAGAGGCCACGAGCAGCACAATGTCGAGCACGCCCGATCCGACCGGTCCAATTGCGATCATTGGAAGCGGATCGCGCGCTGGATCAACGTCGAAGAGCACCTGCGGATGCACGTGCACGAGTGCCCGCACACACGCAACCAACAGAATTCCGGCAAGACCGGTGGTGCGCAGGGCGTTACCCCGCTCGGGAGCCGCCGACCGCTCCGCGGTCATTGCGTTGCGCCCCCTCGGCCGTTCGATCCGTCGTCGATGCGCGCCACGCTTGTCTCAAGAATGAGCATCACCAAGAAAATTCCCAAGAGTTGCGCACCCACGAGCGCAGCCTGCCATGGCCTCATGAGGCCGAGTCCGATTCCGCTCATCGCCGTCACGGCGGTCAGAAGCCAAAGCACGAAGACGGCACGACGCTTCGAGAGCCCGAGCTGCACGAGTCGATGTGAGATGTGCTCGTGACCGCCCACAAATGGGCTCTTTCCTCGGCGTACGCGCCAGACGGTGACGTAGACGCCGTCGTAAAGCGGCACGGCGAGAACAAGCAGCGGCATGAACACGCCATACCACGCCGTTCCAAGGGCAAAGTCGGGATGCGCGGCGTCGACGAACGTGGTGCGCGCGGCGAGGCACGCAAGCATGTAGCCCACAAACAGCGAACCGCCGTCGCCCATGAAGATGCGCGCAGGTGGAACGTTCCACACCAGAAAGCCGCCCAATGAACCTGCCAGCAATGCAAGCGCCGACGCGATGAACCACTGTCCATTCAGGATCGTTGCGGTCATGAAGCAGAGCGCAGCGATGGCCGCAATTCCGGCCGCGAGTCCGTCCATGTTGTCGATGAAGTTGACCGCGTTCACAATCACAACGATCCAAGCCACGGTGAGCAGCACACTTGCAATCTCACCGCCGGGGAATGGCGCGAGAAACGTGTGGAGCAATCGAACATCGCTGAGAAGCGTGGTGCCAAACGCGACGGCAAGTTGCAGGAACAACTTCGGCCACGCAGCGAGTGCGCGACGATCGTCGTAAAGCCCCATCAGGTGAAGCGCGAGCGCACCGATCAGAATGACGACCCAATCACCTTGGGTGGCGCGCGCGCGATCAAGATGCGGCGTGACGGACGGAGCCCACCCAGCGACCCGCTCTGGCAGAAGCGCCAACGCCGACACCGCCGCCGCAAGCGGCAGCACGGTCGACCAGAAAATCGCGATGCCGCCGATGTTTGGCACCTTTCGGAGTTCCTTCACGTGCCCGGTGGCGCCGGGCGTGTCGAGCGCGCCCACGCGCATACCGAGCCGCGCGAGAAGCCCGGTGAAGGGCGCCGAGAGCGCGAAGCCGAGAAGAAGAAGTCCGAGGACGATGCCGAGCATGGGCGCGCGGTAAGGTACACGCGATGACCGCGCTCCGATCCGTCACGCTCTACTGTTCGAGTTCCCGAAGCCTCGACCCCCACTTTGCCGTGGCGGCGCGCGAGGCGGGCGAATTGCTCGCCAACCGCGGGATCACGCTTGTCTACGGGGGTGGCGGACTCGGCCTGATGGGCGAGGCTGCACGTGCCTGCAAGGCGGCGGGCGGCCGCGTCGAGGGCATCATCACGCGCAAGTTCCTCGACCTCGAGCAGGGCTGGGACGGCTGCGACGAACTCGTTGTGGTCGAGACGATGCGCGAGAGGAAGCGCCTGCTCGTCGAGCGGGCGGACGGATTCCTCGTGCTGCCGGGCGGGCTCGGCACCTACGAAGAGTTCTTCGAGACGCTCGTCGGGCGGCAGATCGGCGACCACGCGAAGCCGATCGCCGTGCTCGACGACCACAGCTACTACCTTCCGCTCAAGGCGCTCATCGACCACGCGGTGAAGGAGAAGTTCGTGCGCGAGGCTGTGTGGGAGATCCTCACGTTCGGCACAGAACTCGCGCCGCTCGTCGACTGGCTCGACGCCCACGCAAACGCGCCAGTGCACGCAGACCCCGAGCGGTTCCTGCCCATGGGGCCGAAGATTCCGCAATGACGCGCGCGGCCGCACCAGCGTTTCATGACGGTTCCGCTCCGATCGGCTTGATCGCGGGCCAAGGGCAACTGCCTGTGATCGTGGCGCAAGGGATCCGCGCGGCGGGTCGGCGCGTCGCGTGCATCGGGCTGCGCGATCAGTTCGTACCCGAGCTCCCCGCGCTCTGCGACGATTTCGCAGAGGCGGGCGTCATCCAGCTCGGGCGGTGGCTCCGCCTCGCGCGGAAGTTCGGCATCACCGAAGCCGTTATGGTCGGGCGCGTTTCGAAAGCACGCATGCATGACCCGCTCCGCATGCTGCGGCAACTCCCCGACTGGCGCGCGATCAATCTCTGGTACCGCAAGCTTCGTCACGATCGGCGCAGCGCAACGCTCCTCACCGCGCTTGCTCAAGACCTCGCGAAGGAAGGACTCGTTTTGATCGATTCGACCTCGTACATTCCCGACCACATGGCCTCCGAAGGCGTCATGACGCGTGCGCAGCCATCCGCTGAACAGCGCAGCGACATCGGGTTCGGCTGGCCGCTCTTGAAGCAGGTCGGCACGCTCGACATCGGGCAGGCGATCGCTGTGCGCGAGAAGGATGTGATCGCAGTCGAAGCCGTCGAAGGCACCGATCGCATGATTCAGCGTGCTGGCGAACTCTGCCGCCGCAAAGGCTGGACGCTTTTGAAGACCGCGCGACCGGGCCACGACATGCGCGCCGATGTGCCGACCATCGGCGTCGCGACGATCGAGTCCATGCACAAGGCTGGCGGCGGCTGCATCGCAGTCGGCGTTGGCCGCGTGATCCTCGTCGACCGCCCCGCCGTGCTTGCCGCAGCGGACCGGCTTGGGATCGCGGTGGTTGGCGTGCGGGATGCGTAAAAACCCTTGAAAACATGGCGGTTTCGCGCACCTGCGCCGCGGCGGCGCCGTGCGGATTCGGCTATACTTTCGGCTCTCCTCCGAGGAAGTCTGAAAGGACCGTTTTCCGATGGCCGAAGGCGCAAACATCCCACCGTCCAACGTTCCGGGCGGCGGCGACGGACAGGTTCCGCAGCACGACAACATCATCGATCTCGAGATCGACCGCGAGCTGCATGAGAGCTACCTCACCTACGCGATGAGCACGATCATGGATCGTGCGCTGCCCGATGTGCGCGACGGCCTCAAGCCCTCGCAGCGCCGCGTGCTCGTGGCGATGAACGACCTCAAGCTGTCGCCGGGCAAGAAGCAGATCAAGTGCGCCAAGATCTGCGGCGACACCAGCGGCAACTACCACCCGCACGGCGAGGCCGTCATCTACCCGACGCTCGTCAACCTCGGGCAGGACTGGAAGACGCGCTACATGCTCGTCGACAAGCAGGGCAACTTCGGCTCGATCGAGGGCGACCCACCGGCCGCGATGCGCTACACAGAGGCGCGCATGACCGCAGCCGCGATGGCGCTCATGGAGGACCTCGACAAGGAAACCGTCGACTTCAAGGCGAACTACGACGAACGGCTCATGGAGCCGTGCGTGCTGCCGGCGAAGCTGCCGAACCTCCTCGTGAACGGCTCGTCGGGTATCGCCGTCGGCATGTCGAGCACGATGCCGCCGCACAACCTGCGCGAGATCTGCGGCGCGATCGTCGCGACGATCGACGACCCGCTCATCAGCGTCGAGCGCCTCATGGAGTTCGTGCCTGGCCCCGACTTCCCCACCGGCGGCATCATCATGGGCCGCCGCGGCATCATGGAGGCGTACGCCACCGGCCGCGGGCGCCTCGTCGTGCGCGGGCGTATCCACTTCGAGAAGGTGAACCAGCGCGACGCGATCGTGATCGACGAGATCCCCTACCAAGTCTCGCAGGCCGCGCTCATCGAGAAGATCGTCGAGGCCGCGAAGGAAGACCGCATCCAGGACATCGCCGACGTGCGCAATCACTCGGGCCGCGACGCCCGCACGCGCATCCAGGTCGTGCTCAAGAAAGGCGCCGACCCAGCGATCGTCGAGAAGCAGATCTACGAGTTCACGCCGCTCCAGTCGAGCTACTCGATCCAGAACATCGCGCTTGTCAACCACCAGCCGCGCACGCTGTCGCTGCGGCAGTTGATCCAGTGCTACATCGATCACCGCTGCGACGTCATCCGCCGCCGATGCGAATTCGAGTTGCGTCAAGCGCGCCAGGCCGCCCACAAGTTGGAAGGCCTTATCTACGCGGTGTGCGACATCGACGAGGTCATCCGCCTCATCCGCACGAGCCGCACCCGCGAGGAGGCAATCGAGCGCCTCATGCAGCGTGCGTTCCGGATCGCAAGCGACTACCCGCGCATCGACATCGTGCCCGCGCGGCTCGTCGAGCGCGCAGAGGCGCTCTACGCGGCCGGCAAGGGCGGCGTGTCGCTCACGCGCGTCCAGGCAGAGGCGATCGGCGCGCTGCGCCTCATCCAGCTCGTCGGCCTCGAGATCGAGAAGCTCGCGAAGGAACTCAACGAGCTGCTCGCGACGATCGACGAGCTCGAGGCGATCCTCGCGGACCCGCGTCGCATCCTCGGAATCGTGCGCGAAGACACCATCGCGCTCGCGGAGCGCTTCGGCGACGACCGCAAGACC
>JBILDS010000117.1:0-9832 GCA_044352505.1 Phycisphaerales bacterium
ATTGCCACCAGCGTTGCCGAAGCGAACTGCAGACCCCGCTGTGACGGGCGAGACAAGCGAGTCGTAGCGCGCAACGCGCGTGAACCGCCGACCGGCGAACGTCCGAGTGTTCACCACGCTGCATGTTCAAACGCACAATCCGGGCTGCGGTGATTGGCCGAATCGCCTACCCTCTTCGATTCATGACGACAGGCTCGTCCCAACGCGCAATCCTCCATGACGACGGCCCGGTTTCGCCGGAGCGCGCCGCGCGCAGGCTCGCAGTGTCGGTGCGCGCGCTCGGCGCTGTCGCGCCCGGAACATTCGTGCGGATCGAGTCGGGAGTCGATCGATCCGATCCGCTTGAGTGGCTCCGCGACGCGCCCGCAGGTGAACGGCGCTACTTCCGCGATCGAAGTGGAAAGTTCGAGTGTGCCGGAGTTGGCGTCGCGATCACCTCCGATTTCGGTGCGCACGCTGCGGTTGAGCAAGTCGGCGCGGCGACGCAGGTGCAGCGCGCTGGGGTGTGGTTTCTTGCGCTTCCGTTCGATCGCGCGCGGCCGCGCGACCCGGCGTGGGAACGCTTCGACGCGCATGCGTGCGTACTTCCGGCAATCGAGCATCGACGAGAGGGCGAACTTTCGCTGCTCGCGGTTCAGGTTGGCGCGACGACCGATCGCGTTCGGTTGATCGCGCAACTCGAAGCACTCGCTGAGCGCACGGCCTCGTGCGCCATCGAGCCAGCGCTCGTGCGTGAATCCGATGGCGGCGGCGAAGAGGAATGGGTCGCAGCGGTCGAGGCGGGACTTGGGCGGATTCGCGCGGGCGCGCTTCGTAAGATTGTTCTTGCACGAACGCGACGCTACGTGGCAAGCGGTGTGCTTGATCCGGTCGCGGTGCTTGCGCGCTTGGCCGCGCGCGAATCGCGTGGATTTCGCTTCTTGATCGAAGCAGATGTCGGACACGCGTTTCTTGGTGTGACGCCTGAGCGATTGCTTTCGCGCAGTGGCCGCACGGCGCGCAGCGAGGCCGTTGCTGGAACGCGCCCGCGCGGTGTCGACACGGTGGCGGACAAACTGCTCGGCGAGTCGCTGTTGGCAAGCGCCAAGGATCGTCGCGAACACGAGCTTGTGATTGAGCGCGTGCGCGAGGCGCTCGCGGCACACGCGACGTCGCTGCGCGTGGAAGCCGAGCCGAGGCTGCGCCGACTGGCCTACGTCCAACACCTCGTGACGCGCGTCGAAGCGCAACTGCGCGAAGGGGCGTCCGACGCCGATCTCGTGCGGCTGCTGCATCCAACGCCCGCGGTTGCCGGGGCGCCGGTGGTCGAGGCGATGGCTGCGCTGCGCGAGTTCGAGCCGTTTGATCGCGGGCTTTATGCGGGTCCCGTGGGCGTTTCCTCGCGCGATGGCGCTGAGGTTGCGGTCGCGATTCGCTCGGCGCGTGTGGACGGCGACCGGCTCACCGCCTTCGCGGGCGCCGGAATCGTCGAGGGTTCTGATCCAATCGAAGAGTGGCGCGAAACCGGCCACAAACTGCTCGGATTTGAGCGGCTTGCGAACTGATACCTTTCGCGGATGCGCGACGCGCCCAACATCAATCTCGCGTGGACGATGCTCGCGGCAGAGGAGTGCTTCCGTCTCGGTGTGCGCCACGCGGTGGTGAGTCCTGGGTCGCGCAGCGCGCCACTTGCTGTTGCATTTGGGCGCCACGCTGGGATCCGCGTGCATGTGGCGCACGATGAACGAGCGGGCGCGTTTCTCGCGCTCGGAATTGCGAAGGCGACGGGTGTTCCCGCTGTCCACGTGATGACGAGCGGAACGGCGGTCGCAAACACGCTGCCGGCCGTGGTCGAGGCGCGCATGACGCGCACGCCGCTCCTGGTGTTCGCCGCGGATCGTCCGCCCGAATTGCGCGATTGCGGGGCGAATCAAGCGATTCCGCAGGCGAATCTGTTGGCGGGTGCTGCGCGGTGGTCGGTTGATCTTCCGTGTCCGACCACAGAGATTCCGGCGGAATTCGTGCTGTCTTCGGTTGATGAAGCGTTCGCGCGCGCATGCGGATTCGCAGGTGCGCAGGGCGGTGCGGTGCACCTCAACTGGCAGTTTCGAGAGCCGCTCGCGCCCGAGCCGCGCGCGTGGGATGTTGCGTGGCTTCAGAGTGTTGCACGCTGGGCGACGAGCGATGCGCCATGGCGAACGGTGATGCCGCCGCTCGGATGCCCGGTTGAGATTGATGACGCGGTGGTGGTCGTCGGGCACACCGCCCGCACCACACAACACTCGCTTACGCGATGGCGGGGAACGGTGCTTGCCGACATCACGAGCGATCTTGCGGGCGTTGGCACAGCGGGCGCCGATCTCGTGTTGCGGGCCGCGAACGAAGGCGACGGAAATCCGGTGTTGCGCGACGCGCTTCGCGTGAAGGCACTCGCGGTTGTTGGCGATGCAGCCGTCTCGAAGCGGTTGCATGCGTGGATTGCAGCGCAACCTTCAGGTGTGACGGTGTTCGGCGCGGGCGACCCGCGTGTGGATGCCGCGCACCGCGCCGACGCTGTATATGCGGGGCCTGTTGAGTTCGCTGTTGGAAAGCGCGTGAAGCCGCACGCAGGCTGGACGCGCGCGCTTTCGTGCGCGACGCGTGCGGCGACCAAGGCGCTCGACGCCGAACGCGCACTCTGTGAGCCGACCGCGATCGCCGACGCGACGGCGGCGTGCAGCGACGCGCGCGCGCACGGCACGCTCTTCTACGGTTCATCGATGCCGATCCGCGATGCGGACTTCCTTGCAATCCATCCGCCGCGCGGTTGGCACGTAGGCGCCAATCGCGGCGCAAGCGGCATCGACGGCCTCATTGCAAGCGCGACGGGCCACGCGATTGGAACGGGCGAACCCGTTGTCGCGTTCGTTGGCGATGTGAGCGCGCTCCACGACCTGAACAGTTTGTCGCTTGCTGCGATGGTGAAGACGCCGCTTGTGATCGTGGTGCTCAACAACGATGGCGGCGGCATCTTTCGCTATCTGCCGATTGCGAAGCACGACGATGTGTTCGAGGCACTGTTCACAACGCCGCACGGGCTGTCGTTTGCGCCCGTCGCGAAGGTGCTCGGGCTTGCGGCCGAATCGCCCACGACGCGCGCCGCAATGCAGAAGACGATCGCGAGGGCACTCAAGCGTGGCGGCGCGACGGTGATCGAAGTCGCCTGCACGCGTGAGGCAAGTGAAGCGTGCCGCGCGCGCGTGGCGAAGGCCGCTGTCGACGCGCTCGCCCGGGAATTCCGCTGATGCGCCGCGCCACGCTCGTGCATGGGTTCCTCGGTTCGCCGGCCGATTGGGCCGAGGTTCTTACGCGGCTTTCGCCGGGAATCGCATGCGATTGCGTGCCGCTTGTCGAACTCGGCTGCGCATCGGTCGACGCGGCCGCGCGTGCGCTTGCCGCGCGGCTCGAGCGCACGCCATGCGATGTGCTCGTCGGCTACTCGATGGGCGGTCGTATTGCGATTGAACTCGCGGCCACGCGGCCCGAACTCGCGCCGCGGCTCGTGCTGCTTGGCGCAAGCCTCGGGCTTGAAGACGACACCGAACGCGCACGCCGCGCTGCGGAAGATGACGCGCGCACGGAGGAAATCCTGCGCGACGGACTCGATGCGTTTGTCGAGCGTTGGTATCGCCTCCCGATCTTCGCACCGTTCACGCGGCATGCGTCGTTCTCGGCAACGCGCCTGCGCCGCGCGCAAGGCGAGGCTACGTTCTGGGCGCGCTGCGTTGCTGCGTGTTCGCCTGGCCGAGGAACGTCGCGTTGGAGCGCGATTCCTGCGCTCGCGCCGCGCACCATCTTCGTCGCGGGCGCGCTCGACGAGCGATATGCTGCATACGCCGCGCGCGCGAAGGCGCTTGCGCCCGCACTCCGCGTCGAGATCGTCGCGGGCGCAGGGCATGTGCTTCCGCTCGAGGCCCCCGAGGCCTGCGCGCACATCATCGAAGAGACCTCCACGCGAGACAGTTGACGCAGAGACAAACATGACGACCGCCTACCCATCCGCGAAGCCAACGACCGAAACGACCGAGAAAATCCGCCCCGCGCTCGACTGGAAGCCAGCGCCCGCAGGGCAGGGCTTCGCCGAAGTGAAGTTCCACAAGGCCGAGCGCATTGCGAAGATCACGATCAACCGCCCCGAGGTGCGCAATTCGTTCACGCCGCGCACGGTCGAAGAGATGCGCGCCGCGCTCTTGGACGCGAAGCTCGACAAGGAAATCGGCGTGGTCATTCTCTGCGGCGAGGGCGAGCGCGCGTTCTGCGCGGGCGGCGACCAGCGTGTGCGCGGCCACTCGGGCTACCGCTCCGAAGCGGGCAGCGAGATGCTCAATGTGCTCGAGTTTCAGCGCGAGATTCGCACCTGCCCGAAGCCCGTCGTCGCGATGGTGGCCGGCTGGTCGATCGGCGGCGGGCATGTGCTCCACATGATGTGCGACCTCACGATCGCAGCGGAAAACGCCCGTTTCGGCCAGGTCGGCCCGCGCATGGGCAGCTTCGACGGCGGCTACGGCGCAAGCTACATGGCGCGCATCATCGGCCAGAAGAAAGCACGCGAAATGTGGTTTCTTTGCCGCAGTTACTCGGCGCAAGAAGCGAAGGAGATGGGCCTCGTGAATTGCGTCGTGCCTGTCGCCGACCTTGAGGAGGTCACCGTGCAGTGGTGCCGCGAGATGCTCGCGAATTCACCAACCGCGATTCGCGCGCTGAAGGCCGCGCTGAACGCCGACTGCGACGGGCAAGCGGGTCTGCAGGAGCTCGCGGGGATCGCCACGATGCTCTATTACATGACCGATGAGGCGAAAGAAGGCAAAGACGCGCAGCTTGAGAAGCGCAAGGCGGACTTCCGGAAGTTCGCGCCGTGAGCGTGTCGGCCGCACGGACTTGGCTCGCCGCGTTTCGCCCGAAGACGCTGGGAGCCTCGTTCTGCCCCGTGCTGATGGGTGCCGCGCTTGCGTGGCATGACGGCGTACTCGCGTGGCTTCCGGTGACGGCGGCGCTGTCAGGCGCAATGTTGCTCCAGATCGCAAGCAACTTCGCGAACGATCTCTTCGATGGATTGCGCGGCACCGACTCGGGTGAGCGGCTTGGGCCGCAGCGCGCGGTGGCGAGTGGACTTGTCACGCCGCGTGCGATGGGCGTTGCGCTCGCGATCGCGCTTGTCGTTGCAGCTGTGCCTGCGGCGTACCTTGCGTGGCATGCTGGTCTCGCGTTCGCCGCAATCGGCGTTGCGGGCGCGATCTGCGCGGTCGGCTATACCGCGCCGCCGTTGTCGCTTGCGTATCGCGGCCTCGGCGACATCTTCGTCTTCGCATTCTTTGGCCCACTCGCTGTGGCGGGCACACGCGCTGCGTGCGATGGCGTGTGGACCGAAACCGCGCTCACCTGCGGCTTGGCACCCGGCGCGATCGCAGTGTGTCTCCTTGCAACCAACAACCTGCGCGATCGTGCAGGTGATGCGGCAAACGGCAAAATGACGCTGGCGGTGCGATTTGGCGCGGGCTTTGCGCGTTCTCTGATCTGTGTAATGCATGCGGTCGCGTTCGCGCTACCAATCATCGCGGCCGAGTTCTACGGCCTTCCCCGCGGGATCATGCTGGCCACGATTGTCTGCGCGCTGATTCCCGCGTCGATTCAGATCGCGCGCGGCCGCGACGGCGCAGCGCTCAACCTGAATCTCGCCTTGTTCGGCGTCACGCTCTATCTCTACGGCGCGGCGTTTGCGGCGGGAATGTCGTTTGACTGGGGGAACCGATGAGCGACGACATCGCAGGCGTCGAGATCCTGCGCGTGGCACTTCCCGTGCGCGCGACCGCGCAGAAAATCGTCGGATGCAGCGAGCGTGAGATTGCGTTTGTGCGCGTGTTCGACGGCTCACACGCGGGATTCGGCGAGTGTGCGCCGCTCGCGGGCCTTCATCGCGAGTCGCTCGACGATTGCATCGAAGCAATCGAGCGCTGGTCAGACGGAGAGCTCGATTTCGACGAGATGCCTCCGAGCGCAGCGTTCGCGGCGTCTTGCGCCGTCGAAACCGCAGATGGCTTCGGCACGCGTCCGGCGGCGACCGTCGCCGTCGCGGCGTTCTTCGCAGGCGGCGTCGACGACCTCGACGATAGCGCGCTGCAATCACTTCGCGCCCATCGCACCATCAAACTGAAGATCGGTCGCGCAAGCGAAGCCGATGACCGCGCCCTCATCGCCCGTGTGCTTGATGTGGTGCCCGACGCACGGCTTCGCCTTGATGGCAATCGCAGGTTGACAGAGTCGGAATGCGTGGCGCGCGTGCACGGCTTCGACGCGGAGCGCTTCGAGTATCTCGAAGATCCGCTTGTCGACCCATCGCGTTTGGTGTCGCTCGCCGCGCGTACCGGAATCGCGATTGCGCTCGACGAGACGGTGGTCGACGCGTCGCCCGCTGCGCGCGCGCTGCGCGACGCGCTTGCGCGGCGAGACTGCGTAGCAGCGTGGGTTCTTCGGATGTCGGCGCTCGGCTCGCTCGCGCTGGTACGCGAACGTGCGCACGAGGCCGAGCTGCGCGGCGCCCATGCGGTGCTCTCGACCGCATACGAAAGTTCGTACACGCTCCGGTTTGCGGCACATCTCGCCGCGTCGCTTCCGAATGCGCGCTGCGCGCACGGCATTGGAACGGCGTCGCTTCTTCTTGAGGATTCCTGCACGCCCGCACTTCCTGAGGGCGGGTTTCTTGCTTGTCCGCCGCTTCCCGCGCCGTTCACGGAGGCGTGGTCGTGACTTCGATCGCAGGTGGTCGCTTCGTTGTGGTCGATGTCGCGCCGGATGTTGACCCGCGCGCAGATTTCGAGCGCGCATGGAGTCGCGGTGCGCGCGTGGTTCCGCTTGCGAGGTCGCTCCCATCGGCCGTTCGAGCACGCATCTGTGCGCGACTCGAGCGCGTGCGCTGTGAGCGTGCGACGGGCGTGGTGCTACCCACGAGTGGCTCGAGCGGCGAGCCGAGGTTGATCGATCTCTCGCTCGAAGCGATGCGCGCGAGCGCCGAACTGGGTGCTCGTGTGATTCCGTTCGGCAAGGGCGACATTTGGCACGCGTCGCTTTCGCCGTCGCATATTGGTGGTGTGATGATCGTGATGCGCGCGCGTTTTCTTGGCGGCGCGGTACGTTTCGGTGCGCAGCCGCGCACGTGGCGCGACCTCGAGGGCTCGACGCATGTGTCGCTCGTGGCTGCACAACTGGCTCGGCTTCTCGAAGACCCTGCGCCTTTACCGTCCTCGCTGAAGGCAGTGATGCTCGGTGGAGGCCCAAGCCCACAATTCGTGCGCGACGCCGCGATCGCGCGAGGTGTGCCGCTCTATGCCACGTACGGACTCACGGAGACGAGTTCGCAAGTTGCGACAGGTATGCTCGCGCCGAGCGACGCTGCAACGCTTGTGGGTGCACCACTTCCGGCCATTTCAATTGCGATCGACCCCGCAACCGGCGAGATCCTCGTCGACGGCCCGACGCTTGCGCGCGGCGAGTTCGTCGCCCGGGAAGATGGCGACGCGCTCGTGCCGCTCATGCACCCCCTCGCCACGCGTGACGCTGGATTCCTCGATGCGCAGCGTCGCCTGCACGTCGTCGGTCGCCTCGACGCGATGTTCATCTCGGGCGGCAAGAACATCCACCCCGAGACGATCGAACGCGCGCTTGGCGAACTGCCCTTCGTGCGCGCGGCCTGTGTGGTTGGAGTTCCTGATGCAACGTGGGGCATGCGGCCCGTCGCGTTCGTCGACCTCGCGGCGCCGGCGCCGCGCGCGCTTTCGGAAATCCTCAGCGAAACGCTCGAACGCCATCTCGTGCCCGACGCGATCTACGCGATGCCATCGGATGAGTTGGCGCGCATGAAGCCAAGCCGAGCTGCGCTCGCCGCGCGCCTCGCAGCCGGCGAGCGCTTTGACGCGCTGTGACCTGTGCGGCTGTCGTCGGGCAGATCTCTCACGGAGGCACGGAGGCCCTGTCTTGCACTCTGGCGCGTCAGCCGCACCACGATCGCGCAGCGAGCATGCAACAACAAGTGAACCTCTGCGCCTCTGCGGGAAACTCGGTATCAGCCAAGCCCGCCCACGCGCGATTGCGTGTCGAGCAGCCACTGGCGGAACGCCTCCGGGAGGTCGATCGATTCGCCGGCGCGCGGGTCGATCGCCACGCGCTTCACGCGTACGCTCATCGCGGGTTCGGTCGCCCGGGCGAATGACCATTGCAGTGTGTAGCCGCTCCTGCCGACGTCAACACCAGCAAGTTGCGCCGTGAGTTTGTCGCCCACCCGCACGGGCAATCGGTAATCCGCCTCGCAGTGAACGATCGGCGTCGGAGCGAGTTGGCCACTCAGCATGTCGCGCACACGAAACCCACCCAACTCGAGCCAGCGCTCAAAGAGCTCCTGTTCCATCTCGAAGATCTTGGGATAAAAGATCACGCCCGCGGCATCGGTGTGCGAAAGGCGAACCACGAGAAGCTCAGTGAAGTCAGCCAGGTTCATGCGGAGAGGATACGTCCGACGACATGGGCGATCTCGGGTACAACACGCGTTCACCCGATTCGAACGGAGACCGCCATGCCGAAGTGCTTGCTTTGCCCCGTGTTTACCGTCGCCGCCCTTGTTGCCGCACCTGCTGCACTGCTGATCGCCGCGGCACCCGCACAAGAGAAGCCGGCTTCCGACAAGACCGAGTGGGCAGTGCACGACCCAGCGCGACCGCAGCCGCCGATGGTTGCAACACCCTCAAACAAGGCTCCGAGCGACGCGATTGTGCTCTTTGATGGCACGAACCTCGACAGTTGGACCGGCAACGGCGGCACGGCGTCGTGGTTCGTGAAGGAAGGCTACTTCGAGGTCAAGCCGGGAAGCGGGGGGATTCGAACACGCGAGGGGTTTGGCAGTTGCCAGTTCCACATTGAGTGGATGATTCCCGAAACCAACACCTGCGAGGGACAGAAGGGCTGCAACAGTGGCGTGTTCTTCATGGATCGCTACGAACTGCAGATTCTCGGCTCGAACCCGAACCAGACCTACGTCGACGGGATGGCCGGTGCGATGTACGGCCAGCATCCGCCGTTGGTGAATCCAGCGCGCCCGAACGGGCAGTGGAACACCTACGACGTCATCTTCCACGCGCCCGTGTTCGCGGCCGACGGTTCGCTTGAGAAGGCCGGTTCGATGACCGTACTGTTCAACGGCGTGGTGGTGCAGGACAACTCCCCGATCCTCGGCGCGACCGCGCACATGGCGAAGGCGAAGTACTCGGCCCACGAGCCCGCGCTTCCGATTGGTTTGCAGGATCACGGTGACGCGATCCGCTTCCGCAACGTTTGGGTGCGTCCACTGAAGTGAATCGCTGCAGGGGGATTCGATGGGCTGGTACTTCCGTCGCGCGATCGGCTTTGGTCCATTTCGCCTCAATCTCTCGAAGAGCGGGCTCGGGTGGTCTGTCGGCAGACGCGGACTCCGCGTTGGGCGTGACGCACGCGGGCGACGAACCACCCACGCGTCGATTCCCGGTACGGGCGTCGGCTACCGCACCGCAGGTCGGCGTGATGCGAAACATGGGTGCCTTCTTGTCCTCGTCGGAATCCCCCTGATCGGAGGAGGCGCATTCGCACTGTTCGCCGGTTTGGTCGGCGCGTTCGCGTGAGGGCGCGCTGTTTGCGGACGCACGATCGAATTCCACCGCAATTCCGGACAAGTTGACGGTGATTTTGGCTCGACCGATTCGAAGTGCGGGGTAGACTCGACCCGCTATGACGACCCTGTCTCTCCGCACGATGGTGCCGTCGAGGTGCTCCGCATTCCTCGCGGCAGCACTCG
>JBILDS010000329.1:0-2778 GCA_044352505.1 Phycisphaerales bacterium
ACGGCGAAGAGGGGATCTGTCAGCGTCGCGACCGCCGCGACCATCGCGTGCTCGGCGAGGTCGAGCGCGGCGTCGCGCGCGTGCCCACGGCGCGCGCGTGCGATGGCGCCCGCAACCGCGAGCATCACGCCCGCCGCCACGCCGACGCGCGCGAGCTGCTGGAGCGCGTCGAGGCTCGGCTGCCACGCCGTCGATGCAAGCGGCGACAGCGCCGCGCCGATCTCCGCAAACGGCGCCCACGCCTCGGGAGGGTGCACGGCGAACGCCGTCGCAAGAAGCAGCAGCCCGCGGCCGAGCGCGAGCCCCCAGCGCGCGAGCGGGCCGTCGTCATCGGCGCGGAGCGCGGTCGCGTCCGCCATGCCGAAGTGGAACATCGTGAGAAGAAGGAAGAGCATCGCCGCGGCGCCTGGCTGCCAGGCGATTCCTCCGAGGCCGAGCGCCATGAGCGCGAGATACCCGCTGAAGCCGAAGAGCCGCGCGAGGAAGCCGTTCCGCTGCGCGAGCCGCGCGGCGACGGTCCAATCAGCCGCGCCATGCGGCATGCCGAAGACGACGAGCGCCACGATGAACGGCCACGGCGCAGCGCGGGCGGTGAGCGCAGGGTCCGCCGCGCCGAGCGCGAGCGCCGCCGCGAGCACAGCCCACGGAAGCGCGCGCGGGCCAAAAACGACGCTCCCCGCATCCGCCGCCGGATGCGGCACCTCGAGAGGTGTCGCACGCGCGGCGGCGGATGACGGGGAAGCGTTCACGACAGGGAAACCCCTCTGTTACGCGTGGGCGGCGTGGGACTTCGAATCCTGAAGACCCTTCACGCCCTGGTAGCAGACAAGGCCGAAGAACACCTTGTTGATGACGTCGGCGATGTTGTAGCAGACCTCGCGCCAGCTCTCGCCGTTCTCACCTGCGAGCGCCATGAGGAAGCCGACCGGGTAGATGGTCCAGCCGATGAGCACGAAGAGGCGGAGCGTCTTGATGCTCTCCTGGATGCTCGCAGGGGCGGAGGCCATCGCGGCGGTCGCCTTCGTGTAGAGGACGAACACGATGTAGAACCACGCGAGGCAGCTCACGATGTACCAGGTCCACCACTGGCTGCCGCCCGTCGGGCTTTCTTCGGCGACCCACGCGGTGACGAGCATCACGATCGATGCTGCGACGAGCGTGCGGAAGAGTCCCGCGCCCTTCTTGCCCATGTTGAGGAGCAGCGGGATCTCGAGAACGAGGAGCGGCACTGTGATGAGCCAGTCGATGTAGCGGTACGCTGTGGGGAACTGCGTGATCGTGGCGCCAGCGATGCGCTGGCCGTTGTCGTCGAAGAGGCTCGCGACGCCCTCGAGGTAGATGCCGCTCATGCGCCAGTAGTGGAACGCAGCGACGGCGCAGATGATTCCGGCGACCGTCATGACCGACTGGTACTGCGTGGCGACCGTTCGGCGCTGCAGCCAGAAGTAGAACATGCCCGCGCCCATGGCCACGGTGGAGAGCCAGAAGAGGTACATCGTGACCCCTTCCATGGAAAGCCCTGCGTTGAGGGCACGCATTGTCGTTGACATATCTGCGAGTAGTGTCGTCACCAGAGATCTCCTAAAGCCCACGCGGACAACCGCCCAACAAGGGCCCGTCCGCCGGGGAGGTCGAGACGGGGAAACACACCCGTAGGGGAAGCGGTTAGCCGACCAAGTCGGTCTAGATTCGGAAAATCGGAGGATCGCGTCAGAAATCTCCCCCGATTGGAGGGGAGGCGAGGGGGGGCGAAATCGAGGTTCTGAGGTTGTGGGCGGGGGTGGGGCCCAAGTGTGCGGAGGGCGGTCAGGTGCGCGCGTACACCCAATCCGCGATCGCGCGCACAGTCTCGCGGTCCTCAGCGATCGCGCCGAAGCCGTGTGGCGCTGGGGCGATGAGTTGGGCAAGGTGCGACTCGTTTCGCGCCAGCCACTTCGTTCGCCACTCGGGCTTCTTCAACTCGTCGCGAAGCTTCTTGTTGGCCTCTTTGCTTGCGAGCACGAGATTAAACGGCGAATCGAACGGATAGCGCGCCCAGGGGATGAAGTGGTCGACTTCGCCGGCCTTTGGCCCGTCGAACTTCTTGTCGGTGTAGAAGCAGCGGCCGCCCTGAAGGTCGTAGAAGCGCTCGGCGTAGACCGCCACATTGGTGCGGGTCGCGCCGAAGAGGAACTGCTCGAGCTCGCGATCGGCGCCGAGGGACTTGTTCATCTCCCGAACCCAGAGCGCCCATCGCGCCTCGACCATCGCGATGATGACGCCGCGCAGCCTTCGCAGGCAGGCCGCGGCGCCCGGCTTCAGCGTCAGGCGCTCGAGGCTGGCGCACTCCGCCGAGGTCGGCGGGTGGTCGTAGAGGAATCGGTCGGCCTGCGACTCCTTGCTCTTGCCGATGGTCTGGAGCCGGTAGAGCACATCCTTCGCGAGGGTGCGGCGCGTCTCGGTGATGAGACCGTCGCGCGTGGCGCGATACGCCCGCAGCCGTTGGTAGCTCGACTGCGAGTGCCGCGCCTCGGCTGCGAGGAGCGTGATCATCTTGGCAGGCTTCGCGTCGTTGGTCGACTGCTTGAGAATCGCCCCGACCCGCGGGTACGGACGCGCCATGCTCCAGTAGAGCTCGAGGTACTGCCGCGCCACGTCATCGAGTTCGACCTCGAGCGCATCGCCTGAGTCGTCGCCTTGCTCGACCGCGATGTTCGTGAGCGCGATCAGGAGCGCGAACTTGTAGGTCGTGGTGAACTGCCCCTGCGAGAGGATGCGCTCGACCTTCGCGAGGAAGTC
>JBILDS010000118.1:0-9813 GCA_044352505.1 Phycisphaerales bacterium
GACCAAAGATCCGCGCGGCGCCCGGATGGCAAGGAGGCGAGACGAAGCTGTATCCCATGATCCATGGACGCGATACGGCGAGTTGAAGCCGACAAAGTTGGATCATGGCCAGCCAGGATGACCCGCCGATCGACGTCCGGGGATCCGTCAGACAGAACCTAGCGGAGAACGGGGCATTTCTCGACTGGTGCACGTGCCGTGCACCACCTCTGTTTCCGTCATAATGTTCGTTATGGACGACCAGATGCGCGTGGAGGAGACCCCGAAGCCCGATGCGACCGCGGAGCAATCCGCCCCCGGCAGCGCCGAACTTCGCTTCGACGCCTCCTCGACCACCTCCGCGTCGCTCGAACTCAACGCTATTCCCTGCGTCTCCGCCATCGAAGTGCACGCACACCGGCGCCTCTCCGGCACCGTACTCCGCGTCACCATCGACGGCCACCCCGCCGACACCGCCACCGTCTTCTCGCGCGGCCTCGAGACAATCGACGCAGGCACCTCGCTCGCGGTCGACGCGCACGGGCTCGAGCTCCCCGTCGCGCTTCTCAAGCGCGCGAACGAACGCGAGCCGCTTGACCTTGTCGCCACGCTTCTCGACAGCACCGACAGTGGCCGCGTGCTCGCGACGGCACGACATCGCATCATCGTTGTCCCCGCATCGCACTGGTGTGGCACACAGAACACGTGCGAATCGCTCGCAGCGTTCGTGACACCGAACACCCCCGCCATCGCTGAGATCCTGCGCGATGTCTCCGCGCGTATGCAGAAGTCAACCGGAAGCGGTGCGCTCGACGGATATCTTTCGGGAAGCCCTGATCGCGCCCAGCGCCTCGCCGAGGCGTGCTACGACGCGCTCGCCGCGCGGGCGATCAGTTACATCTCTGCACAGCCGAGTTTCGAGACGGCGGGTCAGAAGGTGCGCGCGATCGCCGAGGTTCTCGCAGACGGGCTCGGCAACTGCCTTGATCTCTCTGTCACGCTCGCGGCGCTCTTCGAAGCATGCGGCCTTTGGCCGATGATCGCGCTCGGCGATGGTCACGCGGTGGTTGCGTTTGCAACGATCGACTCGCACTTTCCAGACGCAGTGCAGCTCGGCCCGTCGCGACTCGTGAACCGCCTCGATCTCGGCGAAGTCCGCGTGATCGAGGCCACCGCAGCGTGCGGCGAGGCGGTCGGCTTCGGCGCGGCGCTTGCAACGGGCGAGCGCTGGCTGCGCAACGCGTCTGACGAGATCCTCGTCGTCGACATCCGCGCAGCGCGCCGCGCGGGATTCCACCCATTGCCTGAGCGGCTCGAACGCCCTGCGCGACGCGCACACGCGGCCAACAGCGCAGCGCCCGACGATGATTGGACCGTTGTACAACCTGCGGGTCTTCCCCCGCTTCCGAAGCCGAAGCTCACGCCGCGCGAGCGCCGCCTTGAGTCGTGGCGCAGAAAGCTCCTCGACCTCACGCTACGGAACAGGCTCCTCAACGATCGCGATGCGGCGGGAATCCCGCTCTTTGCGGAGGGCGACGACGCCATCGCGCTTCTCGAGGACACCCTCTGGAACGAGACGCCGCTCGTCCTCAAGTCGCGCGGCGCAATGCGCGAGATGACGCCCGCGCACACAGCCGAAGAAGTCAACGCCCGCATCCTTCGTTCGACGCTCGAAGACGACGAACTCTTCAAGCGTGCCACGAAGGCCTTCCGCGACGCGCGAAGCTCGCTCGAGGAGACGGGTGCGCGCTCGCTCTTCGTCGCGGTCGGCTTCCTCGAGTACACCGTCGAGCAGCGCAAAGATCCGCTACGCGCGCCGCTCGTGCTCGTTCCCGTCGAACTCGAGCGCATCTCGCGCTCAGAAGGCTTCCGCGTGCGGCCCGTCGCAGACGACACCGTGCCGAACGCTGCGCTTGTCGAGTCACTGCGCGCCTCGCATGGACTCGATATCGGCGCATCGACGGGCCTCGGCAGCGCACTCGTCGAAGACGAACACGGACTCGACATCCGCGCGATCCTGATGCGCGTGCGCCAGGCCGTGAAGGATGTGCCGCGCGCGCGCGTCCTGCCAATCGCGAAGCTCGGCATCTACTCGTTCAAGAAGCTGCCGCTCTACGAGGAGATGCGCTCGCGCGGCGGGGCGCTCGGGAATCATCCGATCGTGGGCACACTCCTCGATCGCGTCTGCGCGCCGTCGATGCAGCGCATGCAGCTCGTCTCCCCCGCCACGATTGAAGACGCAGCGCCCTTCGCGGGCGTGCGGCTTCCCCTTCCCGCCGACAGCTCGCAGATTGCTGCGATCGCCTCCGCGACGAACGGCGCGACCTTCGTCCTGCAGGGCCCGCCCGGCACGGGAAAGAGCCAGACCATCACCAATCTCCTTTCCGATTGCCTCGCGCGCGGCAAGCGCGTGCTGTTCATTGCCGAGAAGAGCGCCGCGCTCACGGTTGTGAGCGATCGGCTGCGCAAGTCGGGTCTCGGTGCGTTCGCGCTCGACCTCCACGCGGACCACGCGACGAAGACGAGCTTTGTGGCGCAGGTGAAATCCGCACTCGAGGAACTCGACGCGCGCGCCGCGCCGAATGCGCGCGCATTCGCCTCGGTCGCGGCCAAGGCTGATGCTCCGCGACTCAGGCTGCGCGCGTCGTGCGATGCGCTCCACGCAGAGGGCAAGGCGGGTCTCTCCGCGTATGACGCAATCAACCGCGCGCTTTCCGCGCGGGGAGGCGACGTTCACACCGCGCTCGCCGAAGGCGCGATCGACGCTGCGGTGCGCGTTGATATGTCGTCGGACGACATCGAGTCACGCCTCGCGGCGACAGCGCGGCTTGCTGAGGTCGCGCGCGCGCTTCCAGTTGGCGCGCACACCGCGCACGCGGAGCTTTCGCCCACGGCATCCATCTCGCCCGAGGCCGCGCTCGAGTCCGCGCGCCTCGCGCGCGTGGCGCTCGCCGCGATGACACACGCGCGCAGCTCCGGCGACGCGCTCGCCGCCGCGCTCGGCATCTCGCCGCGCACAACGCTCATCGAACTTGCCAGAGCCGCAGCTTTCGCCGCTTCGCTTGAGTCGTCGTCGCGCGCGGCACCCATCCTGATGGACGCTGCGTTTGCAGCCGATCATGCAGCCAGGCTTGATGCACTCACACGCGCGGTTGACCTTTGCGAACGCGGCGCAACGGCCGCGCGCGAGCTTGATGCGCGGTACGACCGTGCGGTGCTCTCGCTTCCGCTTGCGCAGTTTGCCGGCGACCTTCGCGCCGTGCGTGAGAAGTTCGTCCTCTTCCGCTGGCTTGCGGCACGCAAGGTGCGCGGCGCCCTCGCGCGCGTCTCGCGTGCCTCGCCCGCCTCGGGCGTCGACGCGCTCCTCTCTGAAATCGAGCAGCTCACTGCGTCGGACGGTGTGATGAAGGCCGGCGAGTCGGTCAAAGGTGAACTCGCGCTGTTCGCGGATACGGCGGATTCCATCGACTTTGCAGCCGCACGCGCCGCCATCGAACGCGCCCGAACCGCCGCGCGCCGCGCTCGCACACACTTCCCGCGCGAACTCGCAGCGCTCGCTGCGCATGTGCCCGCGAAGGCAGCGTCGGGCGCGCTCCCGCCCATGGCCCAAGCCGCACGCGAAGCTGCAGCGTCGCTCGATACAGCGCTCGCAGCGATCGACGCGTCGCTCCACGCGCCCGGCGCGTTTCGTGAAGAAGCCGCACGCCTCGCCGATCTCCCCGAGCGGCTCGAGCGCCTCGCCGCGCACGCAACCAGCCTTCCCGCGTGGAGCGCGTTCACAGCGGCGCGTCTCACTGCAATGTCGCTCGGCCTCGGCGCGGTTGCGGACGCGCTCGAGTCGGGTGCGCTTGACGCGCTCGACGCGGAGGCCGCTGTTGAATCGGAGCTTCTCGCAGCATGGGTGCGCCTGCGCCTTCGCAGCGAGCCCGCGCTTGCGGAGTGCGCAAGCGACCGAGCCGACGCGCTCCGCCGCAGCTTCCTCGAAGCGGTCGCCCTCTACCGCAAGGGCACACCCGACGCGGTCGCCGTCAGTGTCCGCGACCGCGCACGCGCAGCGCTCGACCCATCCAACGCAGACGCCGCGATGCGCCAGGCCACGCGCGTCGTGAACGAACTGCGCGCACTCACCACGATCCGCCGACCAATCCGTCGCGTGATGGGCGAGGCCGCGCCCGCGCTCGCCGCGCTCAAGCCGCTCGTCCTTGCAAGCCCACTCTCGGCGGCGACGCTGCTTCCGCCCGATTTCCCGCCCTTCGACCTCGTCGTCTTTGACGAAGCGTCGCAGGTTCCCGTGTGGGATGCGGCCTGCGCGATCTCGCGTGCAAGCGCCGCGGTGATCGTCGGCGACTCAAAGCAACTTCCACCGACGAACTTCTTCGACCGCAAGGATTCAAGCGATTCGGACGACTCTGAGGCCGCGCTCGCAGACGCGCTCGAACCACTCGAGAGCGTGCTTGAAGAGGCGATCGCCTCGGGAATTCCGCAGCAAAGTCTCCTCTGGCACTACCGCTCGCGCGACGAACGCCTCATCGAGTTCTCGAACCGCAGGAGTTACGGCGGCCGCCTCCAAACGTTCCCGGCCGCGCACCGCGCGCATCCAAACCTCGGCGTCGAGTTCCGTTTCGTGGGCGGCGTCTACGACCGCGCGGGCACGGCGACGAACCGCGCGGAGGCGGAGGCCGTCGTCGCTGAGGTTGTGCGGCGACTCATCGACCCGGATTCCTGCACCGCGAACCGCTCGATCGGCGTCGTCACCTTCAGTGTCGCGCAGCAAACGCTCGTCCAGGATCTCTTCGACGAGGCGCTCGACCGCGACGCGCGCGTGCGCGAGGGCCTCGCCGAGAGCGCGAAGCTCGGAGATCCCGTCTTCATTAAGAATCTCGAGAATGTGCAGGGCGACGAGCGCGCGACCATGCTCTTCTCGATCTGCTACGGCCGCGACGCATCGGGCGCGATGTATCACAACTTCGGCCCAATCAATCTCTCAGGAGGCGAGCGGCGCTTGAACGTCGCCGTCACGCGCGCACGGGAGAAGATCGTGATCTTCTCTTCGATCCGTGCAAGCGACCTCGACCCGAAGAAGTGCATCTCGAAGGGCGCGCAGGATCTCCGCGACTACCTCGCGTTCGCCGAGCTCGGCACAGTGCCGAGCGCGCGCGACGAAGCGGGCCCGCAGCGTGCGCTCGATATCGAAGCGGTCGAGCTCGCGATCGCGCGCGCGCTCGAGGCGCGCGGCTGGAAGGTCGACCTCCATGTCGGCCGCTCGCGCGATTTCCGCGTGAGCCTCGCACTCGCCGACAGGAACGCACCCGACCGCTGGGTGCTCGGCGTCGAACTCGACGGCATCTTCCATCGCGCGGCGCCAACAGTCATCGACCGAGAGAGCGTGCGTGAAGGTGTACTTGATGGACTCGGATGGAAGACGGTTCGGATCAGCGCAATCGACGCACTCCGCGACCTCGCGAGCACCGTCGACCGGATCGAGTCGGCAGCACGGTCCGCGCGCTAGGTTCTGTCTGACGGATTCCCGAAGACCAAAGATCCGCGCGGCGCCCGGCTGGCAAGGAGGCGAAACGAAGCTGTATCCCATGATCCGTGTGCGCGATACAGCGAGTTGAAGCCGACGCGGCCAGGGGGGATGCCGCGCGGATCGACGTCCGGGGATCCGTCAGACAGAACCTAGAGGCGCGACCGATCTCACAATGGCGACTGCGGCGGCGTTGCGCCCGTCCATGTGGGTGCAGGCTGCGGCGTCGGCGGGTCGGGATCATTCAGAAGCGCGCGGTAGAACGCGGCTTGCAGCGCGGTCGCAAGCGGAATGCCGACAAGCACCGCGCCGATACAGCACATGAGGAGGCCGAGAAGTGAAGCGGTTCCCGCGAGTATGAGGATCCCGATCGCGTTGAGCGTGTTTCCACGCGTGCGCTCGAATGAAAATCGAATCGCCTCGATTGCACCCACGCGGGGTTGATCTCCATCAACAATGCGCGGAAGCACCACACTCAAACGCGCGCCGATCCAAAGTTGAAACACTGCGCATCCCGCGCCCACCGCGAGCGTGAGCGGAATGTTGATCGCAGCGAGATCGGGCATTGTTTGGAACCCGGTCTGCGCCCATGGCCACAGCGCGTCCCATGCCACCACAAGAATCGGGCTCGCAACGAGCACGCCGACGACGCTCAGTATGAGGCTTGCGAAAACCACCGTGCCGAAGCGGCGAAATCCGGCGAAGATCGCGCGGAAATCTTGGACGCGCCCACGCGACGCTTGCGTCGCCGCAGCAAAGAGACCAGCCTGCGCGGGCCACTGTAAGAGTACGGTGCACATCCATGAGACGATCATCGAGGCGACCGCGAACATGGTCTGCGTTTCCGCGGTACCGCCCCCTGCGCTTGCCGCGAATCCCACGAACTGGATGATTTGCGCAGCAACCACGCCCGGCATCATGGACGCAATCAGTGCAAGCGATGCAACAAGAAGAAGCGGCCACGCTCGCGTAAACGTCGACCAGCCGAGAGAGAGTGCGCGCTCAAGAACCGCTTCGTTTTGTTGAGACATCGCGGCGACTCCATCGACTTTGAACGAAGCAGCTCAACGCTCCTTCGCGGGGTATTCGTACACGCCGCGGCCCGTCTTGTCGCCGAGGCGCCCCGCCTGCACCAGTTGCCGAAGCAGCGGGCACGGGAAGAACTTCGGGTTTCCGAGCTCGCGGTAGAGCACCATCATGATGTCGTGGCAGACATCGAGGCCGATGAAGTCTGCGAGGCGCAGCGGGCCCATCGGGAAGTTGCAGCCGAGGAGCATGATCTGATCGATGTCCTCGGGCTTGGCGACGCCGTCCATCCAGGCGTAGAACGCTTCGTTGATCATCGGCATCAGCACGCGGTTCGAGACGAAGCCGGCGCGATCATTCGCAGGAACGGGCGTCTTCCCCATCGCCTTCGAAAGCTCGATCGTGCGCGCGGTGGTCTCCTCGCTCGTGGCGATCCCCTTGATCACCTCGACGAGCTTCATGATCGGCACCGGGTTGAAGAAGTGCATGCCGATCACGCGGGGCGCGTCCTTGCCGACCGCGCTCGCGATGTCGGTGATCGAGATGCTCGAGGTGTTCGTCGCAAGCACCACATCCTCGCGGAAGGTCGCCTGCATCTCCTTGAAGATCTTCTTCTTGAGCTCGACATTCTCGGTGGCCGCCTCGACCACCCAGTCTGCTGCCTTCGCGTCGGCCATCGCGGTCACGTACGAGATGCGCTTCAGCGCGGCGTCTGCGTCGGCCTGCTGCATCTTGCCCTTCTCGACGAGTCGGGCGAGGCTCTTCGCGTGGCCTGCCTTTGCCCGGTCGAGCGCGGCCTGGTTCACATCGATCTGGATGGCGCTGAAGCCCGTCTGCGCTGCGGTGAGGGCGATGCCGGAACCCATGGTC
Organism: Phycisphaerales bacterium; assembly: GCA_044352505.1. GTDB lineage: Bacteria > Planctomycetota > Phycisphaerae > Phycisphaerales > SM1A02 > QWPT01. Next base: position 7,403 of record JBILDS010000118.1, read on the forward strand.
CCGGCTCCGATGACGGCGATGGTCTTGACGTTCGACATGGGTAGGGAAGGTATCAGTTCAAGCTGCGCGGGCGACGCGGCCACCTTGGACACGCCACCGTACAGAGCACCAAAGACAGCGTCCAGGCACCAAAGGCGCACTCGAGCACCAAAGGAAGCCGCCGCAGCGGCGACCGCTCAAACTACGCATTCCACTTCAGGTTCATCGGGCCCGTGTAGCTCGCAAGCGGCCGGATGATGCGGTTACTCGCGTGCTGCTCCATGATGTGCGCGCACCAGCCGGTGATGCGGCTCGCCACGAAGATCGGCGTGTATTGCGGCACGGGGATACCCATGATGAAATAGGTCATGCCGCACGGGAAGTCGACGTTCGGGTGGATGTTCTTGTCGCGCAGCATGATCGCCTGCACTTCGTCGCCCATGTCGAACCATTTCTTGCTCGACGCGCCCTGCTTCTCGGCGAGCTTGAGACCCCAGCGGCGCAGGATGCCCGCGCGGTGGTCGCCGTTCTTGTAGACGCGGTGGCCGAAGCCCATCAGCTTGCGCTTCTCCGCGAAGGCGCGCTGCATCCACGCGTCGACGGTCATCTTGCCGCCTGCGCAATCGCGGTCAATGTCCTTCAGCATCTCCATCGCCATCTCGTTCGCGCCGCCGTGGAGCGGGCCCTTGAGGGCACCGATCCCGCCGCAGACCGCGCTGTGCATGTCGGTCTCGGTCGAGGCGATCGTGCGGCACGAGAAGGTCGACGCGTTGAAGTCGTGCTCGGCGTAGAGGACGAGCGACACATCGAGGATCTTCGCGGCGAGTTCGTCGGGCTTCTGGCCGCTCATCATCCAGAGCAGGTTCGCCGAGTGGTCGAGCGACGCATCGGGCGCGACCGGCGCCTTGCCGTCGAGGGTCATCTGGCACGCGCCGATGATCGACGGGATCTGCGCGAGCAGGCGCTTCGCCTTTCGCAGCCCTGCAGCGGGAGAATTGTCCTCGCAGTCGGGGTCGAGGTGCGAGAGGAGCGACACGCCCGAACGCAGGATCGACATCGGGTGCGCGTTCGGGCTCTCCTTCGCGATGCGGGCGACTGCGTCGCGGACGCTCGCGGGAATCGCGCGCATCGAGGCGATCTCGGCCTTGAACGCGCTCAGTTCGGCCGCCGACGGCTTGTGGCCGACGAGGAGGAGGTGCGCCACTTCCTCGAAGGTCGCGTTCTCGGCGAGATCGGCGATCTCGTAGCCGCGGTAGATGAGCTCTGTCTGGGTGACGGCGCAGATCGAGGTGTCGCCGACGGTCTGGCCTGCGAGGCCGCGGGTGTCGACTGGCTTCGGGGTGGGGGCGGATGCGGTGCTCATCGTGAACTCTCCAGCAAATCGTGCGGGCGGCAAAAAGGCAGACAGAGGAAAGCCCGGAGTCTACACAAGCCGAAGCCGCTTGGACGACCGCGGTAGAGTGCGGGAATGACCATTGACCCTCGGTTTCGTGTTCGCGCCGCTGTCGGCCTCGCCCTGCTCGCAGTTGCAGTCTTGGGCGGCTGTGTGGCACCGCAACGGCAGACCGCAGTCGCGCGTACGTCCGACGCCGTCCAGGACGTCGCGACGCGGCTCGTCGGCGCCTTCTCAAGTAAGGCGCAGTCGGGGCGGGATCCTGCCTTCTTCGACGTGCGACTGCACACGGTGCGAATATGGACCGCGCGCACCGACGGGCCTTGGCTCTACGTCGAGCAGGCGATGGCGACGGCGCTTGAGAAACCGTATCGCCAGCGCGTCTACCAGTTGGTCGATCGGGGAGACGGATCAGTCGAGAGTGTGGTGTTCGAGCTCCCGACGCCTGCGGACTGGACAGGTGCATGGCGCGAGCCGACGCGATTTGACAGTTTGAGCCCCGAGTCGCTCGCTCGACGCGAGGGCTGCTCAATTGTGCTGTGGCGAGATGGCGAAGTTTGGCGCGGGGCGACCAACGACCGCGATTGCCCGAGTTCGCTGCGCGGTGCGAGTTACGCCACAAGCGAAGTCACGCTGCGCGCCGACGGACTCAACAGCTGGGATCGCGGGTTCGATGCAAACGGCTCGCAGGTCTGGGGCGCAACCACGGGCGCGTACGAGTTCCGCCGCTGACCCCGAACCTGGGTGCACGGCACGTGCCGTGCACCACTGAAATGGTTCTCGATTACCGAGTGCCCCGAAGTTACCCCGCGCTTGTATCGCCAGAGGGAGCCGCCGCAGCGGCGCGGAATCCACCCGCGCTGCCCCCGCCAGAGGGAGCCGCCGCAGCGGCGCAGAACCAACAGGTGCTGCCCCAGCCAGAGGGAGCCGCCGCAGCGGCGCAGAACCAACAGGTGCTGCCCCAGCCAGAGGGAGCCGCCGCAGCGGCGCAGAATCCACCCGCGCTGTCCCAGCCAGAGGGAGCCGCAGCAGCGGCGCG
>JBILDS010000119.1:0-9774 GCA_044352505.1 Phycisphaerales bacterium
GCCACAGTGCGAGACAAACTCGCTCGGCAGGAGTGCGGTTCGCAAACGCGGATGCAGAAGGCCGGCTGCATGGAAGACACCGCTGTTGCTCCCTTCGCACCAGACAGGGATGACTTTCGCACCCGCCTTCAGCGCGAGTCGCGCGGGAATGGTTGACCATGGCGGATCCGCAGGCGTCCAGACGCCCCACCGCATGGCGCTGACCTCACCGCCAGGGAACGCCGCAAGCATGTGACCCGCTTTGAGCCACGCATGGGCCTCGCGCAATGCCGCCGCGTTGCGCACGGCGGAACCTTCGCCGCCAAAGGGATCGACAAAGATGCACAGCGGCGCAAGCGTCGGAATGCGGGTGAGCAGCGTATTCGCGAGAATCTTGACGTCGGTTCGACGCGAGAGCAGCGTTGCAAGGAGTGCAACGCTGTCGGCACCACCGAGCGGATGGTTCGCGCAGACCACTGCCGCACCCGTGACGGGAATCCGGGCGAGTTCTTGGGGATCGACGCGCGGGCGAATCCCCGTGACCTGCTGGACGCGTTCGCCCCACGGGATCGACGGATCTCCATCATGAACCGCGTCGGCCATCACGGCCACGCGCTCCAACCCAACGGCGCGCTCAACGAATCGAAGAGTGGGATCGACAACGGCGCGCATCCACGGCGACTGGGGCCGGGGAAGCCGCAGTCGGGCGGGGTTCGCGGGAATGGGCTGCTCGCCTCCCATGTTGGCCTCCGATGTTGGCCTCCGACGTTGGCTTCCGACGTTCGACTCCCGAACTCGCCCCAGTGGACGAGACTCTCAGTGCAGTGTGACCACCCGCTTCCAAACCGCAAGAGCAATTCGGACCTTCTTCACAATCCGTGACCGAATCCTCACCGTCTGTAAACCTTCAATGCCGCCGCGAACCTTCGAACCAGATCAGCGCATCCGAAACGGCGCGAACCGATTCACGCAAATTCGTGCCGCAGAATCTTCAGCCCATCGACAAGTTGCTTGATATGGCCAGCCTCATGCGCCGCGGAGATCTGCACACGCAAGCGCGCATGCCCTTCAGGAACGACCGGGAAACCAAAGCCGATCACGAACACACCAAGTTCAAGCAGACGCTTCGACATGGCGATCGCCTTTGCTGTGTCGTGCACGATGATCGGGCAAATCGCCGTCGGGCTGTGCAGCACTTCGAAGCCCGCATCACGGATTCCCGCGCGCGCCGCGTCGACGTTGGCGCGCAACTTGGTCACGCGCTGTGGCTCGCGCATGAGTACCTCAATGGCCTTGTCGGCACTGCACGCAATCGTGCACGGAAGCGCGTTCGAGAAGAGCGTGGGACGCCCACGCTGGATCAGCAGATCGATCGCCTTGCGGGAACCCGCGATGTAACCGCCTGCACCACCGCCGAGCGCCTTCCCCAGTGTTCCGGTGATGTAGTCGATCTGCGTGCCTGCGAGTCCTTGGTGCTCGTGGGTGCCGCGGCCGGTTGCGCCCATCACACCCGTGCCGTGCGAATCGTCGACCACGAGGTAGGCGCCGAACTCGTCGCAGAGTTTGCGCATGGCGGGCAGATCAGCGATGTCACCCTCCATCGAGAAGACGCCATCGGTGACGACCCAAATGGTGCCCGTCATCTCAGGGTTGGCGCGCGCGTCCGCCAGTTTCGTACGCAGCGAGGCGAGATCGTTGTGGCGATAGACGGTCTTCAGAAGACCCTTCTTGATGACCGCCGCGAGACGGATGCCGTCGATGATCGATGCGTGGTTCAATTCATCCGAGATGATGATGTCGCCCGGCTCGCAAAGCGTGGGGAAGATTGCCTCGTTCGCGTTCCAGCAACTTGTGAAGGTGTACGACGCCTCGACCCCGTAGAACTCTGCGATGCGCGCCTCGAGCGAGTGGTGGCAGTCGAATGTGCCGCAAATGAAGCGCACGCTTGCGGTGCCGGCACCATACTTGCGAATGCCGGCGATACCCGCCTCGACCACCTCCGGGTGATTCGCAAGACCGAGGTAGTTGTTCGAGCAGAAGCACGCGACCTCGCCGTAACCCTTGAGCTTCACCGTTGCGTCCATCGGGCCTTCGATCGTCTGCAGATGCTTCAACTGGCCGCTTTCGCGAAGTGCGTCGAGAATCTGCTGCGTGCGCGAAGGGAATGTCGGAGCGGCAAGCGTGGTCATGGTGCAGAGTTTACACCTCTTCCGTGCGCGTCGGTACAACCGAGAATGCAGCGGATCTGCGGTCTACTCCTGTTCGTGCGTCAGGGTTCTGGCGCGTCGTTCCACCTGTCGCGTGCCATCCGCGCCAAAAGCCCCTTGAGCTCCTCGCGATCCACAAAAAATGCGGTTCCGTCTGACTCCGTCTCGACGTCGCGCTTCGCCACTCTTCGAAAGCGACGCCAGGAGAAGGCCTTTGAGTCCTTCGCCTTCGCACGCTCGAGTGAGACCAACGGTAGTCCCGGGTTCTGTCTGAAGGACTCCTGAAGATCCGTGCTGGACGCTCGAGATTCGTCCGCCGGAAACCGCGCAGGGTCGTCATCGGATGCGAGCATGGAGCGCACCCCACCATGCCGCGGCGGATGGAGGCGCAACACAGTCCACTCTTTGTACGACGCAAGGTGCGACTCGTGCACAATCGGGGTCCATTGCTGAAGCTTCCAACGCTCGCGCGGACGTGACGCCGAATCGAGTTGCGCAATGATGTCCGGCGACCGATACCAACCTCCCGTTGCCTCGTCGTAGAGGTTCCCCTCTGTGATCAGACCGTGAATGAACACGGTCGCTCCGCCTACAGCCCCCGCTGCGATGCCCGCAACGACAAGGATGATGACCCGCGTTGTCGCGTTTGGAACCGCCGTCGTAAGGGCTGCATCAAACGCACTCCAATCAGAGAAGTACGCCCATGCTGTAGAGATCACTGCGGAGAAGCCACCATTGGCGCCTCCAATGCCTACACCACGCGCGGCAAAGGCGCAGAGCCCAAGCGCCGCGAAGGTCACGCCGCCAGAAAGTCCCATGAGGAACGTGAACCAGGCTGATCGCACACGACCCACTCGTGTGCAAACACCCGTGATGATCGCCACAACTCCAATGAGGATGAGTAGCACAACGATGATCGCCTTGGGCGTGGCACCAACGCGCGTGACCGCGAAAAACCGCTCGCCGGCCAACGACCCAGCTACGAGACCGGCGCAGGCGCCGGCCACAACTCCCGGAAGAGTGGCAATCCACCAAACACCCAACCTCCCCGAGGCCTTGTACGGAGACCCTGGCTGTGCGAGACGCGAATCACTCGCGGGTGGTGGCTCGAGCGTACTGGGAGTTGAATTGTCACTCAACGAAACCATAAGTGGATTCTACAATCGACTGGATTCCCTCGCGGGCTCCTTCGAGTTCGCACCCACGAGAACGCGAGGGGATCGCGACACAACGCTTCGTCAGCGCACAAACTCGACTTTCACAAATTCGCGCTCAAGGCCATGTGCTTCAATAAACGCAAATGGGAGCAGTCCGCCGAACCGCGCGAGAAGATTCGTAGGCGCTGTCGCGATCCGCGCATTGAAGGCGGTCACAAGCCCGTTGTAGTAGGTTCGCGCAAGCGCGATGCGCGACTCGGTGCGGACGAGTTCGTTCTGCAGCGCGAGGAAGTTCTCACTCGTCTTGAGATCGGGATACGCCTCCCGCAACGCAACGAGCATCGGCGCGATGCCCTCCACGAGCGCGCGTCCCTCACGAACGTCGACCGGATTGACAGCGTATTGCGCGCGGAGAAGTGTCAACACATGTTGGGTTTCCGCCTCGTGACCCCGCGCAGCCTTCACACTCTCCGCAATGTTGGGAATCAGATCGAAGCGGCGCTTGAGTTCGACATCGATGTTGGCCCAACCTCGGCGCACGCGTTCGCGTTGCGCGCGCAGGGCGTTGAATGCCATCACCATCCATATGCATGCAAGCGCAATCAGATACGCCACAAACGCAAGCACGCAGACTCCAAACACGGAATCGTTCCCAAGCCGCGCCCCGTTTGCCGCAATGCCTGCGCCAACAACCGAAGCAAGTGCCCCAAACACCCCCGCTGTCCAAGTCTTCCCTGTGTATCCGCGTGAAACCTGCTCCTCGGTGCGCATCGTCACCAACGAAAATCGGGCATCGCGCGCGTAGGCAATCTCCGCGGCCACGACATCGTTCCGCTCGCGCGCCGCGCCCATCACAAAGATTGCAGCACCGATTGGAATTGCGGCTTCCGTAAAGCGGCGTCGCTCAGTCGACCCAGAAACGCTGCCAGACGGCCCCTTCCCGAAGTAGAGCGGGTCGCCTGGGCGGCACTCGTGCGAGAAAATCTCGACGCCATCGATACCCATCCCGGACGGCCTGATGAGCACGTGCCCCGAATCATCGACGAGGTAGAACGGAATCTGTTCACCGCCGGACGCAACCGTGTCCCAACCCGTTTCCACACGCGTCCGCGTTCGACGGGCGCCCTTTGAATCGGTGTAAGTCTCGGTGCGGACGCGGCGCCAGTGCTCCTCGACCAACCATGTGTAGTGAACGCATCGCACCTCCGCGAGATAGCTCCACAGCGGTTCCGCACTCTCAGCTGTTCCCTTGAGTTCAACATCGCCAATGAAAACACCGGCTGCTTTCGACACCGGCGTGTCGCGCATGTGGGCGCGCTTACGCGCCATACGCATGGCGACGTAGCCAAGCACAAGCGCAACCACGCCGCTAATCACGGGAGCGATGAGAACCGACTCACGCATCCACTCCTCCGTCTTGATCGCAACGCAGCGCGACGCGCGCAGAACGTCTGCTTCAACGGCCGTATCGCGCCTTGATTTTTGGCACAAGATACTCAGCAAATGCACGATGGAAGTCGTGCTCAGGCTTCCAGCCCCAATCGCGGCGCGCGGCGCTGTCGTCACAATCCTCAGGCCAACTGTCGACGATCTTCTGGCGCTCGATCGTCGGCGCGTAGGTGATCTCGGCCTTCGGGAAGAACTCGCGCACCTTGTCGGCGATCTCAGCGGCGCTCGGGGCGAATGCAGCCACGTTGTAGACAAGCCACGACAACTTCTCTCGAGGCGCCTCCGCCAGTTCCATGAGCGAACGAACGGCATCGGGCATGGTCATGAACGGAATACGCGCGTCGGGGCGCACGAAGCACGCGTACGGCTTGCCCTGCGCGGCAGCGTGCAGCATCTCGGGGCCGTAGTCGCTGGTGCCGCCGGTTGGCACGGTGTCGGCCGAGATGATCCCCGGGAAGCGGATCGATCGGAAATCGACCGGGCACTCCATGCGGTCGGCGGCGAGCAGCCGGTAGTGACGGGCGTAGTAGCGACCCATCTCTTCAACCGCACGCTTGTTGACGCCGTACATCGTGATCGGCTCGAGGCACTGGTCCTCGGTCACGCGCCCGGCGGCGCGCTTCGCGTCGAGCGTGGGCACGCCGTAGACAGCGATCGTCGACGGGAACATGAACTTCACGCTTGCACCCCGGCGCTCCGCAGTATCGGCCGCAAGTTTGAGGAGGTTCGCGCTGCCCATCACGTTGACTTTGAGCGCGAGCTCGGGGCTTCGCTCGCCACGTGTCGAAAGAAGCGCAGCAAGGTGCCAGATCTCTCCAACCTCGTGCTTGGCTGCGATCGATTCAATGAAGGCTGCGTCACTCACGTCGCCCGAATAGCCGTGCGAGACGTGCTCTCGGCTCTCCACCGGGAGTTCGCGCAGGTCAAGCGCCACAATCTCGCGACTGCCGTGGTACATGGCCGCAAGCATGGCGAGGAGCGTGTGCCCCATTTCGCCCCCGGCGCCAGTGACAAGAATGGCGCCGGCTTTGGACTCGCGTGTGCGCTGCGACTTTGGTTCCGTCATCGTGGCCTGGCTCATCTGAGTTCTGATTTCCAAGAAGTGAACGAACATGGTGCAAGGAAACGGCGGGAAGTATAGGGTGTGCGCATGTCCGAATGCGCCATCCCCCTACCGTCGCGGCCCGAGTCCGCGGACGAGATCATTCGTCGCCTCGACCTCGCGCCCCACCCGGAGGGCGGCTTCTATCGGGAGACGTGGCGCGAACGCCGAACCGACGGCAGTCGTGCGTCTGGAACAGCGATCTACTTTCTGCTTCCGGGAGGAGTTGAGAACCGTTGGCATCGCGTGGACGCCACGGAGATTTGGCACTTCTACGCTGGCGCCCCGCTTGAACTCTCCATCGAAACCGAGGGGAACGCCGTTCAGACGATTGTCCTGGGAACGGCGCTTTTCGACGGCGAAATCCCCCAGATCGAGGTTCCGCCGCATGCGTGGCAGCGCGCGCGCAGCCTCGGCCCGTGGACGCTGGTTGGTTGCACGGTGAGCCCCGGATTTCTGTTTGAGCGCTTCGAGATTCGACCGTCATAGGCGGCGCGCCCTGCGCTCGCGGCCTTCCGACCGCCTTCTGTGGGGTATCCTGCTCCTTCCACGGTTCGCGCAAAGGATGCGCGCGTGCCGATATCAGCCACATGTTTGCGAACCTGGCTATGCGACGACGCATTCGCCCCATTCGTTCATGCCTCTCGAACCTTGCGGCGACTGCCGTATTCGGCTGTTTCGTTGCAGCACCGGCCGAGGCGGTCGGCGCGCACCCTGCAACTGCAGAGCGCCGCGCGGCCAATCTCAAGTCGGATCTTGCGACAGACCTCGCTGAGATTGCGCGCAAATCTGGGATCGCGTCGCAGCGCCTTGCGTTCGTGGTGCACGATGTCGGCAGCAACAGCACCATTGCGTCGCAGAATGCCGACGCGCCGATGGCGCCCGCGTCGAACATGAAGGTCATCACGACGGGTGCCGCACTGCTTGCGCTCGGTTCCGACTTCACCTTCGACACCACCCTCTATCTCGCACGTACCAACGGAACCACTCGGCTCACCCTTGTCGGTAGCGGCGATCCTGCGCTCGACGACCCGGAACTGCGTCAGCGCGATCCACACGGACTCGACACACTCGTGGCGCTGTGGGCGGATGAACTGCGAAAGCTCGGCACAACCCGCGTCGACGAACTTGTGATCGACGCACGCATCTTCGATCGCGAGTTCTATCACCCGTCGTGGCCGAAGGAGCAATATCCAAACGCATACTGCGCGGAAGTGTGGGGAATCAACGTCGCGCGCAATGTGGTCGGAATCACGCCGATCCCGCAAACCGGTGGCTCGCCAAATGTTGTGTTCACGCCTGCGTTCGATCTGTCGGTTGCGCGCAACAACGCAACCACGCGGACAAAGGATAAGTTCACCTTCACGGCGTCGCGCGCGTTCGGCTCGAACGATCTCACACTTCGTGGAAATGCTGCGAAGAAGCCATCGTCGCCGCTCGCACTCACGGTGCACGACACACCTGCACTCACCGCCACGCTCTTGCGGCGATCGTTCGCATCGCGCGGGATCGACATCGCGCTTGCGCGTATTGCAAGCGAATCTGAATCCAGTGCAACAGGCAACGTGGTTCCGCCGATCCACGCAACGCCGCTCGCAACCGTGCTTGAGCGCGCAAACACCGACAGCGAGAATCTCTATGCGGAAGCATTGCTGAAGCGCCTCGGTGCACGGCACGCCGACGACGACGCGAAGAGCTCACGCTTTGTGCCCGAGCCAGGAGCGTCGCTGGGCACGTGGATGAACGGTCGTGCCGCGCTCCGTAAGGCGGTCGCGGAAGTCGTTGGAGCGGAAGCCCTCTCGCTCTGGACTTTCGATGACGGCAGCGGACTCTCGCAAGAGAATCGTCTTACCGCTGGAGGTCTCACGCGCTGGCTTGCGCACTTCGCGCGCGACCCGAAACTCGCGCCCACCTACTTCGGGAGTTTCGCCATTGCCGGAAAAACCGGCACGGTGCGGCGTCGCTTTGATGACCTCAGTGGCAGCCCAGTCGAAGTGCGGTGCAAGACAGGCTACATCCGAGGCGTGAGCACACTCTCTGGAATTGCAATCGCGCCCGATGGACGCGTTCTCGCGTTCGCCATCCTTGGCAACAATCTCGCGCAGGGCGATCAGATTGCCCGCGCACGAACGCTGCAAGAGGCCATGGTGCGCAGAATCGCGCGCGAACTCGCGCCGTCGCCGCCAGCGCGCGCCGCCGATGGACGCGAGCCGAGGCCGCGCTGACACCTCATGCCGGATGTTCCTCCCGCACTTCTCGCCATCGTCTGCGTGCTTGTCACGCTTGCAGCGCTTGTGCGCGGCCGTATGGCAAGTGACATCGCAATGGCGGGCGGAATCACGCTCTTGGTTCTCACGCGAGTGCTGACACCCGCGGAAGCATTCGCGGGACTCGCAAGTCCAACGATCATCACCATCGCTCTCTTGCTTGTTGTTTCACAGGGCGTGATCGAAACCGGCCTGATTCATTGGATCGGCGGATCGCTCCTTGGGCGCAGTCGCAACGTCTCGTGGGCGCAGATTCGACTTATGGCGCCGGTGGCTGCGCTCTCGGCGTTCATCAACAACACGCCGCTGGTTGCCATGTGCATTCCGCTTGTCGAGGATTTTTCGCGCCGGACGCGGATTTCCCCGGGAAAATTGTTCATTCCGCTTGCGTTCGCAGGAACGCTCGGTGGTGTCTGCACGCTCATCGGTACAAGCACCAATCTTGTGGCGCATGACATGTGGCTGAAGACTGGAGGCGAGCCTTTTCATCTCTTCGATCTTGCACCGATCGGGGTACCGGTTGCCATCGTGGGCATGATCTATCTTGTGATTGCAGGTCGATGGTTGTTGCCGCACTCTGGCCGCGACACACTCGCTTCAGCTGATCCGCGCAGTTACTCGGTGGAAATGCAGGTGATCGGTGCCCCGATCGCTGGAAAGACGGTCGAGGAAGCAAGTCTGCGTGGCCTTGAAGGGCTGTATCTCAGTGAGATTCGACGCGGGGATGAGTTGATCACACCCGTCGAACCAACGACGCGCCTTGCAGCGGGCGACACCCTGATCTTCATTGGAGACGTGCGCGCTGTTGTTGGCCTGCAGAAGATGCGTGGACTTGCAGCCGCCGCGGATCAAACAAAGAAGCTCGCACACGCGCGCCATGGACGGTTTCTTGTTGAGGCGGTTGTCTCCGATTCGAGTCCACTTCTCAACCAGACGATTCGCGAGGCGCGATTTCGAAATGTGTACGACGCCGTTGTCATCGCTGTATCGCGCAATGGCGAGCGCTTGACGAATGTGAAAATCGGAAGTGTCGCCCTGCGCGCAGGCGATGTGTTGCTGTTAGAAACGCAAGAGTCGTTCCTAAAGGCATTCGCGGAATCGCGTGATTTCTTGCTGGTTCGCCGCATCGAGGACTCAGCACCTGTTCGCCACGAGCGCGCACCCATCGCGGCAGCAATTCTCACAGGCGTGGTGCTTGTGGCGTCATTCGAGCCCTTCGGTCTGACCATGTTTCACGCAGCGCTTGCAGGCGCATGTCTCATGCTCCTCACGCGATGCTGCACAGGACCACAGGCGCGCAAAGCACTGAATGTACGACTTCTCTTTGTCATTGCTGGATCGCTCGCACTTGGAGCGGCTCTTGAGAAAACTGGTGTTGCGGCGCGCATTGCGGAGGGACTCCTGAGCCTCTCTTCAGGCCACGCGTTGCTCTCTCTGGCGCTCCTCTACCTTGCCACGTTCGTGCTCACTGAGCTTCTCTCAAACGTGACAGCAGCTGCGCTTGTCTTCCCGATCGCCATGGGGGCCGCCACCGCTGGGGGCGTTGACCCGAAGTATGCGGCCATCGTGGTGATGGTCGGGGCGAGCGCCAGTTTTGCCACGCCGATCGGATA
>JBILDS010000331.1:0-2750 GCA_044352505.1 Phycisphaerales bacterium
CGATCCGGGTTCGGTGCGTGTGTTTTCCGCCGGTTTCGCGCGCGGCGTTGCAGTTTGACTCACGCCACCGATGCAGCTTCGGCTGGGCGCTGGCCAATGCAGCGCGAGAGTTGCATACGGTTTGAGAGTCCGAGTTTGCGGTAGATACGCTTCGTCAGCGTGGCAACACTGCCAGGCTTGATTCCAAGTTGCTCCGCCGTTTCGCTGCGGGTGAGTCCGCGCACGATCGCCTGTGCCACTTGCCGTTCGCGTGCAGACAGCCGCGACATGGCGTCGACTCTCTCGGCGCCGCTGAATGGGTTCCGCTCGCGCGCGCGCATGAGAACCACCGGCTGCGGAAGAACGCGGGTCGCAAGGGGTTGAAGCTGCATCTCGAAGCGGTAGTTGCAGCCGTAGCGCTCTGGGTCGACGTCGCCAGCGTGCTTCTCTTGCAGAATGCGAAGGAACGACGTCAGCTCATCCAAGCGCTGGCGCAACTCGTCGAGCTCGCTCGGATCAAGACGCACGGGCATCACGTAGAAGCACCGCGCGTATCGCTCGGCTTCTGATTGTTCGAGCGGCATTTGGTTCTTCGCCAACTGCGCGGCCGCCTCGCGAATGCGCGCGGAGTATCCGTCCCACAGTTGGCGATCCGCTGCGTCATTGGGCTCGAGCACAATGCCGATGCGCTGATGACGAATGCGATACGTCACAACGCGACGCCCCGCCCGAAGTGGCACGACTTCAGCCAAACCGTGCGTCGAGAGGAGATCGAGTTTCTTCTGTACCTCTGAGGTTGCGTATCCCGTCGTCGACGCGATCTCTGCAACCATCGCGGGGCGGCTTCGTCGGCGGATGAATTCCCAAATCGCCATCGCCGACTCGTCAAGAATCAGCTCCATTGCTTCGGCGTTGCGGATATCAAAGAGTGCTTCTTCCATGGAATGGGTCCCCGGTGCACCGTGCGCCCGCGTCACAAATGCGGGCGCCTCAGGCACTTCGAAACTAACTCATACCCCGGCTGTGGACAAGACTTGTCCGCCAAGACGTCAAAAATGGGTGCTTTGTGTCCACAGACGGAGGACGGGCGGTTCGAACCTCCGCACCGCTGACCCCCGCTTCCCCTGCGATCGCCGCGTCTCTGGGTGCAGGATCCGCCCGGCCAGCGACCGTTTGGCATGGCTGTGACATCTGCCCGGCGTGAGAAGCGACGATCCATCGTAATCGCCGTCGCAACGACTCGACTTGAAGAGAAGCCACCGCAATCTAGATGGAGAAGCGACGCGCGCCAACTTCGCTTGGCCTGCGCGAATCCACCGCACGGAAGAAACTCACACAGGGGAAAGACCATGCAACGCAGCGATCTCAACATCCCCCATCCTTTCGCGCACCGCCGCCCACGCATGCTCGTGGCAACGGTTCTCGCGGGCATTTCAGCCGCAACCACGTCGGCCACGATCGTGATCGACGACTTCGAGACAGAACAAACGATCTTCCTCTCGGCCACAGGCGGTGAACCGACGACAGACTCGAACACCAGATCCGGACCGATCTTCGGCACCAGCGCATCGGAACGCGCTGTGTTTGCTGCGATCGAAGCGCCGATCGATCCTGAGCATGTTGCCACTGGTTCGGTCGCCATTGGACGCGGCGTCCTCTCATTCGGTCTCCGAAGCGATGGCGACTTCGCACCCGGCGGTGCGGCGTTCATGCAGGCAGCCTGGCGTTATGCGGGCGGCATCAACCTCACGTCGGGCGGACTCAACCGCTTCGTCGTGCAGTCAACCACCTTTGGCCCCGGCCTTGAGCTGACCTTGTCTGTGATCGATCTTCTTGGCCGCGATGCGTCATTCGCGTTTGCGCCCGGCGGTACCACAGAAATTGCGTTCGGCGACGCCGGTTGGGTGACAACCGGCGGCCCGGTCAACTTCGCGGCCGTCGAGGTTGTCTCGCTTGCCTGGACTTCAACGGGCGAAGGCACGTCGCCAGACTTCCCGGTCCACGCCGACCTTTCCTCATTCCGCGTGATTCCTGCACCGGGCGCACTTGGCTTCCTCGCGCTCGCAGCATTCGTAGGGATTGGCCGCCGCCGCGGGTCGTACACAAACGTGATGGAAGAACCACGTACACCTCATTCGAGCCGCTGATCACTCTGCGGTGCGCTCGTTCCCCGGCGCACCGCGTTCATCTTCAAGCTTGCGTATCGCGCGCTTTTTCCGCACCTTTGATGCAGTTTCGCCAAGCAGGCTCTTCTCGCGCAGGAGATGGTGGTAGTGCTGCGCGAAGCGATGCGCTTCGTCACGGATTGCCTGGCAGAGGCGAAGCCCGAGGTGCTCGCGCCCAAGGCGAATCGGCTCGTCGCGCTCAGTCGTGTAGATGAGCTCCTCCTTCTTCGCGAGCGAGATCACCCGCGGCGGCTGCACTCGCAGCTGCGCAAAGGCCTCGAGCGCGGCGCGCAGCTGTCCGATGCCACCATCGATGAGGATGAGATCGGGGTAGAGTTCTTGCCCGTCGCCCGCCTCGCGGTAGCGGCGGCTCACGACCTCGCGCATCGCGCTGTAGTCGTCGTTCGTCACGCTCGTGATCTTGTAGCGGCGGTAGCCCTCCTTGAAGGGCTTCCCGTCGATGAAGCAGACCTTCGACGCCACGGTCTCGCCGCCGCGCAGGTGCGCGATGTCGATCGCCTCCATGCAGCGAATCGGCTGCTCGGCGCCGAGGACGCGCGCGAGGCTGCGCGCGCCCGCTGCCGGATCCTGCACGAAGCCCGTCGC
>JBILDS010000332.1:0-2744 GCA_044352505.1 Phycisphaerales bacterium
GCATGGCGCCGTCGTCGGCCCGGCCGAGCTCGGCGACGAGCGCGCCGTCAGTCGCGCGGCGCACTTCGTAGACGGGCGGCAGGTCGGCGCGTGCGCGCACCGACACGAGCACCTCGCGCGTCGGAGAGAAGTCGACGCGGCAGGTGCCGTCGCCATCGGTCAGCATCGTGATGCGGCCATCGTCGATCGAGACGCGCGCGTGGTGCACATGGTACGGGTCCTGCGAAGGGTCGCGCCCCATCACAGCGAGGTCGACGGTGCGCGACGACTCGTCGACCGCGTGCACGCGGCGCACGAGCCACGGGCCTTCCGTCACCGCGCGCTTCACAGCGCCCGTCGCGACATCGACGAGCACGATGTGGTTCCAGCCGCTGCGCTCGGTCATCCACAGAAGCTCGCCCGTCTCGTCGAGCCAGTGCATCCAGATCTTGTTCGTGTAGTCGACGAAGGTGGGGAACGACTCCTCGGCGATTCCGCGCGCGGCACCCGTCTCAAGGTCGACGGCCACGAGCCGCACCACGCGATGCCCGCGCTCGTTGTAGAGAAACGCGATCTCGCGGCCGTTCGGCAGCACGCGCACGCGGTCGATCGACCACGGATTCGCAAAGAGCGCGTCGTCGAGCGCGACCTCGCGCATCGTGGTGCCCGCGGGGCCGCTTCCAGCCTGCGCGAGGCGGAAGAGCCGCGGCGCCGCGCGCTCAATCACGTCGCCCGGCTTCGTGTAGTCGAGCGTGCGCAGCTTCGGCTGCAGCTGGTCGCGCGGCGCGCTCTCGACGAGATGCACTTCGCGGCGCGCGCCTTCCTTCACCTTCAGCGCAAACACAGCATCCTGCTTCAGGCCAACCCAGTGTGCGCGGTACGCGTCGCCGTCAACACCATCGCTTGTGCGGAGGACCTCAACACCCTCGCGCAGAACGACGAGGTTCGGGCCGTCGCTCTCAACGCGAAGTATCGGCGGTAACAACGGAGCCTCCGTCTGAAGGAGCGCAGGATCGGGTTGCTCCGTCTCGTGCTGTCCGTCCATCGCATCGATGGGCTCAGGTTCCGTACGCGGCGCGTCGCCTACCACCACCGTTCTTTCAATCTCGGTCGCCACGACGTGCCCGAGTTCGCGCCCCGACGCAGTACGCACGAGCCACGCGTGACCGCCGTAGGTCTGCTGTCTGCGCGATCCGCCGGCCTCGATCATGCCATACGACCGCTCGCTCTTCGCGCGATCCACCCAAAGAAGCTCAACCGACTCCTCAAGTCTGTTTTCGAAGGTGAGATGCGTGGATGCACCCTGCCCTTGGGTCGCACGCTTTCCTGGGCGAAGCGACGTTTCCAAGAACGACCGCAGCGAGGAATCATCTTCCACACGCCCACCACCAAGCGCGAAGACAAGCGGCGCCTCAAGACCCTCAAGTGACACCACCACCCGTGCACCGTCACCCGCCGGCGCCGGTAGCCCGCCACGCGGTGGGGCGACGACCAGTCCACGAACAGGAAGTCGATCAGCCGAGACGTCGCGCCCAAGGTCTGCAAGCAGCCGCGCGGCGGCCGCGTGATCGAAAAGCGGAGACTTCGCAGCATCACCTGACTTCCCCGCATCAACAAGCCACCAGCGACGCGCGCCATCGCGCGTTGTCTCTGCAAACCACAGTCGCGTGCCGTCGATCCACGTGCGTGGCCCCACCGGGTCGTGGTATTGCGCCGTCTGCGCACCGATTCGCGCACGCGCCGCATCAAGCGCCGCGCGAGTTTCCTCGAGCGAATGCGGTGCATCCAGACCGTACGCAACCGAGCAACACGACAGCGCCAGAATCACACGCACAACAGGAAGAGCGCATCGCATGCGCAAACGCTACCGGAAAGCTGCGGATATCGCACAGCAACGCGCGGTTCAACCGCCACGCGATGAAATCTGTGCAAACTCTGCGGATTCAGCCCGCGAAACTGAGAGGCACGAACGCGCGACGAGTCTGTGTGCACTGGCGATCTCTGAACCGAATCGGAGCCGAGAACTTCGCAGTTTCTCTGCGTAATCTCAATGGTTCCGGCAGATTCTCCTCGCGTCTGGTTCATTCCCCTTCACACTCGCACAGGAGCCCTCATGAGAATCCGTACTCGCACAGCCGCGATGATCTCGACCGTGCTCGCCTCGCTTGCAGCGCCCGCCGCGCTTGGCCAGTCGATCGCAGACTTCCGAGTTCTTCCATACCAAATGAATCCCGCGCTTGACGGGATGCAGTTGACTTGGTTCACAATCTCTGCAACGCCCGGCACGCTCTCGATCACTGGACCCGGCCTCAAGAGCCCGCTTGAGTTCACAAGCGCGCCCGTTCTCGAGCCGATCCTCGACTATCAGATTGCCAACGAACTCAACGCAACCGGCGCGTTCCCCTTCTCAACCACAGCAATCTTCGAGGCACCGGGCGTTCCGGCGCGGAACTACCGCCATCGCATCAATGTCGCTGGCCTGCAGGCAGACACCGAGTACACGTACACGGTGACGCAGGGCGCGTCGAGCTACTCGAACACGTTCCGCACCGCACCCACAAGCGACACGAATCGCACGATTCGCTTCCAAGCGATCTCCGACAGCGAGACGCTTGTGCTCGGCCGCACGCGCTTCCGCGAGTGGTCATCGACCACGCCACAAACTCCTGGAAGCACGGGGCGCCCGGCTGGTATCGGTCGTGGCCGCAGCACGTACTTCCTCTCCGAGACCACGGGATACAAGGAGAACATCAAGAACATGAAGG
>JBILDS010000120.1:0-9674 GCA_044352505.1 Phycisphaerales bacterium
TGGGCACCGTGAAAAGGCCGTCCGTCGACGAGCGGAACATTCAACGTGGCCTGCCCAGCCGGATGCGGATTCAGGCTTTCTCTGATCGCACCGACCACCGCGTGCAACCGCGATCGATCACCCTGCTCAAGCGCACGTTCGACAACCGAGAATGCCTCTGGCTCTAACATTCCCCGCTGCGGGAATGTGAGTTGGAAGATCGGATCCTCAGGCACGCGCGACCAATCGATGAGATTGTCGACAACGTACGAGTTGGCGCGGAAGGGAAGCACCTCCGACACCACCTGCACGGCATGGCGCATCTCCGGATCCAAACGCTCCCACACAGGATGCCGTTGGATATTCGCAGCGGTGATTGGCTCGTAGCGCTCGCGGTCGGTGGACAGCATGGCCTGCTCCTTTCAGACAGTACCGCGACCCCTTCAAGGTGCGGCGGGAGGAAACATTGGAACCGGTAGCCCACGGCTACTCGGCATCGCAGAAACGCGGTGTTCGCGAGGGTGTTGCTCTGACAACCAACGAAGGCTCCCACAGATTTCGTGGGCGCACAGCCGATTCTCACGAGCCCGGCAACCCTACCCGGTTTCCCTGTCTCAAGTGCACAGAAACAACCGAATCCTGAGGAATTCTTCGTATTGATGGATGCGCACAAATTGATTTGTTCTACAAATACACACGTATGCCGACCAGAAAGACGCTTCTCCACCCCGATCTCGCCGCACTCGTCGAGACCGTCCGCACCGGCACTGTTTCCGCCGCTGCAAAGAGCCTCGGAATCTCGCAGCCCGCACTCAGTGCGCGACTGGCGAGACTTGCGCGAACCACGGGCGTGGGCATCTTTCAGCGCGAAGGTCGGCGACTCCGACTCACCGCACAGGGCGCTCGAGTGCATGACGGTGCACTCCGAGTTCTGCGGAGTTGCGAGGCGCTTGACGCATCAATCCGCGGCCACACAGGCACGCTGGCGCCGCTGCGCGTTGGGACTGCAGACGCGGTTCCGAAGATCATCGTGCGCAGAGTCCTGCTCCCCTACCTTCGTGCAGGATTCCGGCTGGAGTGCAGAGAATGGAAGTCCGACCATCTCGAGTCGGAGTTGCTCTCGCATCGCCTCGACATGTTGGTGACCGACCGAGAGCCGCTCACGCTTCGAAACGAAGATCTCGTCGCGACCGTCCCGGCGCGTTCTGCGATCGTGCTCTGCGCACGCAAGGAGATCGCGGCAAAACTCAGGTCGCGGTTCCCGGAGTCCATGATCGACGCACGGCTTGCAGTACCCGCTCCCCCGAGCCCATTGCGCGAGCGGCTCGATCGGTGGCTTCGTCGGCATGCACCACGCGCAAAGATTGACATCGAGGCGGAGGATCGCGCGCTCCTCCACCATTTCGCGCAGACCGGGCCGTTTGTTGTTCCAGTGGCAAAGTCGACCGCCCCGATGGTCGAGCGCCAGTTCGGCCTCTCCCGTGTGGGCGAACTTTCCGGCGTGACAGAGTCGTACTACCTCGTGCGCTCACGTTGGCGCGTGCCGGAGCTGCGTACACGGCGAGACGAACAACAGGGCGACTCGTGGTCTGAGTCGGAAGAACGCTGACAATCAGCGAGGCATCGTCGTCGATGGCAAGGCGCCGTGCCGAAGGGGTATCCCCGGAGATACCTCAAGGCGCTGCAACGCTGCCAGCGGCGACGAGGACCGCTGAGTGTCGGCGGAATTCCGACTCAGACCACTAGGTTCTGTCTGGCGGATCCCCGGACGTCGATCCACGCGGCATCCCGGCGCGGTCCACAGATCTACAAACTCGTGCGACCCTTCAGCGCGTCGCCGATCACGGCCGGATTCGCAAACTCAAGTTGTGAGCCGCTCGGCAATCCGCGAGCGAGGCGCGTGGAACGCACACCCCGTTCTCCAGCCTCGCGCGCGATCCAGAGCGCCGTCGTATCGCCCTCGAGATCAGGATTGAGCCCAAGGATCAACTCCTGCATCGCCACGCCACGCGCATTGCGCTCTGGGCGCTCCAGTCGAGCAACCAACGCATCGAGTGTGATCGCCTCGGGTCCGACACCACCAAGTGGATCAAGACGACCCAGGAGCACGTGATACACACCTCGATAGAGACCCGTCTTCTCCATCACCAGCAGATCTCTTGGCTGCTCAACCACAAGCACGGTTGTGGCGTCGCGGCGCGGATCGGCGCAAATCGGGCATGGATCACTGTCGGCGAGGCTCCAGCAAACGGAGCAATGCCGCACGTTGCGTTTCACGTCCTCGACCGCGCGCGCAAGTTCAAGCGCGTCGGACGGTGATTGGCGCAGCACATGAAACGCAAGTCGCTCCGCGCTTCGTCGGCCAATCCCGGGCATCGCCGCGAAGGCATCAATCAAGCGGCGTACCGACTCTGGATAGGCTGCATTCGACATGGCTGCGCTCCGTATCCGCTCAGGCAAGTCGCTCAAGAATGGACGGAGGGAGATCGAGGCCGCTTTCACGTGCGGCCTTCGCGAGTTCCTCAGCCAACTTCGCGCGCGCGCGGGTGAGGGCGTCGTTCACCGCCTCGGCGATCAGTCTGTTCGCATAACTTTGGTCGGCGGCCGAACCGCCCGCGATTCCGCGAAAAACGCTGGGATCCAGCGTCACCGTGTCGATCCGAATGTCGCAGAACGCCACCGCGCGCACCGCGCCTCCACCGGCGCTCCCCTCAACGCGCGTGCTGGCAAGCCGGGTGCGCACGTCTTCAACGAGCCCTTGCAGCTTCGGGAGATCCTTCAACATGCCTGCGAGTTGGCCTGCCGCCTTCAACTTGTCGAACATCGCGTACTCCTCGTGGAAATCCGCCAAACGTCATTTACTACATAGGCGCGTCAAGTCTGTCTTCGCGCACGTCTTCACCATCTGAACCACCCATCGCTCCGAGTAGATCGGTCGTGCGTCCCGTGGAATCTGCACGATCCGCGTCTGCCGCGTCGGTTGTGGAGATCCGCCGCGTCACCGCAACAATCGTCGCATCGAAGAGATCGGCGGCGCGACGCACGAGCGGATCGTTGCGCACTTCGCTGTCGTCGACGGCAATCGGCCGCGGCGCTGCGGGCGCATCAGGCGCAGCGCACACATCCACCGACACTCGAACCGCACGTCCAGCAGCGCGAGCGAGCAGCGTGCGGAGTGGCTCAGGATTTCCCGCGAGATATTGACCGCCGCCGTCGTCGCGCACGGTGACCCGCGCGTTGCCTTCGGTAAACGAGACAACCTCGCACTGCGAAACAAGCGCTGCGTCGCGCGGACTCTTCGCGGCGATCGCCGACAAGCGAGCTTTGAGTTCGGCGAGGTCTTGCGCTGGCGCGACGGTTGGCGCGACGTTGCTTCCCGAGCCCGTTGGGGGACGAGACGCAGGCATCCGCTGCTGCGATGTGGCCGCTTGCGCATCGGCTGCCCCCGTCGAACCGCTCTGCCTCGGCGCGAACTTCGGCTCGACCGCGACCCGCGAAGCGTCTGAACCCGAAGCGGAATCCGCTGTGGAGCGCATCGAGGTCGGCCCCACAGCGCCTCGCGCTGCGGGGTCACCTGCTTTTTTTACGTGGGCTCCTCCGCCGTTTCCTGCAAGAAGCGCGGCACCCGCTGCAAATCGCGACGACAAGGAAAGTCTCGCAACGCATGCGTCATACAGCGCACGCGGCGCGCTCGACGACCGTGCGTTTCGCGCAGCAGCATCACATAGCGCAATCGCATGCGCAGCCTGCGCGGCGTCTGTCGATGATGCGATGCGTTCCACACGAGCTCGCATCGATTGCGCAACCTCAAGAAGATCGGCTGCGTCACGCGCGCCGACGGTTGCGCACGCAACGAGAATCCATCGGAATCGCTCGGCAAGAAGCTCAAGCGCCTGCTCAACACCGCTTCCCCGCTCAAGCAGTCGCGCGCCGTGTCGCAGTGCATCACCAATTCGCTCTTCCACACACGCCTCGATGATGTCAAGCAAGATCTCGTCGTCAGGAAGACCGAAGACCTGCTCGAACACGGTTGCATCCACTCCCCCCGTCGAGGCCGCGAGTAACCGATCGAGAAGCGAGAGGCCATCGCGCATCGAGCCGTTCGCAAGTCGCGCCACGGCCAGCAGAACCTCTTCCGTAACTTCGATCTTCTCTCCAACTGCAACCGCGCCGAGATGCTGCGCAATCTGCTTGGTAGGAATGTTGCGAAAATCGAAGCGTTGACAACGCGACTGAATCGTCTGCGGAACCTTGTGGGGCTCTGTGGTGCACAGAATGAACTTCACGTGCGCTGGCGGCTCCTCCATCGTTTTGAGGAGTGCGTTGAACGCCGGCGTTGTGAGCATGTGCACTTCGTCGATGATGTAGATGCGATATTTCCCGCGCGTCGGGGCGAGTCCTGCCCCTGCGATCAAGTCGCGGGCATCGTCGATACCTCGGTTCGAGGCGCCGTCGATCTCGATGACGTCGAGATCCTCGCCGCGCAGGATTGCATCACTGATGGCGTCGCCCTCCGCGAGCCCGCTGTCTCGATTCAGCGCGCGGGCAAAGATGCGCGCCATCGACGTCTTGCCGACTCCGCGCGTTCCGCAGAAGAGATACGCGTGCGCGGTGCGGCCAGTGGCAATGGCGTTCTGCAGCGTGCGCGCAATAGGCTCCTGACCTACGACCTCGCCAAAGTCGCGCGAGCGGTAGCGCCGGGCGAGCACGGTGTAGGCGCCGGTTCGGGCGCCGGCCGCCGTGCTGTCCGCAACACCCCCTGCTGCACCGCCGATGGAGCCATTCGTGCTCTCGGCAAGGGGCAAGGGAGCCGGAGGTGATGTCGCCGCCTTCTTTGCCATGGGAGCATCTCGACTCCTGCATACACGCCCGCAAACACGCCTGCAAAGGCGCCTGCAACAGTTCAACTGGAGCCGCGGAAGACGGCCAGGCGACCGTCGGCTCGGACCGGCGCGCTTATGGCTGCTGCGGTCAAGCCCTGACCAGATTCGCGGCCGACCCGCCCGCCGGGCCCGGCCGTCTTCCGAGGCTCCAGATCGGTGATGGTAGCGAAGATGGCCGCGCGCGGTGTCGTAGAATCCCGCCCGGAGGTTCGCATGTCTGAGCCCACGCTCGGTTCCATTCCCGACAACTCTGAGGGATCAACTCGGATCGCGAGCACCCGCCGCGAAAGCACCCGGCTCATTCTGCTGGCGGCGCGGCTCATGTTTATGGCGCTCGTCTTGGCCACGCCGGCGCTCGTCGTCGGAAGCCTCAGCAGCTCCTCAGCGGGCGAGCCATTCCCAGTTCGGCTCGTGATCGGCCTCACCCTCGCCACCGGCTCGCTTGGGCTGATCGTCGTCGTGATCGACGCGATGTCGCCGAACAAGCAACTGGCCTCGATCTTCGGCATCTATCTCGGGATTTGTCTTGGTCTGATCGGTGCGTATGCGATCGGCACGCTGCTTGATGCGATTGTGGACGCATGGAGTTTGAAGGAGACGGCCGCGATCTACCTCAATCTCACCAAGGTTTCGATTGGCCTCATTCTGTGTTACATCGCCGTCTCGGTGGTGATGACCACGAAAGATGACTTCCGCCTTGTGATCCCGTACGTCGAGTTCTCGAAGCAAAACCGAGGTGTTCGGCCAATGCTTCTCGACACAAGCGCCATCATCGATGGGCGCATTCATGAACTTGCGGAGTCTGGCGCGCTTGATGCACCCTTCGTGGTGCTTCAGGCCGTCATTGACGAGTTGCAGCGTCTTGCGGATAGCGCCGACAAGGGCAAACGCGCCCGCGGACGACGCGGACTCGACATGATTGCACGACTCCAAGGCGCGCCGCGCATTGATCTTGCCATTGAAGACCTCGGGTTTGAGGGCGCAAACGTTGATCGCGGCCTGGTCGAAGTTGCGAAGCGCAATGCGTATCGCGTGGTCACCACCGACGCGGCACTTGCAAAGGTGGCTGAAATCGCCGGAGTTCCAGCGGTCAACATCAACGCGCTCGCTGGAGCCTTGCGCGCGCAGCTTCTTCCTGGCGATCGCATCGAGGTCGAGTTGACCAAGCCTGGCGAGAATCCAACCCAAGGTGTCGGCTACATGCCCGATGGAACGATGGTCGTGGTCGAGGCTGGCGCGGAGCACAT
This sequence comes from Phycisphaerales bacterium, assembly GCA_044352505.1. Taxonomy (GTDB): domain Bacteria; phylum Planctomycetota; class Phycisphaerae; order Phycisphaerales; family SM1A02; genus QWPT01. The sequence continues at coordinate 6,110 of JBILDS010000120.1, forward strand.
CGGCGAGTCTGTCAAGGCAGTCGTCACCAACACGCTGACCACGAATGCAGGGCGCATGGTGTTCGCGCGCTACGACGGCGGCGATCCACCGCCGCCCGGCACCGCTGCCAGCATGGCTGCGCGCGCGATTGCGCAGCCGAAGTTCCGTGGTGAACCGCCAGGACCCGATGATGGTGCGTCGGGTACGCGGTCGAGCGGACGCAATCCGCGTCGATGAGTTCTACCAACGTTCTCTCAACGAAAGCGGCGCACGCCGATTGAACGACGCGCGCCGCTGAGGAAGTTCTTGTTGCGCGGCGGATCACCGACCGAGCGCGAGAAGCTGCGTGATCAACTCATCGGTGGTGGTGATGACCCGGCTTGCGGCCGAGTAGCCGGTACTTGCCAAGATCATGTTGATGAACTCTTGCGAGAGATCCACGTTCGACTGCTCAAGCGCGCTTCCGACCAGTCGCCCCGTACCGAACTCGCGCGGTCGCGTGATGAACGCAGCGCCCGAGTTGGGGCCGCTCCGATAGAGGTTGTCGCCCGCGTCCACGAGGCCTTCTGGATTCGTGAACTTCGCGATCGCCACCTGCCCGATCGTGCGGGTCAGGCCATTGGTGAATGAGCCTGCGATGCGCCCATCTTCGGAGATCGAGAAGTTCGAGAGTGTTCCGATCGGCGACCCGTTCTGGAACACGGCTGCTAGGTTCGACGTTGTGTCGGACAGGCTTGAGACCGCATAGGTGTCGGAGCTGAAGTCGAGACTGATCGTGAGTGGTGAGTTCGCACCGTTTGCACGAACAATGCTCAGCGTCTGACTGGACGAACTCAACATGCTGCCATCACTGTCGAAGGTAACCTCGCTCATGCCAACAATACGGCTCAGCGCGTCGTTGTCGTCCGACTCAGCAATCATCTGCCACGTGGTTCCACCTGACGGAGTCGTCGCTTGCAGAACGAACGTCATATCAACGCTCACTGGCGTACCAAGGGAGTCATAGATGATGAAGCTGGTGCGGACGCTCTCGCCGTTTGCGAAGCTCGATCGCGTGAGCACCAAGGGCTGTGAAGAACCCGCACCGATGTTTGATGCGGAGAACTCAATCGACTCCGGCCCGAGTTCCTGTGCGACACCTTCGTTCCCGACCACGACCATACGCCCCTGCGCATCGAATGAGACGCTGCCGCCAAGATTGGAGACACCGCTACCAACGGCGGTGTTACTGAGACCAAGCACATCGCGAACAAAGGTTGCGAAGTCGCCGAGGGTCGTGCCAAAGTCCACCGCTCCAGCCACCGAGGCACCGCTGAACGCGAAGGTCTGTGGCGCGATCGTCTTGCCGCCCTTCTCAACGCCGCTCATCGTGATGCTTTTCGGGTTCGTCGCCGAATCAAACATCATCACAGAGCCACCGAGCCCGTCAGGAATGTACACGCTGGTCGCGGTCAGGTCGGTCGCCGCCGTGACCGGGATCGTGAGCGCAGCATCCTCGTACATTGCCGCACTCAGGAATGACGATCCCGCCGTCGCGATACTTCCCGCCGCATTCAAGTTGCCATTGAACGTCACTGCAGTCGTCGCTTCGGCAAGCGTCAGCGTTCCAACCGGAATTGAGATCGGCACGAGGTTGCCGTCCTCAATGTTGAACTGCTCGTTGACTGCATAGCCGAGCACACGCGCACCGGACTGCGTCACAAGGTCGTTGTTCGGATTGAGCAGGAAGTTGCCCGCGCGGGTGAAGTGCTGCGCGCCTGCGACGTCGACAATAAAGAAGCCATCGCCTTCGATCGCAATGTCGGTTGCAACGCCGGTGCCGCCGATCGGACCATTGTTGAAGTTGCGCTGCGTGCTCGCAACTGTGACACCAAGACCGATCTGCGCGGGGTTGGTACCGCCGGTGGTGGTTCCGGGAGCGGAGCCGAGCGAGAACGTTCGGCTAAAGCTCGGAGCGAACGCCATGCGCGTTGACTTGAACGCGGTGGTGTTCACGTTCGAGATGTTGTTACCGATCACGTCGAGCCGGCGCGAGTTGGCGACGAGCCCTGAAAGTCCGGTGAAGAGTGAGGTTGTACTTGCCATGGCGAACTCCTCGTGCTGTACCGTCGTGCTCGATTACGCGCTTGCGCGCAGGCGGCTCGCGGTCGTTTCAGAACTCATTCCCTGTGTCTCGTGCCCCGCGGTCTCTGCGCGTGCTGCCGAAAGTGCTTCCAATTGTTCAGCGACCGCGCGCGGCGGAAGTGCGCGCGGCCCGAGCGCGACCGTGGCGTAGGCCGCGCTATCGCCGCGAATGGCGATCGCTGCGTCTACTTCCTCAAAGACGAACTCATCGCGGGTCTCAAGTCTTTCGAGATGTCGCGTGGCGACTTCTGCGATGTAGGTGCGACCTTCCGCCACCACCACCGCGCGCCGGGCGCCACGGCCCTGCGCAAGGTCGAGCGCACGGCCGATCTGCGCGATCGTCGAAGGATCCAGTTCGCTGCCATCAACGACAAGCGGTTCCCGACCACTCTCAATGCCGCCTTCGCGGGCCAGTGAAAGCAACTCCATGAAGTCGCCGTCGGCGGTTGAAAGCCGGGGCTGTGCATTGGACGCACCAACCGGCCGTACCGCAGGCTCAAGGCGTCGAAGGAGCTGTCGTGGGTCAATCGTCATTTCGAAGCGTTCGGCAGTCGATGTGTGTGCTGCGCAGGTGTGTGGCCGTGATCGCGGCTTGCTTATCCACCGCTCGATGGCCCAGTGGGCATTTGCTCTGCATCGATGTACTCGACGTTCTCGATTGGAATCGTCCAGTTGTTGTGAAGGACGAGCGCGATCTGGTCACCCGCGCGCGCCACGCTCTTCACCATGCCGCCAACACGCTCGTTGTCAACGGTCAGACCACTGATGCGCTTCCCGATGAGATTTCCCGCACCAGCAAGTTGATTCTGGAAGACGATCGACTCGAGGCGCTCACCCATGGCGATATCGCTCTCGATTGAACGAATCGAGTTGAGTTGCTCGAGCAGCGCACCTGAGTCATTCGGCTTGAACGGGTCTTGCTGCTGGAGTTCCGTGAAGATGATCTTCATGAACTCCTCGCTCGACATCTCGTTGAAGCGGCTCTTGAGCGCCGGTGGCGCTGGTGGCGCGGATGTGGATGCTGGGATTTGGCTCATGAGAGTTCCTTCCAAGTTGCGATGTTTGCGCGATCGACTCGACCTTGTGCGGCATCCGTTGCTGGGCGATCACACGGCTGTCCGAAGTTCCTGCGTGCTGTCCTCTGTGCGCTGGGCGTTGAGAATTCCGCCAAACGTTCGCTGACGGAGCTCCGACTCTGAGCGTCCGTCACGACCTTGCCGCGAGCGACCCTGTTCATCTGTGTCATTTCTGCCGCGGCTTTCGCCACCTGCTGCGTCCTGACGGTCGCCGCTGCGGTCACCGCGATCGCGACCGTCGGATGCGTTTCCATTTGTGTCTTGCCGCGGATCGCCCGATTGCGACGGCGTCGCGGGAGCCGTCTCTGTGCCACGGTTTCCGCCGTGCACGCTCATGCGTTCAACGGTGAGGCCTTGGGATTCGAGTCGTTCGCGAAGCATGCCG
>JBILDS010000333.1:0-2736 GCA_044352505.1 Phycisphaerales bacterium
AGTGCTTTTCGGCGCGGCTCCTCGCTGCGATGCGTTTTGCGATGCGGGTGCGATGCAATCTGCGATGCGCTTCCCCTGTGCTGCGCTCGACGCGGAATCCGCTGTGCCTTCGACGCTGCTGCCATCGGTGTTCAGTCCCGCTGCAGCGGCGAAGTGCATGTCGCGGGTCTGGAGGTAGTGCGTCCTGGCAACCGTAGGGGAGTGACCGAGCCACGAGGCAACCTCGTGCTGCGGGAAGCGCTCGACCCAATCGGTCTCGGCGCTGGCGCGCAGATTCTGGAAGAGCCTCGGCCACGGGCTGACCTTCGCGCGCTTCAGGATCTTCTGGAACCGCGTGCGGAGGTTCTTCGTCGACGAGGCGATGCTCGGGAGCATCTTGGATTCCGACGGGCCGGCAGAGGTCCACAGGTCGTTCAGGATTTCCCGAAGCCGGTCCGAGATCGGGACGAGCCGCTGGGCCTGGCCCTCATGGTGCTCGGTCTTCGGGCTTCGAACGGTCAGGGCTCGCCGCTTCCAGTCGACGTCCGTCCACATGAGCCCGACCAGTTCGGACGGCGCACGGAGGCCGGCGAAACGGCAGAGCGCGATGATCGCCCGCCACTCGCGGTCGGGGCACGCGGCGATCACGCGCTCGATGGTCTCGACCGGGACATGGTGCGACCGCTTTGGGTTCGCCTGCGAGCCGGACTTGAGGTGCTCGAACGGATTCTCGGCGATCATTTTCCAGCGGGCGGCCTTCGAGAAGAGCGCTCGGCAGACCTTGATCCTCTTCGCGATGGTCGGCGCCGACAGCCCGGCCGTGGTCAGGGACTTTCGCCATTCGTCCGCGTGCGCCGCCGTGACCGCATCGATGAGGGTGTCCCTGCCGAGCGCAGCCTCGAGGCCGTCGAGGGCCTGCGCGTAGGTCTGCATCGTCGAGTCCTTCACGACTCGCGTCTCGCGGTATCGGTCGAGCACCTCGCCAACGGTCGGCACGGGCGGCCTTGCCTCGACCAGCCCCGCCGTCTCCAGTTTCTTGCGGGTCGGCCCGGGCAGCTTCTGAATCCAGCCCACGAGCTCAGTGGGAAACGCCGAGCCGATCGACTTGTGCTGGATCATCTCCTCGATGCGGACCAACATGGACTCGGCGGACTTCTTCGGGACCTTGCCGAGCCAGAGCGTCTGGCGCCTCCCGCCGGGAATGCTGAAGAGAATCCGACGCTTCCCGCTCTTGTCGTTCGACAGGCTGGCCATGGTCAGTTCCCCCCCGAGCGGCGCGAGGCAATGAAGGCCTCAATGTCCGACAGCGCGTAGCGCACGTTGCAACCGATTCTGATCACGGGCAGCTGACCCGTCCGCGTGAGTTCGAACACGGTCCTCGCCGAGATCGTGAGCCGCTTCGCGGTTTGCTTCGCCGGCAGGAGTTCGCCGAATGACTTTGCCCGATCGTCCGTTGCCATGCTTCTTCCTTGACCGAGACTTTCCATGAGCTGCGATGCGGCGCTGAGGGTCTCGTCCTCAATCCCGCGGTGCGAATCGCAAATCTCGATTCAACCCGAAGATTTCTGGAAGTCAAGCAAAGCGACTCTCAGCGGGGACTTTCTAGGAGAGAAAATCAAGATTCTGCGGCATCGGGAGTTCCTGCAGGTGGCCGACACGCCGTCACGGTCGTCACGCCGTCACGGCTCGGCGCAAGCAGGGCATCGCACGCCGCGTCTCAGCCCCGGGGCCGACCCGAGGTGCGTCCGGGTGGCAGCGGGGGTGCCTGGAGCCGCGCGCGAGGAAAGCGGTGGGGCCGACAGGGCGAAGCGAGCCGCGGTCTCGGTACCGACACCCCCGCACCCCGTGACGAGGCTCCTCTCAGGCGCCCATCCGTGCCTCTGGACCGCCCGGCTCCACTCGGTCCGCCGACTGGTCCGCGGGCGGCGGGTCCACCTTGGGCTCCTCCTCGATCGGGCTCCCGTTCGCCGCCGGCGCGCAGGACAATTCCATGTCAACGGGGCGACCCTCCGTGGCGCTATCCGGCACCGCACCCCGCCGACCAGCGCCTCTTCCCGCAGGATCCTGCGGAGATCCTCGAAGCCGCTTGGTTTCCACTCCCTGATCCGCTACCTTCCGTCAACCTCTCGGGGATTCACCTCGGGGAGAAAGGATCGACCGATGAACTTCAGGTGGATGGGTCTCGTCTGCGCGGCCGCCGTCACGGCAGGCGCGCATGGACAGGATGCGGTGCAGTGGCGCGTGCAGGATGGGGGCAACGGGCATTGGTACGCCTCACTTCGCCTTCCCAAACAGCCGGAGTGGCTGCCTGCAAAGAGCGCGGCCGAAGCGCGTGGGGCGCATCTCGCGACGCTCACAAGCGCGGGCGAAAACCAGTTTGTCTTCCAGGTCGCGGTCGTGCAGGGCGCTTTCGCAGGCATCAACGGACCGTATCTCGGCGGGCGAAAGAACGCCGAGGGATCGTTCGAGTGGATCACGGGGGAGCCGTTTGCTTTCACAAGCTGGCGACCCGGCGAACCGAGCTCTGGAAACTGGGAGCCGTACCTCAACTTTCTGGGGGTTGATGGAGCACCCGCGCCGCTCTGGAACGACACCGACTCGCCTGAAACCGAGTGGTCGATGATTGAGTGGTCCGCCGACTGTAACGGCGACGGCATCGTCGACTACGGCCAGTGCCGTGACGGCTCGCTGCCCGACTACAACGGCAACAACATCCCCGACTGCTGCGAGGCGGGAGCGCCGTGCGCCGTCGGGAGC
>JBILDS010000121.1:0-9598 GCA_044352505.1 Phycisphaerales bacterium
CGCGAGCGCCTTCGCGGCGGCCGTCCGCTGCTCTTCGTCATTCTCGATGAAGGCGTGCAGGCGCGCGCCCGCGGCGGTCGAGCCGAGGACCGCGAGGTGGTCGGCGCGGTAGCGCTGCTTGCTCTCCCTGCAGTCGACCATCGGGTCGTTGAAGCCGCCGACATGGCCCGAGGCGATCCAGACCTTCGGGTTCATGATGATCGTGGTGTCGACGCCAACGATGTCGACGGCGTTGCCATCGGGACCGATCAGCTCGCGCTCGACCACATCGTTCCACCACGCGTTCTTCAGGTTGCGCTTGAGCGCTGTGCCCATCGGGCCGTAATCCCAGAAGCCGTTGATGCCGCCGTAGATCTCGGAGGACTGGAAGATGAAGCCGCGGCGGCGGCAGAGGGCGACGATGTCGTCCATCTTCTTCGGGGCGGCGGGGGTGGGGGAAGGAGTGGTGACTTCGGACATGGTGGTTTGGACCGGTGGGTGTTCCGTGGGGGAACGCAGGATATCGGCTCGGAACGGGGCTCCGAGCGCGCGGATTCCCGAGTGTTTCGCGTCGCTACGGCTTGAGGCCGATCAGCGTGAAGAGCTCCATGCGCGCGGCTGGGTTCGTGAGGAACGCGCCGTGGAGCTTGGAGGTCGTGGTGACGGCGCCCGGCTGGCGGACGCCGCGGTAGCACATGCAGAAGTGCCGCGCCTGAATCACCACCGCCACGCCATGCGGGCGGAGGGTCGTGTTGATCGCGTTCGCGATCTGCGCGGTCAGCTTCTCCTGGACCTGCAGGCGCTTCGAGTAGATGTCGACCACGCGGGCAAGCTTTGAGAGCCCCACCACGCGCCCGTTCGGGATGTAGGCGACATGCGCCTTCCCGACGAACGGCACCATGTGGTGCTCGCAGTGGCTGTGGACCTCGATGTCCTGGAGGAGCACGAGCTCGTCGTAGCCCTCGATCTCGCTGAAGGTGCGCTGCAGGGGCTCGATCGGGTCGGCCGAGTAGCCCCAGAAGTGCTCGTGCATGGCCTTGACCACGCGGGCGGGGGTGTCAAGCAGCCCCTCGCGGTTCGGGTCGTCGCCGATGTAGCCGAGGAGGGCCCGCACATGAGCCATGGCGGCCTTCGCTTCGGGCGAATTGAGGTCTGGTTCCTGCATGGGGAGGGGCGATGGTAGCGCGGAGATCGGGGGGATGCACCCCTGTCGAGGCGCGGGGAACGCCGTATCCTGCCCCGATGCGCACTTCGACCTCTCCGCGCCGTGGCGGCGCCCTCACCAAAGTCCTCATCGTTCTCGCCCTTCTCGTCGTCGTCGTGGTGGTGGGCGGCGTCCTTCTGATCGACTCGATCGCCCGTGCGGGCATCTCCGCCGCGGGCACCTACGCGCTCGGCGCGCGCACCTCGGTGCGCGAGGCGTCGATCGGCATCGTCTCGGGGAAGACCGTGATCCGCGGCCTCGAGGTCGACAACCCGAAGGGCTACGCGCAGGATGTGAAGTTCGTCTCGCTCGGCGAGATCGCTGTCGACGCAGGCTTCGCGAACCTCACGGGCGAGAAGATCGTGATCGACCGCGTGGCGCTCTCCGACCTCGTCGTCGACATCGAGAAGGGCGCGGACGGCACGCTCAATGTCAACGCGGTCGTCGACAGCATCAAGAAGGTGACGGGGGCGGGCAAGCCAGCGGACCAGCCCGCAGACAAGCCCACCGACGCGCCGAAGGGCGAGTCGAAGGAGGCGATCATCAAGGAACTTCGCCTCGAGAAGGTGACGGTCAACCTGCGCAACCTCGTCGGCGGCAAGGACGGCGTCGTCGAGGTCAAGCTCCCCGACATCGTGCTGCGCGACCTCTCGTCGAAGGGCGGCATCGATGTCCTCGCGAGCGAGGTCTCGGGCGTCGTCATCGCGTCGGTCATGCAGGCTGTGGTCGCCGCCAACATCGAGGGCCTCGGCGCCGATGTGCTCGGCGGGCTCCAGGGCGCTGTCGACGGCCTCGGCGAGGCGATCGGCGGCCCGCTCAAGGACGCTGTCGGCAAGGGCATCGAAGGCGCCGCCGCTGCGCTCCAGGATGTGGGCAAGGGCCTCGGCGATGTCGGCAAGAAGATCGGCGAGGAAGCCGGCAAGGCAATTGAAGGCGCGGGCGACGCGATCAAGAAGGGTGTCGGCGGTGCACTTGACGGCATTTTCGGGGAGAAGAAGTGACGGCGATTGGGCACGACGTGCCCAAGTGCTACGTGGCGCCAGGACCGGTGCAACGCGCCCTTTGGACTGGCCGCGACGATGGCGCTGATCCAGCGGCGCGACGATGGCACCAGTGTGTCCAGTACCTCGACCTCGCGAAGCAACTCGAACACTTCTTCGATCCCACGATCTGCTTCATCGGATATGCGAGCGACCAAGGGGTGCGCGAGAACCAAGGTCGCGCAGGCGCCGCAGATGGCCCCGCCCGACTGCGCGCGCGCATGGCATCGTTTCCCGAGGTCGCGGGGGTGGCACTCCTCGATGGCGGCGACATTGTGCCAGGTGCGAGCGTGCTCGAAACACAGCACTCGCTCGCGTGGGCGGTGGAGCGCGTGGTGCGAGCCGGTGCGATGCCAGTCATCCTTGGCGGCGGCCACGACATGGCGTTTGGCCACTTTCTCGGCGTGGCGCGCGCACGTGATCGAGCGCCCGCATGCATCAATTTCGACGCGCACCTTGACATGCGCCCGATCGGCGAGGGCGGACCGAATTCAGGAACCCCGTTCACGCAGGCGCTTGAGTGGTGTGCCGCGCACAAGATGCCGTTTCGCTACGCGGCACTCGGAACGCAGCGCTGTGGAAACACGGTGTCGCTCTTCAACCGAGCCCATGACGCAGGCGCGCTCATCGTCGATGCAGATGGTTTCGCGCTCGACACGATCGAAGAGGTCATGGAGGCACTCAACGACGAGGTCGGCGATGAGGAACTCTGCCTCTCCATTGACCTCGATGTGTTCGCGGCGGCACACGCGCCGGGCGTGAGCGCACCGAGTGCGATGGGAATCACGCCCGATGCCAGCTTTCGACGGCTGTATCGGGGAATTCTCGAGAGCGAACGCGTGATGGGCGTCGAGATCGCGGAGCTGTGCCCGGCGCTCGACCTCGATGATCGCACGGCCAGGCTCGGTGCGGCGCTTGCGTTCGAAGTGGCGATCGCGCTCGCCGCGATTGCGGAAGAAGCGTCAGAGAGTGGTGACGACGCTGGCACCGACGGAACCGACGACGCCGACGACACGAGGTCGTGACCCAAACGGTTCACCGCAGCAGCGGCCGTGGTCGCCCCGCAACTACGTGGGCATCCACTCACGAGCGCCCAAATCGCTCCGGATCCAGCATCGAGATATCGAAACACGGCTTCTCGCCCGCAACAATCTCTGCGGTTGCTTTGCCGGTGACGGGTCCAAGCGTCATGCCCATCATGGCGTGGCCCGTGGCGACAAACAGCCCCGGCTTCGAGCGCACGCCGCCGATCGCAGGCATGCCGTCCGAAGTGCAGGGGCGGTAGCCGGCCCACTCAGAGGTGGGGTTCAGTCGCTCAATTCCTTCGAGGTACGCGCAACTTCCCTTGAGGAGCATTCCAAGTCGCTCGCGCATCCATGGCTCGTCGAGCGGACCGATCTCGAGCGTGCCTGCGAGGCGCAGTTGGCGCTTCCCCTCGCGTTCCATCGGCGTCACTGCGACGAAGGTCTCGTGCAGCACCATGCCCGTCGATGGGCTCGGCGGCGGCGCGTCGGCTGGGTAGTCGAGTTGCAAGTGGTAGCCACGCGCACCCTGCATCGGAATTCTGACACCCGCGAGCCGAGCGAGTCCATCACTCCAGACACCCGCCGCGAGCACGACCGTATCGCACGCAATCGTCTCGCCCGACTCAAGCACAACGCCCGTCACGTTGCCAGAAGGCATTTGACGGAACGACTTCACCGCTGCATCGAACCGCAGCGTGACACCGTGCCTCGGCAGCGCGCGCACGAGCCCCGCGATCAGATCGTTCGGCGCACAGTGGGCGCTGTCCTTCATGTGGATCGCGCCGGCGACCTCCGCCTTGAAGCACGGATCCCGGCGCCTGAGTTCGTCTCCCTCGATCCGCTCCCAGCGATAGCCGAACTTCTCGAGGCTCCGCGCCTCCGCCTCGGCGTGCGCCATGTTCTCAGGCTTCATCACCACATCAAGCCAGCCATCGCGCGCATAGTCGCACTCGATCGATTCCTCCTTGAGGATTCCTTCGAGCACCTCAAGCGTCTGCCATCCCATGGCACACAGCACCTCCATGCAGCGATCAAGGTGGCGCTGGTTGCAATGGAGGTGAAAGTTCCAAAGCCATGAGACGAGTTCGCGATCGACTCTCGGCTTGATGTAGAGAGGCGCCGTGCGCGAGAACATCCACTTGAGGCCACGCATTGAGACGCCCGGCCGCGTGAGTGGATAGTGACCAATCGAAAGAAGCCCCGCGTTGCCGCCGCTTGCGCCGTCGGCGATCGCGCGCGGCGTTTCGCGATCGAGAAGCGTGACGTCAAAGCCGCGCTTTGCAAGATGCCACGCGGTCGACGCGCCGACGATGCCTGCACCGACGACCACAACATGCCGACGGATACCGCTGCGAAGCGAGCCAACAAATGGAGGAGGTGTGGTCACGAGGAGGAAAAGATAGCGAGGCGGACGCGCGTGCGCCCGCCTCGCAGCAATCTTTGGTTCGATGGAGCCTCAGCCCTTCTTCACCGACGACTCGTACTCCTCAAGGGTCGCTTTCATCTCGACCTTCATCGGGCCGTCTGCAGTCTTCTCAAGTGCCTCGCGCTGCACGCGCACGGCCTCGGCCACGTCGCCCTTCGCAAAGTGCACCCGAGCCAGCGTGTCCAGAATCGCGCCGTCGCCGCGCTCCGTCAGTTCACACGCGCGGACGGCGGCTTTCATGGCGATGTCAAGATTCGGCTCCGCGACACCACCGTTCGGATCCACAATGATCCAAGCGAGTTGGTTCATCGCCATGGGGTTATCGCGGCCGTTGGTGAGGAGCACCTCGGCAATCTTCCACGCTTCGGCGGGCTGCTTGCCCGGCCCCGCAAGAATCTGCACCGCATTCATGCGCAGCGCGTCGGTGGGGTTCTTCTCAAGCGCGGTCTTGATGGCGTCGACCGCCGGGCCGTAGTCGCCGGTTTCCCGAGCCTTTCGCAGTTCAAGCATGAGCGCACGCTGTGCGGCGCGTGCTGCGCGCTCCGCTTCAAACTCGCTGCGGGCCTTCTCGACGTCAAACTCGCCCTTCACAATCTGCTCAAGCGGTGTGTCCATGTTCATCGGGTGACCAATCCACGCCACCCGACCCTTGGCATCCACGATGAAGGTGCAGGGGATGCCGCGCTGTTCAAATGCGTCCATCCACGGGCGGCTCATCTTGGCCCGGTCGCCCACATACACCACGCGGTAGCCCATGGTGTCGCCCTTTTCTGCAACGAACGACTGCACCTTCGCAAGCTTCGCCGCTTCGTCGTTCCCTGACTCGCTGGCGGCAACGCCAACGAAGCGGACATCCGGGTACTTCTTCTGAAGTTCGGTGAGGTGCGGGATTGCAGCGATACACGGTCCGCACCACGTTGCCCAAAACTCAAGCACATGGACCTTTCCGGTTTCAAGTGCCTCGAATGGCTCGCCTTTCACCCACGTATCGACGGCGAACGCTGGGGCCATGGCTCCGAGTGAGAGCGTGGCGGGCGCAGCAGGGCGCTCTTGGGATGGTGTTGCGGCCGCAGTCGCAGCGGGCGTACCCGTGCCGTTCTGGGCGGGTGCAATTGTGGCAAGCGAGAGAATGGTCGCGATCGAGAGTGTGGTCAAGAGAGACATGAAACGCCTTTCGTGCAGAGTGCGAAATGGCACTGTACCCGCAGAAATCAACGTTCGGGGAGGGCTTGGCGCTCTAACGCAGCGCCGCTTCAACGGTGTTTCGGAGCAGCATCGCAACGGTCATCGGTCCGACGCCACCTGGAACTGGGGAGAGGAAGCCTGCCACCTCGCGGACTTCGTCGAAGGCGACATCGCCCACGGTCATGCCCTTTCCATCGGCGCCGGTGACTCGGTTGATGCCCACGTCGATCACAACGGCGCCAGGCTTCACCATGTCGCCGCGGATCAAGTTGGGAACGCCAGCGGCTGCCACGAGCACATCAGCCGAGCGCGTGAGCGACGCGATATCGCGGGTGAACTTGTTGGTCGAGATCACCGTAGCTTCCGCACGCATGAGCAGCACCGCAATCGGCTTCCCGACGATGTTCGACGCGCCCACGATCACGCAGCGCGCTCCGCGGAGTTCGACGCCGGTTGACTCAATCATCTCGACCGCGGCAAGTGCTGTGCATGGCACAAGGCTGCGGCGACCGTAGACGACGTTGCCGATGTTCGCGGGATTCACGCCCTCGACATCCTTCTCAGGCGCAATGAGCGACTGCACCCGTTCCACGTCGACACCCGAAGGAAGCGGCAAGTGCAGCATGATTGCGCGCACGTCGTCTTCGGTGTTCAGGAGGAGAATGCGCCCAGCAATATCGTCATAGCCTGCACCATCGGGCAGGCGATGCATGCGGTAGTCGATGCCAACAGCCGCACACGTTTTCGCTTGGTTTTCCGCGTAGATCGCGGCTGCGCGATCGCTGCCTACAAGCACGGCATCAAGTCGAACCGGTCGATTCGATGCGGTGATACGCGCAACAAGTTGCGTGCGCACGTGTGCACTCAACAGTTTGCCATCAATCACAGCAGCACTCATCGTGCACCTCCGGCGGCGTGCGTGAAGCGTGGAAGTGCAAGTTTCGCAAGTGCCTCCTCGTACCGCGCGATCGTTGCGTCCACCACATCGTTCGGCAGCTCAGGTCCTGGTGGCTCTTTGTTCCACGCGCCCTGCGCCACAAGCCCGAGCAGGTGGTTGCGCACAAACTGCTTGTCGTAACTCTGCTGGTCGCGACCGGGGGTGTAGTCCTCAGCGGGCCAATAGCGCGACGAATCGGGGGTCAGTACCTCGTCGACGAGCATGAGTTCATCGGTCGGAGCACCGTCGGCGCCAAGGGCAAAGCCAAACTCAAACTTCGTATCGGCGAGAATCACGCCCCGCGCCAACGCGTATTCGGCCGCCGCCGCGTAGATCGCAAGCGTGAGCGCGCGGAGGCGCTCCATCAACCCGTGGCCCACCAACTCGCATGCGCGCTCGAAGGAGATGTTCTCGTCGTGCCCCTCTTCGGCCTTGGTGGCGGGGGTGAAGATCGGCGCCGGAAGCCGTGCGCATTGGGTGAGCCCTGGTGGCAGGGGGATGCCGCACACCGTTTCCCGCTCGCGATACTCGCTCCAACCACTCCCGGCGAGGTATCCGCGCGCCACGCACTCAATCGGCACCACCTTCGCGGCGCGGCAGCGCATCGAACGCCCAGTGAGCGTCGCGCGCTCGCGCTCAGACAACCCAGGTACACGCGAGAGATCGGTGTCGATGACGTGGTCACCCACAATCCCGAGCGTACGGAGAAACGCAAACCAACCGAGGCTCATTGTGGTGAGCAGGCAACCCTTGCCTGGCACGGGCGTCGGCATCACCACATCGAAGGCGCTCAGTCGGTCGGTGGCCACGATCAGGAGCGGCGCATCGGGCGCGGAGCCGGTTCGATAGACGTCGCGCACCTTGCCCTGGCGGCGACCCGGAAGCGCGAGGTCGGTAGAGAAGACGGCGCGTGCCGAACTCTCTGAAGAACATGCAGGAACGTCGGAAGGCATCGTCGAGCAGGGTACACTCCGCGTTCGCGCGTGGTGTCGTGCACCGCGCCGAGGCCGACCGTTCGTTCGCGGTCGGCCGGACCCGTTTTTGCTTCCGTTGACGTCCGATCCGTGTGCGATGCCTTCTGAGATCTACCGCTTCCGAGTCCATGACCCAAACGGCCCTGATGGGCTCGTTGGAAGTCGCCTTGATCCGTCGTCTGCACACGATGACGGAGCGGCTGGCTCTGCTGCGGCGTGGCGAATCTCCGCGTGTTCGCTGCTTGGAACCGATGGTCGACCGACCCGGGGCGCGTGGAAGCAAGAAGGAGACTCGATGTATTGCCGCGCCGCGAATGAGACGCCGCTTGGCGTCGCGCTTGTGGTCGATGCAGGTCGCGCGGGAAGGCTCGTGTTGCAGACATGCTTCCTGCCCGCGCGCGAGCGGCCGTACGAGCTCTTTCTCGAGATTGCGCGCTGGACAATCAAGCAGTTCGTCGAAGAATCTGAAACCTGGCAGATGTGGAACCCTCAGATCGCGAAGGAGTCGATCGAACTTTGGGATTCTGCACGCGCGGCGTTCCGAGAGGCACTCCGTTGCGAGGACTTGCTTGAGGCCGAGCGCATCGCACGACGCGCGATTGTGCTCGGGCTCGACGCAGGCGAGGCGCTCGCGCAGCGCCATGCAGAACATCTGGTTGCTCGTCGATTTCGGCGCAAGCCGCCAAGTTCGACCACGCTTGGCGTGTGTGTAGATCCCGAACTTCCGCCCACTGCGGCAAGCACAGCGGGGGCCAAGCGATTCGATGTCATCGCGCTGCGCACGCCGTGGGCATTGATCGAGCGGAAGCCGGGCACACGCGACTTCGCAGCGATTGATCGGTGGATTGAGTGGTGCGCGAAGGAGCGCAAGCCACTCGTGCTCGGGCCGTTGGTCGACTTCGGCACAACCGATGGCACGCCCCACGCGCTGCCCGCGCACGCCTTGGCGCTGCGTTCCGATCCGCAGCGATTTCGCGAGGCTGTGTGGAATCAGGTGCGTGCGGTGGCCGCGCGCTACGCAACCACGACGCCACTCTTCATTGCAGCGAGCGGCGCAAACTGCGCGGGCTGGCACGACGAAGGCATCGAACGCATGGTTGAACTCACGCGCACCGCAGTGGTCGCTGTACGCGACGTGGCGAAGGCCGCGCGCGTCGTGGTCGAACTGCAGTCGCCGGGCGCGGAGAGTTGGCGCGGCGCGCGCGGATCCGCATGGCCAACGTCGTTTCTCCAGGGACTTGTGGCCGCAAACCTCCACTTGGCGGCGGCTGGTGTGCGCTTCACGCAGGGCGGCGCTGCCGATCCGGTTCGCGATCTCATGTCGACTGCGTCGCTCCTCGACGGATTCTTGGGGCGAGATCTGCCAATCTTTGTCACCGGCTTCGGAGTGCCGAGTCGCGATGTTGGCGGTGTGTTGCCGCACTCGCGCGGCGTGTGGCGCGGTGTCGATGACGCGAACACGCATGCGCATTGGTCGGTCGACTCGCAGGCACGTTGGGGCACTGCATTCTTCTCAATCGCACTTGCGCGAAGTTTCGTCGAGGGCGTGTGGTGGTCGCGACTGCAGGATGCGCCCGGCGGCCCGACCGACGGATTGATCGATGCAAGTGGAAACGCGAAGCCGGTGCTCGCGAAGTTGCTTGAGATTCGCCGCACGCTTGACGAGCGTTCACGCGGGGCCGGAGGTGCTTCATGAAGCGTACAGGGACGGGTCAGTCACAAACGAGCGCTCTAAATGTGCAGGATCCGCGTCCGATCGAAGCGGTGCGTGGCGTGCCGCAGCTCGGAGTTCTCGCGCTCAGCCTCGCTGCCTTCGGGATCGGTGTCT
>JBILDS010000122.1:0-9584 GCA_044352505.1 Phycisphaerales bacterium
AAGGCATCATCCGCCTCGCGCCCGCGCCGCTCTTCAACACCTTTGACGAAGTCTGGCGCGCGGCCGAGATCGTGCGCGGCGCGCTCGTTTCGTGAACGCCTCGTGATTTCCGCGTGATTTCCGCGTGAGTCACGCGTGATCGCGCCCGCCGCCGTCAGCGGAGTCCGAGGAACTCCGCAGCCGTCCCGCCGAGCATGCGCGCACGATCTGCTGCGGAGATATCGTCCATCGAGCGAATGAGCGAGCCTGCCACATGCTCGCCGAGCGGGAACGGATAGTCGCTTCCGAGCGCGAGGCGCGATGCACCCACCGCGTCGATGAGGAAGCGCAGCGCCTGCGGGTCGTGTACCAGCGTGTCGAAGTAGAAGCGCCGCATCTGCTCGCGTGGATCGATCGTGCAGTCGACCGCGCAGAGGTCGGGCCGCTCGTGAAAGCCGTGCGCGATGCGGCCGATCGTGAACGCGAGGCTGCCGCCGCCGTGCGCGAGGCAGACCTTGAGTTTGGGAAGCCGCGTCAGCACGCCGCCGAACATCAGCGAGCACGCGGCGCGCGCTGTCTCCGCGGGCATCCCAACGAGCCACGGCAGCCAGTACTTCTGCATTGCGCCCTGGCCCATCATGTTCCAAGGGTGGATGAAGACGGGCACGCCGCGCCGCGCGCAGTGCGCGAAGAACGGGAAGAGCTCGGGCGAGTCGAGATTCAGTTCGACCACCGAGTCGCCGCCTGCGCCGCGGCGATGCGCGTTCACGTTCGAGCCGATCTCGACGCCGCACATCCCGAGTTCATCAACCGCGCGGTCGAGTTCGCGGCACGCGAGCTCCGCGTCCTGGAGCGGCACCGTCGCGAGCCCTGCGAAGCGCGTGGGATGCGCGCGCACGACCTCCGCGATGTGGTCGTTGAGATGCCGCGCGAGCTCAAGCGCCGCATGGGCGGGCTGGTGATACGAGAACATCACGGGCACCGTCGAGAGCACCTGCATGTCGACGCCGTGCTCGTCGCACTCGCGGAGGCGCGTGGCTGCGTCCCAGCAGTTCGCCTCGATGTCGCGGAAGTGCCGCCCGTCGATCGTGAGCCGCGCGCAGTTGCAGCCCGACGCGCCTCGCCCGAGGTGCTCGATCGCAAGCCACCCGCGCGTGCCCGCCTTCTCGGCGAGATCGGGCCACGAGGGCGGAAGAATGTGCGTGTGCAGGTCGATCGTGCGCATCGTGGCTCGCTCGGCAAGATTATCCGTTCCCAGATCGGGGCGTGTCGACGGCACGGCAGTCGCAACGGTATGCTCTCACATTCACTCGTGTCGAACCCACGTGCAAAGCAACTCTCGCGCTCCGCCTATGCGGCGCTGGTGATCGGGGCGATCGGCGTCGTCTTCGGCGATATCGGTACGAGCCCGCTCTACGCGCTCAAGGAGAGTTTCGCGCATCTGAAGCACCGTGGCCACGCGGTGGACGAGGTGTATGTCCGCGGCGTCCTGTCGCTGGCGTTCTGGCTTCTGTTCCTCGTTGTCAACGTGAAGTACATCTTCGTGATCACGCGGGCATCGAACCGAGGCGAGGGCGGAATCTTCGCGCTGCTCTCGCTGATTCCGCGTGGGTTGTCCGCGCAATCGCGCCGTAGTCGGTTCGCCATGACCATGCTGGCGGTCGCGGGTGCAGGGCTCCTCTTCGGCGATGGCATCATCACGCCGTCGATCTCGGTGCTCTCCGCGATGGAGGGTCTGAAGTTCGCCAATCCCGCGTTGGAATGGGCGGTCGTTCCCGCGACGCTCGCGATCCTCATCGGCATCTTCTACTTCCAGCAATTCGGCACGGCGAAGATTGCCACCTTCTTTGGCCCCGTGATGTGTCTGTGGTTCCTCACACTGGCGGTCTTCGGCGTGCTGGGAATCATGGACCGCCCTGAGGTGCTCGGATCGATCAACCCGATCCATGCATGGCGACTCACGCTGATGCACCCGCTTGAGGTGTTCTTGCTCTTTGGGTCGATCGTGCTTTGTGTAACCGGCGCTGAGGCGCTCTACGCGGACATGGGTCACTTCGGCATCAAGCCGATCCGCATGGGTTGGTATCTCTTGGTCGGACCTGCGCTCGTTCTCAACTACTTCGGGCAAGGTGCCATTCTGCTCACGCACCTCGAGGAGTCGGGCGGAACGATGTCCGACGAGTTCCACTCGTTTTACGCACTCATTCCAGAGGGTCTGGTCTACCCGATGGTCGGCATGGCCACCGCCGCGACGATCATCGCGAGCCAGGCCATGATTTCCGGCGTGTTCTCGCTCGCTCGGCAGGCGATTCGACTGAGCATGCTGCCGCGCCTTGAGATCGTTCATACGAGCGGCGAGCAAGAGGGGCAGATCTACCTTCCCGCACTGAACGGCATCCTGCTTGTCGGCTGCCTCTTCACCGTGCTCCTGTTCCCGTCGTCGTCGAAGTTGGCGGCTGCCTACGGCATCGCTGTGACGCTCGACATGATCATCACCACGATCATCTTCGCGGTGGTCGCTCGGCGATTCTGGCGCTGGCG
This sequence comes from Phycisphaerales bacterium, assembly GCA_044352505.1. Taxonomy (GTDB): domain Bacteria; phylum Planctomycetota; class Phycisphaerae; order Phycisphaerales; family SM1A02; genus QWPT01. The sequence continues at coordinate 2,521 of JBILDS010000122.1, forward strand.
ACTTCGATACGTGCTTCTTGTGGTCGGCTTCTTCCTGGCGATCGATTCGGTGCTCGCGGCTGCAAACTTCATTAAGGTCACCTCGGGCGGCTGGTTCGCCTTGGCAATCGCGCTCATGGCTTTTGTGGTCATGACGACGTGGGTGCAGGGGACCTACATCGTCGGCCGCAAACTTGCCGAAGAGACGCAGTCGATCCACGACTTCCTCGCGAAGCTCTGGACCGAGGCGATTCCGCGCGTGCCGGGCACGGCTGTGTTCCTCACCACGAACTACAACACGCCGCTCGCGCTCAAGCACTTCGTCGAGCACGCGCATGTGCTGCACGAGCAGGTGGTGCTGATGACGATCGTCTCGTCGAACCTGCCTGTCGTGCCCGCTGCGCGGCAGGTGCGCGTTGAGTGGCTGCCAGACGGCGTGTGGAAGATCACGGCGCTCTGCGGATTCATGGAGAGCCCGAACATCCCGCGGCTTCTTGAGCGCGCGCGACAGTACGGGTTTAACTTTGATCCAGAGCAGACGACGTACTTCGCGCGTCGCACATCGGTGGTGCCGACGGGCGATGCGAAGATGGCTGGCTGGCGGAAGCGCCTCTACTCAATGCTTGCCCGCAACTCCGCCGACGCAACGCGATCGTTCAGCCTCCCGCCCGACCGCGTGGTCGACTTCGGCGCGCAGGTCGAGCTGTGAGCGCCCCTTCGGGCTGCTGACAATCCAGAGGTCTCTCACGGAGGCACGGAGGCACGGAGATCAGGGGAAGGCGGATGTCGCTCGCGCGGAGGGAAGAACGAAGAAGGAAGAGGCTGAGAGAGAAGGAATGGGAAGGAGGAACCGGGATTGAGTCCTCGGCCCTTTCAATCTTCTTCTCTCCTGTATCCGCTCAGCCTTCTCGCAGCGCGTCAGGATGAAAGACTCATCCTCCGTGCCCCCGTGCCTCCGTGAGAGACCTCCGAAGCATCAGCAGCACGAGTCCAAGTCCCTGGGTCAAGTCAAGTCCCTGGGTCAAATCGCGCTACTGCGTCCGATCACGTCACTGCGTCAAATCACGGCTTCGTGATTCGATGCCCGCACTTCTTGCAGGTCGAGAGCACCGGGTCGGCCCAGAACTCCTCCATCGCGCGCGCGAAGTGTTGCACGATGTCCTTGCAGTCGAACACCTTGTCGTAGACGAGTGAGTTGCACTTCTCGCAGAAGAAGATGAGGTGCTCGGGCTCGCCTTGCGGGCGGCGACGCTCGACAACAAGGCCGATGGTGTCGGGCCCGCGCTGAGGCGAGTGTGGCACATTCGGTGGAATGAAGAAGACCTCGCCCTCGCGGATCTTGTGAACCTTCACCACGCCTTCCTCGATCGTCTTCACATGCACGTCGCCCTTCAGCTGGATGAAGAACTCTTCGCTGTCGACCTGATGGAAGTCGTTGCGCGCGTTCGGGCCCTTGATGATCATCACGAAGAAGTCGCGGCCCGAGTAGAGGTACTTGTTGCCAACCGGCGGCTTGAAGTGCTCACTGTTCGCGGCGACCCAGTCGAGCAGGTTGAACGGCGACATCACCGATCCGTCGGCCATGAAGCCGTTCGGCTCGCCCGGCGTGTCGGAGATCGACTGAAAGCGCGAGACAACGCCGGGCTTCTGGGAGACAGACGGAGTGGGCGAGCTTGGGGTCATGTTGGAATCGTACTGCGATGGCATGATCGATTACCATTCCGCGCGATGGCTGGAGTCGAAATCACGACCGATCGAATTCCGTTCACGCGCTCGTTGGCGGGGCGTCTCTTGCTGCTCGGAATTCTCCCCGCGTCGGCGTTGATGGCGGCTGTGCTTGCCTGGGGCGCGTGGGACAAGTACCACAACCTTGAGATCACAGCGGAACGCGAACTCCTGAGTGAAGCGCTCTTTGCAGCGGCCCGCATTGAGGAGTCGAATGCTCGGGCGATGGACATCGCGCGCACCGTGGCTGCGCAACAGCAGGGCGGTCTTTTCGGTCAGCGCGCACTCACGGTTGAGCTTCTCCGGCAAACGCTCGAGGCGAACCCGAACGTCACGGCGGTGTCGGTGTGCTACGAGCCGAACGCCGATGGAAATGATGCGGCATCGGTGGCGGATACATCGATTTCGCGCGAATGGATCGATGAGAACGGCCGGTTCATTCCATATCCGTTCCGAGATTGGACGAAGGGTGGCGCGATTTCGGTGAAGCGGCTGGTCGACTATGAGACAGGCCTCTACTACAACGGTGTGCGACGTGCCTTTGCGGATTCTGGGAAGGCGGAAACACTCGTCACCGAACCGTACATGTACGACGGTCAACTGGTCGTCGAGCAATCCCATCCGATTGTGATGAATGGCCGCTTCAAGGGGGTCGCATGCACCGATCGCACACTCGCTTCGATCGAGGCGATTGTGCGCGAGCGCGCTGCGGCGTGCGGTGCCGAGGTGTTCCTTGTGTCTTCGCGCGGCAACTTCATTGTTGCAACGGCCGATCCGGAGATTGGTGTGAGCGCCCAAGCGACATCAGCGAGAGATCAGTTGCGAGCGACACCCGTTGCCGATTCTGCATTTGCGCCGCTGATAGCAACGTTTACGCGCGCAGCGAAGGCCGAGGGTCACATCTACGACTCGATAGATCCCGTGACGGGAGAAACGTTGCTTGCGACGGGTGTACGAATCTCAAGCGGCGGTTGGACGCTGGTGTTTACGAAACCACGCGAGGTTGTGATCGCGCCGATCCGTGCGGATCTTCTGCGAACGGGTTCGCTGCTCGTTGGCGCGGTCTTGCTCGCCGCGGCGCTTGTGCTGTGGACTTCGATTCGAATCGGGCGAAGGCTTCGCGTTGCGGCTGTCGCAGCCGATCGCATTGCGGCGGGTGACCTCTCGTGCGAGATCCCCGATTGCGTGTCGCGTGACGAGACGGGAGTCCTCACGCGGAGCTTGCGTCGCATGCAGGAGAATCTGAATACGCTCTTCGTGGGTATCAAGACAGCGGGTGTCACACTCGATTCGAGCGCGCTCGAACTCGGAGCGACCAGCCGAGAGCAGTCGCAGATGGCGCATCGATTTGGCGAATCGACCGCGCACGTCGCGGCGGCAACGCGACAGATTGACGCGACCGGACGTGAACTTGCGCAGACGATGCAAGATGTGGAGCGCGCCGCTGGTCGAACGGCCTCACTCGCCGATGGAACCAAAGGAAACCTCGCCGAAGTCGATCGCACCATTCGTGAACTCGCCGACGCCACTGCGGGAATCGCCGCGAAACTTGCGACGATCAGCGAACGCGCTTCTGGCATCAATGGCGTTGTCACCACCATTGCGAAGGTTGCGGATCAAACAAATCTTCTCTCCGTGAACGCAGCGATCGAGGCAGAAAAAGCGGGCGAGCAAGGACGAGGGTTCCTTGTGGTTGCGCGCGAGATTCGTCGCCTTGCCGATCAGACTGCGTCGGCAACACTCGACATCGAGGCGATGGTGCGCGACATGCAGGCCGCTGTTGGCGCGGGCGTCATGGAGATGGATCGGTTTGCGGAAAAGGTGCGGCGCGGTGTAGATGAAGTGGTGACCTCGAGTCGGCAGATGGCGGAAATCATCGAGGAAGTCGGCGCAAACGCCGGACGCTTCCAAAGTGTGGCCGCAGGAATGGCAAGCCAGTCGCAGGGTGCTGCGACGATTTCGACATCGATGGGTGCACTGGTTGACGCGGCGCGGCGCACGATTGCGAGCGCAGAGGAGTTCGGGCGCACGGCGCAGGAGTTGCAAGGCGCAAGCCAACGACTGCGCGAGAGCGTGTCGGGGTTCACGCTGAAGTGAACGGCGTGACTTGGCGCGCGCGGCCACATTCTGGGCAGTTTCGGGCATCGAGTGCGTGCGCGTGCAGGTCGTAGCCGCACTTCGGGCAGCGATCATCGCGCAATGCGATTGACACAAAGAGGCCGCAGGTTGCGCAGGTGTGGTTGCCGGGCTCGATTTGCGACTTCACGGCGCAGCGCGGACAGCACCAGTCAAATTGTTCGATCGGCCCATCTTCGATCGAGCGGCCACGATGAAAGCGCATGACGATGAGTGATGCGATGACCGCGGCCATCGACGAGACCGCGAGTGCGCCGTTCACGCGGCTGGTGAAGATTGCGCCCCAATCACCAGTGCTGCGGAAGGAATCGATCGCGATGTACGCATTCAGGGCGCCAAGTGCCGCGGTGCATGCGATCGCCACGCGCCCAATCCACACGAGTGAACCGGTGACCCGCGACGTTCCGAGGACGCATGCAACGCCGCACGGAACCGACACGCTGGCGCACGCATACGCAAAGGTCCAGAATCCGCCGAGCGCGCGCTGTGGAGCGGCGGGAATGCCGAATCCGACCCAAAGGATTTCGGCAATTCCGAGGAGACCAAGCGTGATCCAGCCCACCGCTGCAGCCGAGCCAACTGTTGCGACTGTGGTATCGATCCAGGTTCGTGTGGGTAGTGGTGAAAGTCGATCGGTTGACGGTGTGCGCAGGCCGAACGCGCACATCGCCAGCATGATTGTGCCTGCGAGCAGCGTGAAACTGAGCGAGAGTGCGCTCTCAATATTGAACGGCGCGGGCAGCAGCGCGGTGACAGTGCCGAGACCAAACGAGCTGAACGCGCCGATGATTGCAACGCCTTCCGCACGAGCGAGCGCACGTTCGGCGGTGCGGCGATGTCGGAGCGCGAACTGCGCAACGATCAACGAAGCGTTTCCCGCAAAGATCCACATCATCAACACGTCGCGGATGATTGTTTGCCGCAGCCAAAGGCTCGCAATGATGAGCGATCCGCCGAGCGCGATGTGACCGATCAGGGTGCGTTGGAGGAGATCGGTGCGGGCACTGGCTTCCGATGGGAGAAACTGGGTGGCGAGTCCAATTTGAATCGCAACGATCAGCGCCGTACCAACCAAACGCCAACTGGTGTCGCTGCCATCGAAGATTGAGTACATCGCGAGGAACGTCGCGAGGCCAAGCATCACAAGCATCACGCGGAGGACAATCTGTCGGATCATGAGAATTCCGATCTAGAGGGGGCGCTCGTCACGTGGAGACGAGGACGGCGGTCGGCGATCTGGATCGTCTTCGCGTGCGTTGTCAGCTTCGCGAGGTATGTCGGGATCTTGCGGGTTTAGGTCGCTCGAGTCAGAGCCATTGACGGGCGCGCCTTCGCAGCAGCCACTGGTGCGCGCGGTCTCTGCAGCCTCAAGCATGCCACACAGCACGTCGATCGAACCGCGCTTTTCGAGAAACGCAGCGAAGTCGCGCAGCGACTCTGGGCGCGCGAGGATTGACGCGATTGGGGTGAAGAACTGGACGACAGCGGCGCCGAGGCCGTTGAGCGGGCGCGACATTTCAAGAAAGGCGAGAGCAGGGCCCGTCATCCGCCGCTTTGCAATCTCGGCCGAGAGCCGCTCGAGCACCGCACGCTGCTCGGGCGACGGCTCGCAGGGCTTTCCGTCGTCGAGGGCGAAGGCGTTGCGGAAGAATTCCTTCACGGCGCTACCTTATCCGCATGTCTGCGCCAAGTCATCCATCGTCCCACGCCGCTCCCGCCATCGATCCCGGCATCAATCCCGCCAACAATCCATCGAAGCTGCGCTACATCCTCGCGACCGACTGCGGTTCGACCACGACGAAGGCGATCCTCGTCGAGCGCGTCGGCGACGGCTGGCGCCAGACGCGCCGCGCGGAGGCGCCGACGACGGTTGAGGAACCCTTCGCGGATGTGACGATCGGCGTCTCGAACTCGCTCACTGAGATCGGCGAGCTCGCGGGCCGCCGCTTCATCGCCGACGACGGCACGATCATCCGCCGCAAGGATGAGAACGACCCCGACGGCTGCGATCTCTACATCTCGACCTCGAGCGCGGGTGGTGGATTGCAGATGGTGGTCGCGGGCGTCGTCGCGCAGATGACGGCCGCGAGTGCGAAGCGCGCTGCGCTCGGCGCAGGTGCGATCGTGATGGACACGATCGCCTCGAACGACAAGCGCAAGCCGCACGAGCGCATCCAGCGGATCCGCGAGCTGCGGCCCGACATGGTGCTGATCTCGGGCGGCACCGACGGCGGCAACGTGCAGCAGGTCGTGCAGATCGCCGAGCAGATCGCGCCTGCGAAGCCGCGCCCACGCTTCGGCGGCGAGTACGAGCTTCCCGTGATCTACGCGGGCAACAAAGACGCCGCGCCCGAGGTGCGCGCGATCTTCGGCGACCCGAAGTACGGCGGCTTCGACCTCGCCGTCGTCGACAACCTGCGTCCGACGCTCGAGCAGGAGAACCTTGGGCCCGCGCGCGACAAGATCCACGATGTCTTCCTTGAGCACGTGATGGCGCACGCGCCCGGCTATGACAAGCTGATCTCGTGGAGCAACGCGCCGATCATGCCGACGCCGGGCGCCGTCGGCGACATCCTGCAGCGGATCGCCGCGCGCGACCGGCTCAACGCCGTGTGCGTCGATATCGGCGGCGCGACCACCGATGTTTTCAGCGTATTCGACGGCACCTTCAACCGCACGGTGAGCGCGAACCTCGGGATGAGCTACTCGATCTCGAACGTGTGCGCGGAGGCGGGGCTCGACCAGGTGCTGCGCTGGGTGCACATCGACATGGACGAGCGCGAGCTGAGGAACCGCGTGAAGAACAAGATGATCCGCCCGACCACGATCCCGCAGTCGGCGGAGGCGCTGGTGTTCGAGCAGGCCGTCGCGCGCGAGGCGCTGCGGCTTGCGTACGCGCAGCACAAGGAGTTCGCGACGACGCTGAAGGGCGTGCAGCAGCAGCGCACCGTCGGCGATGTCTTCTCGCAGCAGGCGAGCGGCCAGACCATCGTCGACGACATGAAGCTCGATCTCCTCGTTGCGTCGGGTGGTGTCCTCAGCCACGCGCCCAAGATGGAGCAGACGGCCGCGATGCTCGTCGATAGTTTCGAGCCGCAGGGCTTCACGCAGCTTGCGAAGGACTCGATTTTCATGATGCCGCACCTCGGCGTCCTCGCGAGTGTCCACCCGCAGGCGGCAATGGAGGTCTTCGAGCGCGACTGCCTCGTGCGCCTCGGCTGGTC
>JBILDS010000334.1:0-2704 GCA_044352505.1 Phycisphaerales bacterium
TGGTCGTCGACATGCAGGATGAAGTTGATGAGATTGAAGTCTTCAGGCATGGGACGCAGGCTCGTGGACAATCGACTTGGCGGGCATGACGAGGGGGAGGATCATGGTTCCCGCGATCAGCGCGACAGTGACGCCGAGCACGGGCCAGTGGTCGAGCAGAGAGAAGACGGCGTGTTCAAGCAAGGATCTCGGCCTCGGGATGGACACGCAGTGTAGGGGCGCACGGGCGCCCGCGGTCACCGCATCCAGCGCGCGAGGAATACCCTGCTCGCGAGGCTGACCGTGCCGAACACCGCGAAGCCCACGCCCGCTGCAAGCAGCACGCTCACGAAGACGCGCTCGGTCTGGAAGTTGCGCAGCGCCGTCGTGATCATCACGCCGAGCGGCGCGTCCTCGCCGCCAGTTCCCGCGAGGAACTCGCCGCAGATCGTTCCGATGGTTGCAAGACCCGCAGCAATCTTGAGTCCTGTGACGATCGACGGCACTGCGGAGGGCAGCGCGAGTTTCCACCAGGTTGTGAATCGCCCCGCGCCAAACACTCGGAAGAGTTCGTCGAGATTCGGATCTCGCGCACCAAGGCCGGCCACCGTGCTTGCGATCACTGGGAAAATCGCAACGATCGCGGCACTCGCCACGATGGCGGGGCGCCCGAAGCCAAACCAGAGCACAAGCAAGGGCGCGATCGCGACAAGCGGCACCATCTGGAAGAGAAGCGTGAGTGGGTAGACGCTGCGCTCGACCGTACGCGAGAGCGAGATTGCGCTCCCAAGGGCAATGCCTCCCGCGGCTGCAATCGCAAAGCCGAGAAGGGCGCTGCCAGCTGATTGCAGCGCGCCGCGCAAGAAGGGATCAGGGTCGTTCAGAAACGCGCGAGCAACCCCGAGTGGTGACGGAAGAATGAAGTCCTTGAGGTCGAATGCCCACTTGATCGCGGCCCACGCGAGAATTGCGAGTGCCACAGCAACCACCGGTCCGACGAAGGAGACGATGCGAGATCGCGACGCGCGTTGACCAGCGTGCCTGCTCACCGTCGCGCCTCCTCGATGGCTCGCAGCATCGCCTCGCTGCCACACCGCACGCATGCGCCAAGAGGATCGCTTGTCCAGAATCGCGCATCGCGTGTACCGGTGGGAGTTTTGACATCCGCCACCACGCGCGCCGGCCGCGGCGAGAAGACCACCATGCGCTCTGCAAGAAACGCCGCTTCTGGCAGCGAGTGTGTCACGAGCACCGCGGTGAAGCGCTCGCGTTCCCAAAGCGCGCGCAGTTCCATGTCGAGCTCATGGCGCGTGACTTCGTCGAGCGCACCAAACGGCTCGTCGAGAAAGAGTTGCGTGGGGCGCGTCACGAGTGCGCGCGCAAGCGACGCACGCATTTTCATGCCACCTGAAAGTTGGTGGGGAAAGCGATCTGCGGCGTCTGCCAGTTGCGTCATCTCAAGTGCTGCGTCGGTGCGGATGAATCGATCGGCGCGTGCCACGCCCAAGAGTTCAAGTGGCAGTGCAACGTTCTCGCGCACGGTGCGCCATGCGAGCAATCGCGGCTCTTGAAAGAGAAACCCGACTGCTGCGCTCCCGGGCTCGCGTGCGCACACTCCGGAGTCGGGCAGGTCGATACCGGCGAGCAACCGCAAAATGGTCGTTTTTCCGCAGCCAGACGGCCCGACCAGCGCGGTGAAGGAACCCGGTCGGAGCTCGAGTGAAACGCGATCAACCGCGTGCACACTGCCGAAGTGTCGCGAGGCGTCGCGGAGCGCGAGGTGCGTGGGGGTGGGTACCTCAGGCATCGTCAATCCCAGCACCTTACACTCTCTCCATGCGCTCGCGTTCCGCCTCTCTCCTGCCGTCTGCCGCGCTTTCTGCGCTCGCCGCACTTTTTCTTGCCGCATGCGATGAGCCGAGACCTTCGGCAATCCCGAACGAACTCGCGCAAGGTGGCGGCGCCGCGTTGGAGCTGCGGCAAGTCACGCTCCAGTTGAATTGGGTGGCGGAACCCGAGTTTGGCGGCTTTTACGCAGCCGAGCAGAAGGCGCTCTTCGCGACGCATGGGCTCGATGTCACGCTGATTCAAGGTGGCCCCGGCGTGCCGGCTCCTCAGCTCGTCGCATCTGGCAAGGTCGACTTCGCGATTGTGTCTGCGCCGCAATTGATTGAACTCAACGCAAAGGGTGGTGACCTTGTTGCGCTCTACGCCGTGTATCAGGGCAACCCCATGGGCATCATGGTGCACGCGTCGTCGCCGTTTGAATCGCTCGCAGAGCTTTGGCAGAGCAATTCGACTGTCTCGATCGAACAAGGGCTTGCGGACTTCCGATGGCTCTCGAAGGAGTACCCCAGCGGCACGTTGACGGTGGTGCCGTACTCCTCAAGCCTTGCACAGTTTGCGGGGAATTCGAAGCTTGCGCAGCAGTGCTTCGTGGTGTCTGAACCTGTGACGCTTGAGTTGCAAGGGGTAGAGACGCGCGTGTTCATGATTGGGGAGAGTGGGTTTGATCCCTACAACGCGATTCTGGTGACACGCAGATCGTTCTTCGACGCCAATCGCGATGTGTGCCGCGCGCTCGTTCGAGCGAGCGCATCTGGTTGGCGGGCATATCTTGACGAACCAAAACCATTCAACGAAACGATGGCACGTTTGAACGCAGGAATGAGCGCAGAAGCGATGCGCATCGGCGCCGAGCGGCAACGTCATCTCATTGAAACCG
>JBILDS010000335.1:0-2670 GCA_044352505.1 Phycisphaerales bacterium
GTCGGTTGTCGTGTCGGCCGCTGCGTCCGCGGCCGCGCGGTCGAGGTCCGCATCGCTCCAGCCGCCGCCGAGCGCGCGGCAGAGCGAGACGAACGCCTGCAGCACCACGCCGCGCGCCTCGACCTCGGCGCGCTCCGCGTCGAGCTCCTGCCTGCGCACATCGAGGAGGACCGTGATGTCGGTGACGCCTGCGTCGAACTGCTGCTCCGCGAGCTCGCGTGCGCGCCCTGCGCTCGCGCGCGCGGTGCCCGCCAGACGCACGCCCTCGCGCGCCTCCACGAAGTCGCCAGTCGACGCGGAGAGGTCCGCGAGCGCCTCGAGGATCGCGCCGCGATAGCGCGCAAGCGCCGCCTCCGCGAGCGCCTTCTGCTGCGCGGCCTGCGCGTCGAGCCGGCCGCCCTCGAAGATCGGCCACCAGATCGCGGGGCCGATCGTGTAGGCCTTGTTGGCGAAGTCGCCGAGCCCCGAGAAGCTGTTCGCTGCGATGTAGAAGTTCCCAGAGATGCTGATCGTCGGCAGCTTCGCCGCTTGGGCGATCCCGATCCGCTCCGTCGCCGCGCGAAGCTCCTCGCGCGCTGCGCGCACATCGGGCCGTCGCTCGACGAGATCCGCGGGAAGGCCGATGCCCACGACCTCGGGCACGGCGGGAATCACGCTCTCCGCGTTCAGAACACCAGCGATTTCCGCAGGTTCCGTGCCGCACAGGACCGCCAGTTGCGCCACAGCGCCCGCGATTCCCGCATCGACCTGCGGCAGCTGCGCGCGCGCCGCATCAAGCTGCGCATCGACGCGCGCGAGGTCGAGCGCCGTCACCACGCCCGCGTCGTAGCGCGCCTGCACGGTGTCGCGAATCGATGCATAGACCTCGACGCTGCGCACAAGCACGGCGCGGCGCGCCTCGAGCGTGCGCAGCTGGCCATACACGGCGCCGACCTGCGCGCGCACCGAGACGAGCGCGTCGCGCAGCATCTCGACCTGCTTCGCCGCGTCCGCCTTGGCCAGCTCGACCTGCCGCTTCACGGAGCCCCAGAGGTCGATCTCCCACGCGGACATGCCGATTCCGTAGGCATACATGTTGTAGGGCTCGCTGCGCACGCCCTCTGCCGCAAGCTGCGCGATGTTCGTGAGCGTCCGCGCATACTGGGCGCCAAGCCCGACCGTCGGCCACAGCTGCGCCTCGCTCACCCCGACCCCCGCGTAGGCCGCGCGCACGGCGCCAAGCGACGCCTCGAGCGAGGTGTTGTTCGCCTCCGCGCGCGCCACGAGCTCGTGCAGCGTCGGGTCGTCGACAAGCTCCCACCACTTCGCCGCCACAGGCTGGTCGCTCGCAACCCCATCGCGCGCAGGCGCGGGAAGCACGTCCGCCGCGGGCGCATCCACCGCAGGCGCCGCGTCGGGCCCGACCATGCACGACGGCAGCGCGAGCAACAACGACGCCAACGCACCGCCACGCGCAGAACCACGCGCAGCGCGCAACCATCCTTTATGACGCCCTGAGCGAGGCATCGACCCATCGTACGAAAGTTCGGGGGCAGTCACAGCGCGCCAGCAAACCCGCCGACTGCGGCCAGCATCCGACGGAGTTCGGCACCAACGCTCGTCCACCCCACCGCGCATCGAAGTCCAGCCGCCCCGGAGCGCCGACGCGCGTGCCGGTTGCTTGCTTCCGCATCGACGGTCCGCGCACCTTCAAAGGCCTCGCGCCCACCACTTCCAAAGCCCGACTCGCCGCAGACCCATCATCACCCGAGGAAACTTGAGCCGAACACGAACGACGCGAAGGCCCCTGCTGAACACGACCACAGCGAACCGCTGACGAAGCGAGGATGCCATCATGCACAACGCGACCGCCCGATCGGTGCGCCCCCGACAGTGATGACACACCCTCGGCAACGTCACGCCGAGCGTGTTCTGCGGAAACCCAAGAACAGGCGCCTACGCGCAGTTCTTCACCCGAGAGTCGCACGAGTTGATTGCCATTGCGCCGCGACGAGGTAGACTCCCATGGGCGGTGTCGGCTATGCGGAACCGCAGAATCAACTGTTAGGCCACACAGACCATGCTCATTCGCACGCTCACGCAAGAAGACGCGGCCGCATTTCAAACGCTGCGGCTTCGCGGTCTGAAAGAGTGCCCGGAAGCGTTCGCGTCAAGCTACGAAGAGGAGTCTGGCACGCCGCTGGAGGAGATTGAGGAACGCCTGAAGCCAAAGCCAGACTCAGCAGTAGTCGGCGCGTTCAATCAAGGCGACCTCGTTGCACTCACGGGTGTTCAACGAGAGGGCATGGCCAAGCTTGCACACAAGGCCTTCATCTGGGGCGTCTACGTCGCGCCGGAGGCGAGAGGATGTGGTGTCGGTAGCAAAATTGTCAGCCACGCCCTCAATTACGCAGCGGAGACGTGGGGCGTCCGACAAGTGAACCTTGGCGTGAATATCAAGAACTTCGCGGCGGTAGCGCTGTACGGCAAGCTTGGATTCGTCCAGTATGGCATTGAGCGCGGGTTCCTTCTTGTTGGCGGTGAGCTCCACGACGAGTTCCAAATGGTTTGTGTAGTGCGCGGTGTGGCCTAACCCTTCGTTCAAGCGGAGCACCAACGGCAGGCCGCCAGGGCCCGGCCTGAGGTAAGGTGCACATTGTCTCAGTCCGGGCCCTGGCGTCCTGCCGTCGG
>JBILDS010000123.1:0-9403 GCA_044352505.1 Phycisphaerales bacterium
CGAACGCGCGCTGGCGCATTCCGACCGCGAAGGGCGGCGTCTACACGCTCGCCGCGAACGAGGGGCTCTTCGTCTTCACGCCGCGCGCGCAGTCGACCGAGTACTTCGCGGTCGTGCGCAACGGAAATACAACCGTCTCCGCGACGAACCGCACGCCCGCGCCCGTCGTCGCGGTCTACGACCCCGTCAACCAACCCATCACCTGCCACGAGCAACTCGCGGGCACCACGCAGCAGGGCTACCCGTTCCGCACCTACGCGATGTGGGCCTATGGCCGCGACGACCCGAACGACGCGCGCCCCGACACGCCCGTGCTCGCGAACGCCGCGAAGCACGGCGCGCCGCATGTGTTCACCGTGTTCGAGCCGGAGAACGGACTTCCCGCGGGGCCCTACCCAGCCGTCATCTGCCTTCATGGCGGCGGCCCGCAAGGGAGCCACTGGTCGTGGGCGCCCGAGGCCGCGCAGTACGCGAACACCGGTGCGACGCCAGTCGACGGGATCACGGTCGCCATGGACGACCGCGTCTTCGTCGCGACGAACGGGCAGGTGAGCCTTGATCGACCGAGCAACTGGTTCGGCTGGTGGCCGGGCATGAACCCGTTCGGGAACAACCTTCCGAGCAGCACATCGGTGGTGGTTCCGTACACGCTCCGTCGACTGGTCTGGACGATCGACTGGCTGCAGACCCGCTCGCCCTACGCGATTCAATCCGACCGCACGGCGCTCGTCGGCAACTCGATGGGCGGCGCAGGCACGCTCCTCCTCAGCCGCTTCATGCCCGGGAGATTCAGCTCGGCGACCGCGTTCGTGCCGCAGCACTACACGCCGGAGACGGGGCAGCGGCTCTTCGGAACACCGACGCAGAACCTCGCGACGACCGAGATCGGGCCGACCGGCGCAGCACTGCGGGTGAACGACTTCTTCGACGCGGCGATCCGGCTCTCCCCGACACAGCGCGACTATGCGTTCACGCGGATCTTCCGCGGGCGACGCGACGAGGCCGTGGAGTGGGGACCGCAGACCATTGGACTGTTCAACGACATGTCGGCTGCGCGCTGGGGCACCCATCTCTACTGGGACAACCGCGACCACACGGCGTCGGACTGGACGACAGACAGCCCGTCGACTCCCGGCGTCGACATCGGCGAATGGGTGTCGCCCGTGCGCACCGAGCGCTCGGATGCTGCGTACCAGAGCCGCTACCGCGCGAGCCAGTCGTATCCAGGCTTCTTCAACGACGACCAGGATCCATCGGCCACGGGACGCCAACCGACGCTTGGCAACGGCTCGCCCGACGACGGCACGCCGTGGGGCACCTGGTGCGGCTACTTCGACTGGGACACGGAGACGATCTTCGATACCGCGACGGGCTGGTCGTGCACGCTGTTCCTCGTCGGTCAGTCGGCCGTGAGCGTCGACAACTTCCCCGGCGCAACGGCGACAACGAGCCTCACGCTGCGCAAGCCGCGGCAGTTGCGGCCCGCGGCGGGTGCCACGATCCAGTGGGCGCTTCGCGACGACCAGTCCGACGCGGTGCTCCAATCGGGCAGCGTGGCGGCCGAAGCCAACGGCCTCGTCGTCGTGACCGGACTCGTGATCCCGAAGGATCCGCAGCGCGTGCGGCTTGAGCTCTTGGTTCCCGGCGCGCAGCGCACAGGCGACTTCAACGGCGACGGCTTCCTCGACGCAGCGGATGTCGCGAGCATCACGAAGTCCCCCGCCGATCTCGACGGCGACGGCGTCGCGGATCAAGCGGACATCGATCTTCTCACGCGGTATCTCGACCGCCTTCGCTGCGTGGGCGACATCACGGGCGACGGCGAGGTCGGCGGCGACGATCTCGCGGCCCTGCTCACTGCATGGGGACTCTGTCCGGACGAGTGCCCTGCCGACCTCAACGGAAACGGCGCCGTGGGCGGCGGCGACCTTGCGATCCTGCTCGCGAACTGGGGCGGATGCCCGTAGGCCCGTCATCGCAGCGCGTCTGATCAAGCCGACCCGATGATCGCGTCGACTTCGATCTCGATCTTCATGCGCGGATCCGCGAGCTTCGCCTCGAACATCGTCGCGGCCGGGCGCACCTCGCCGAATGCGGTGCGCAGTGCTGGCCATGTCGCGGCAAAGTCGGTTGCATTCGGCAGGATGTAGTGGACGCGCACCACATCGCGCATCGACGCACCTGCCTCCGTGAGCGCCGCCTCGATGTTGCGCAGGCACTGCGCGGTCTGCTCGCCGATATCGTCGGAGATCGTCATCGACCTGTAGTCGAAGCCCGTCGTGCCCGAGACGAACACGTGGTCGCCGACGACGACCGCACGCGAGTATCCGATCTCGCGCTCGAAGCTGGATCCAGAGGAGATGAGTCGTCGCGGCATGGCGGAAGCGTACGACATGCGCAGACCTTCCGCGACGCCGCAGCGCCTTGCTTGCGATGGCTTGCGATGGCTCGCGCCGATCGCTCATGCAGAGGGCTTGCGCCGCACGACCGTGTACCAGCAGAGGTACTCCTTCGCGGCTTCCTCGCGGGTCTTGCCTTCCGTGTAGCCGAGCTTCTCGAAGCAGTCGAGCACCCACGCGTCGTCGCGGACATCGAACGACAGGACCTCGAAGCCCGCCTTCTCGAACATGGCTCGGGAGAACGGCGAAGTGCCGTCGGCCCACGGGATGTACTCCTTGTCGGGCGGGTTCTGCGGCGGGCAGATGTTGTAGACGACGAACACGCCGCCCGGGACGAGCGCGTCGTGGACGCGCGCGAGGAACTCTTCGTCGCTCACCCCGAGGTGCACCAGCTTCTTCGGGTCGACGGTCTGCCCCGCGGGAGGGGATGGGTGGATGTAGCCGTTCTTGAGGGTGTTCTTGCTTGTGATGAGCGAATAGCCGCCGCCGATCGAGGCGCGCAGGGTCTCGTCTGCCGGCCACTGGCCCATGTGGATCTCGGCGGAGCCGCCGCCCATAGCGCCCGTGTCGCCAGGCTCCGAGTAGAGCGCGGGAAAGACAGGCTCGACATCGACGCCGTGCGCGTCGAAGCCGCAGTGCGCGAGGAGCTGCAGCTGGCCGATCGTGCCGTAGCCGAAGTCGAGCAGCTTCGGGCGCGCGGCGCCCTCTGCGGAAAGCTTCACATGCTGCGCCGCAAGGTCGAGCACGCGCGCATAGACGAGCGGCGAGCCGTAGCCCGTCGCGTAGTAGAAGTCGGGCGGGAACTCGCGCGGCGTAAAGGACGACCGCTCCTCCGCGGCGAGCGCGTCGAAGGCGCGCTTCGACAGGGCGACGCCCTTCTCGCGGTTTCGGTAGACGATGCGCGCAGAGGGCTCGGCAAGCCTCGCGGTCGCCGCGAGGAAGCGCTTGGCGAGATCGCTTGTCACGATCGCGTCGAGCGCGGCCGCATCGCGCTTCAATCCATCGGTCACGGGCGTCGCTGCTGGCGCGTCGGCGGGGACATCGTCGGGAGGATCGACAGGAGGAGCGACGGGCCTCGCCGTCTGTGCAGGAGCGCCCTGCGACGCATCCGCCGCAGGCACGCACGGCACCGACGCCATGACCGCAAGCAACGCTGCGAGGAGGACCGCGAATCCAGGGCGCGAGATCGGCATCGGATGCATCGCTGCACGATAGCTGAAGCGAAGCGCATGACGAACCGCAGTGGTCGCATGCTGCGGACTCGCCTCGAAGACGCTTTCTCCTGCTGCCCACAGGCGGGGCATGTGCAGCCGAGCCGCGCGACGGGGTCGCGTCCCGCCGACTCGATGGTGGCCCTGCGCGTCGGGTCGAGGTGGGCGCGGAGCTCGCGCTCGACGAACACGACGCCATCGTCTGCGGCACGGCGCGCCTCGATCCCGCGCACGCCTGCGTCGCGTCGGCTCACGGCGCGCACGGCCCCCACGCGCTCAGCAGCGTCGCGAGGTCCTGCGCATTCGTCGTGCCGTCGCCGTTCAGGTCGCCGGCGGGTCCGTCCCATGCGTTGAGAAGCGCCGCCAGGTCCTGTGCGCCGACCTGCCCGTCGCCGTTGAGATCACCGCCGCACGAGCCGCCGCAGGAACCCGACTCGATGATCGTGAACGACCCGACGCCCTGGCTGTAGATGCCCTCGGCATCGTCGCTCGAGCCGATCGCGATCAGATAGGTCGCGTCGCAGCTGGGCGTGAAGGTGACCCGCGAGAGCCTGCCGCACGCGTCGTCGTTGCAGGCGACGAGCGCGCCGCCGCATGCGTCGAACACAGCGATCCTGGTGTCGAGATCGCCGTAGTCGCCGCCGGTGACGAGCGCCCAGCCTCCGTCCGCCGCGCAGATCGAGATCGTGACGGGCTGGTCGGTCGTGGCGGAGTACTCGAACCACACATCGGAGTAGATGGTGCCGCACGGAGCCTGCGTCGAGCCCTCGGCGCGGGCATTGCGGAAGGGATTCGCGCCGACCGCCGCGGGAAGCGGGCTCGAGCACTCGTCGTTCTCAGGGGGCAGCCCGCACTGGAAGTAGCAGAAGAGCGCGGCGCTCGCGACGCAGGTCTCGTCCCACGCCGTGTCGCAGCATGGCGGGTCGAAGACGCAGACGAAGTTGCAGCACTCCGCATCACTGCAGAAAGGCTGGCTGTTTGTGACGCAGCAGTCGCCCGCATCGGGGTCGCCGCAGACGAGTTCGTCGCCGAGCGCGGTGATGACCAGCTCCGCGTCTCCCGGCGGGAGGATGTCGAAGAACCACTCGCTGCCGATGCGGACGAGCACGGTCTGGCCCGCCGTCATCGGAAGGATGATGGTCGAGAAGGACGAGTTGCCGCAGTTCGGGTCGTTGGCGTCGCGGTTGCACGCGATGACCTCGCCGCCCTGGTTGGGACAGGCCGTCCAGAGGTCCATCCCGCTGTTGAAGGGGGTGGAACCGTTGCAGACGGAGAACCGGTGGTCCCCCGCCGTCTTCGCCGTGAACGAGAACCACACATCGCGCCCGATGAGCGCGCAGGTCTCGAAGTCGATGTCGGCGCCCGCGTAGTAGTTGTCGAACGGCGTCGCGCCTTCCGCAACCTCGATCGCGTCGACGCAGAGGTCGTTCGGCGGCGGACTCGCGTCGCAAGGCTTCCCGCTCACGGTCAGCGTGTAGTCGTTGCCGCCGTCGTACTCGCACGGGAAGTTGTAGAACTCGTACGGCGCAACCACGATGTAGTACTGGCCCGCAGGCAGGCACTCGCCGTCGGTGAGCGCGGGGCAGACGCCCGCGGTCTGGTCCATGAACAGGCTCGTGGTGCAGTTCGAGAAGAAGATCGTCGCGAAGCTCGGCACGGTGGAGTTGAGCTCGAGCACGAGGTTGGTTCCCTCCTTCAACTCGATGCTGTACCAATCGGTGTCGCGCACGCCATCAGCGGCCCACATGGTGCCGCGCACGGAGTCGCCGAGCACGATCGGCTCGGCGGACTGCGGCGAGCCGAGGCAGCCCGCGTTCTGATCCGCGCCGCAGGGCTCGAGCTCTTCGACCGTCGGCTTCGGTGCGGGACACGCCTCGAATGGCGCGATCGTGAACGCGCCCGCGCCCGACTGCGAGCCGAACACGCCGCCGATGAGCACGGTGTACTCGACGCCGCCCTCGAGCAGCACTCCGACGATCGTGGAGCCCGCGTTGTCGTCGCCCGTGTAGCAGTTCGAGTCCGAGCAGGCCATCACGCCGTCGGTGGGAGAGCAGCCCGCCATCACGGCGATGCGCTCCCAGACCTGCTCGCCTTGCCCGCAGGTCGAGATCCTGTAGACATCGGTCGCAGGCGGCGTGAAGCGGAAGTACTGCGCGTTGTAGATGCGGCGGTCGAACGGCTCCCCCGCTGGCGCGGGTTGGCAGAAGCCCGCGAGATCGACGATCTCGTTGCGTTCGGTCGTGTCGTATGCGTTGAGCCCGACCACGGCGACGGTCGCCTCGGCGCAGCCGGAGCCCGCGGGATCGATGGGATCGATGCTCAGGACTCCGCTCTCGATGAATTCGGCGCCGCAGCAGGCGCCGACTCCGATGCGGTACGTGTTGAACTCGAAAAGCTCGATGTCGCCGATGAGGCTTCCGTCGGCACCGCCGCTTGGGCATCCTGCGATGCCGCACTGGAGGAGCGAGAAACCGCTGCAGTCGGTCCACACGGAGAGCACGGTGAGCGGACCACCCGACGGCGCGCCCGTGCAGGTCGAGATTCGGTAGAGCCCGGACTGCTTCGGCGTGAACGCGAAGAACGAGGTGTTGTTCGACGGAAGCAGGCACCCCGTCTCGCTCGCCGGAATGAAGCAACCCGTCGCACTTCCGACGAACGGCGTGTCGCCCACCCCGACGACGGTCGCCTCCTCGCACGCAGGGCAGACCTGCGCCACGACCGCTTCTGGAGCCGCAAGCAAGCCCGTGAAGGCGAGAACGGTTGCGTGGAGCGTCTTGGCGGCTGGCATCGTGAACTCTCCGAGGCTTGTGCTGCGTGACAGGCGGCGCGCCGTCCGCGGCGCTCCGCGGACCCGACGGGACGCAGGGAATCGCGAAGGTACACCCGAGGTCCGCTCTTTCAAAGATCAAACCTCTCGGAATCCCCCACCTTTGCCACGCCGCTACCCGATCGGGGGGGGGTTCGACCGCCCGGGACATTCTCATCCGACGGACGGGGCATGCCCGAGCCCGCGGGGCGCGGCGAGGCCCCGCGCCCTCGATGGCGCCCGCGCGCCACCCTACACTCGCACCCCATGGACAAGGTCGCTTCCGCCATCGCGTCGTACGAGTCGGGCCCCGCCAAGCTTCGCGAGGCCTGCGCCGGGCTCTCCGCAGAGCTCCTCAACCGCCGCATCGGGCCTGGTGAGTGGAGCATCATGGAGAACGCTGTGCACCTTCTTGACAGCGACCTCGCCTCGACGCACCGCAAGCGCCGCATCGTGGCCGAGGACTCGCCGCTCCTCGTCTCCTACGACGAGAACGCGTTCATCGCGCGGCTTCAGAGCGGCCGCTGCGACCTCGCCGAGGTGCTCGACCTCTTCGAGCTGAACCGCCGCTTCACCGCCCGATGGCTGCGCACGCTTCCAGCGGAGGCGTTCGCGCGCACGGGCATCCACACGCAGCGCGGCAAGGTGACGCTCCTCGAGATCGTCGAGATCTACGCGAACCATGTGGATCACCACCTGAAGTTCGTGCGCGAGAAGCGCGCGAACCTCGGGGTGTGATGCGCGAGGGGCGCGTGCACGCCCTCAGCCCGCGGTCGCCGCGCGCGACTCATTGAGACGCGCGCGCTTCCGCGATCTTCGCGCGTTCAGCGGTCATCATGAAGCCGAAAGCCGCGCCGATGCCGCCGAGCAGGACGCCGCCGAGCCCGCCGACGAGGCCCCAGAGCCCGCCAAGGTTCGGGAACCAGACGATCAGGGCAAAGATTCCACCGATGGCGAGCGGCATGGCGCCGCCCATCAGCCAGAACATGCCGAGCACGCGACGGCGGCGCTGGCGCGCATAGAGCTCTGCGAGTTCCTGAGAGCCCGCGGCATCCATCGGTTCCGGCTCGGACAGAATCGATCGAATGATCCACGGGAGCACGAGGAGCTCGAGCAGCGACAAGGCGGAGAAGCCGAGGAAGAGCATCCACAGCCCACGACCGCCGTCTTCCGGGAACGGAGACAGTCCGCGCGCTCCGCTACGGATTGCAGTAGTCGCACACGGAGGGATCGGCGCACTCCGCGCCGTCGCGCAACGCGCGCTCGGCGCTATACCCGCATTGCACGCATCCGAGTTCGTCGGCGATCGGACGCCGCGTCGGCGCACCGCAGTCGCGGCACGGAAGCCCCGGGATCTGCCCGACCACGCCGAAGCCCGGCGACCCGCATGACGGGCACGCGGTCGAGAGTCGCGCCACGAGGTCGCGGCCCGCCTCGCCGACGACCGACATGCGCGTGGGGTTGAGGTGCGCGCGAAGCTCGCTCTCGACGAACACGGCGCCGTCCTTCGACCATCGGAGGGCCTCCGCGAACGCCGCGTCGAGCGCGGCGGCGCTGACGATGCCCTTCACGATGCGCGGATCGCGCTCGTCGTTCGGACGCACGACGAGGCCGTGCTCGGGAAACCCGGACCGCGCCGCAAACGCCGCGAGTTCGTCGGTGCTGCGGACGGCGGCGTACAGGTGGCGGCCCGCAGCGCCCGCGCGGCCGACGACCTCGATGCCGCGGACGCGGTCGACCAGCACGAGCGCCTCGATGTTCCACGAGCCGAGGCCGAACGGGCCCGGCACGAAGGCGCCTTCGCTCCCGAGCCCGATGTCGGCGCCCGAGAGTTCCATCGCGATCTCGGCCTTGCGCCGCGCGGCCTCGAGCTGGGTGCCCGCACGATCGACTTCGCGCGTGAAGGTGCCGAGCGTGTCGGTGTCGAACCCATCCGCGACGACGAGCTGCGCGCCAAGGCCGGACGCAAACAGCGGCGCGAGCACCCGCTCCTTCCCGTGCTGGGTGAGGAGCGCGATGCGCGCGCCGCAATAGTGTTGTCCAGCCAACGCCTCGCCCATCGTGGGCGAAACGATAGCCGCGCGCGATCAGCGGCGGCGGCGGGCGCCGAGCGCGCCGAAGCCGAGCAGCGCGAGCGCGCCCGGCGACGGCACCACGCCCATCGTGACGCTGACATCGTCGAGGAAGGTCGTTCGATCGTCCACGCCTGTGATGTTTCCGTTCGCGTCGTAGTTGTAGGGGCTCAGGCTGTTGAAGCTGAGCGTGTAGCTCATGCCGGCCTGGAGGGTCACCGTCGCGCCGAAGCGCTCGAACCAAGTCTGCTTGCCGGCGAGCGTCCACCAGCCGTCGCCCGCGGGGCTCGAGTACTGGTTGCCGCCGGCGACGACGCTGGTGTAGTTGCCGACATTCTGCACGCCGCCGAGCGAATCGGTCAGCGTCACCGAGTAGTTGTTCTCGCGGCCGAACCAGTCGTGCTCGCGCCACGACGCGCGGTTCGCGTCGAACCACGACACGGTGGCTGCGCCGCTCTCGGTCGCGGTGAAGCTCTGCGACATCGTCTGGCGATCCTTGATGATGCCGAACACATCGCCCGACTTCGCCCACTTCCAGCCCGCCGCGAAGTCCTCGGTGCGCGCGATCGCGCCGCCTGACCACGCGCCGTTGAAGTTGTCCTGCCACGAGCTCCAGCCCCAGTTCGGGCCGCCCCATGAGGCGCCCCACTTCGAGCCGTCGGTCTGGAGGGCGAATGGATTGTTCTGAAGCACAGCCTGGTTCTCGAAGCCGCCGTCGACGAGCAGGTTTGCGTCGGCGGACGCGGCGATGGAACCGCAGAGCGCGAGAACGGAGAGGGAAACTCGGGATGAGGGAAGCATGCGTGATCTCCAGTTGTGACAGACTGCCGAAAGTGGCGACACGATCGAGGCAAGCCGCTCCAGTGCATGGAGCGACCGCCGCGTTCTCCCGTGCCATTCAATGACTCTGCCCTC
>JBILDS010000336.1:0-2667 GCA_044352505.1 Phycisphaerales bacterium
CCGCCGGCCGTGATGAAGTCACCGCCCGCGACGAGGTCGCCGTTCGGAAGTACAGCGAGGGCGTATACATGGTCATCTGTCCCCGACCCAAGCGCGGACCACGACGAGCCGTCCCACCGCGCGATGCGGTTTACGGTCACGCCGCCGACGTTGGTGAAGTCGCCGCCAGCCACGAGGTCGCCGTTCGGAAGCACGGCGAGGGCGCGCACTCTGGCGCTCATCCCCGACCCAAGCGGATCCCACGACGAGCCGTTCCAGCGCGCGATGTTGTTCGCCGTGACACCTCCCGCGGTGGTGAAGGAGCCGCCAGCCACGAGGTCGCCGTTCGGAAGCACCGCGAGGGTGCCAACGAAGCCATTCGTCCCAGAGCCGAGCGGAGACCACGACGAGCCGTTCCAGCGCGCGATGCGGTTCGCCGCCACGCCGCCGGCCGTGGTGAACTCGCCACCCGCGACCAGGTCGCCGTTCGGCAGCACGGCGAGGTCGGACACAGAGAACATACCCGAGCCAAGCGGAGTCCACGACGAGCCGTTCCAGCGCGCGATCCGGTTCGCAGCCACGCCGCCGGCGGTGGTGAACTTGCCGCCCGCCACCAGGTCGCCGTTCGGAAGCACCGCGAGCGCCAACACGATGCCGTTCAACCCCGAGCCCGACCCAAAGGGCGCCCACGACGAGCCGCTCCAGCTCGCGATCCTGTTCACAGCCACGCCGCCGGCGGTGGTGAAGTTTCCGCCCGCAACGAGGCCGCCGTTCGGAAGCACGGCGAGGGCGTCGACGCTGCCATCCATCCCCGGGCAGCAAGGCGCGGATTCCAGCGAAGCCCAGGAAGAACCGTTCCAGCGCGCGATGCGGAGGGCCTCCTCGTTGCCGACAGTGACGAAGGTGCCTCCCGCGACCAGGTCGCCGTTCGGAAGTACAACGAGGGCGCGCACTGTGTTATCCATCCCCGACCCAAGCGCAGCCCAGGACGATCCGTTCCAGCGCGCGACGCGGATCGCCGACACGCCGCTGGCGGTGGTGAACGAGCCGCCCGCGACCAGGTCGCCGTTCGGAAGTACGACGAGGGTACGCACCGTGCCGTTCACACCCGAACCAAGCGGAGCCCAGGTCGAGCCGTTCCAGCGCGCGATGCGGATCGCCGACACGCCTCCGGCGGTACCGAAGGCGCCACCCGCGACCAGGTCGCCGTTCGGCAGCACGGCGAGGGCGTTCACCGTACCACCCATCCCCGAATCAAGCGGAGTCCAGGATGAGCCGTTCCAGCGTGCGATGTAGTTCGCCGCCGCGCCGCCGGCCGTCGTGAAGTCTCCGCCCGCAACGAGGTCGCCGCTCGGAAGCACGGCGAGCGCGCGCACCGTGCCGTTCACACCCGAACCAAGCGGAGCCCAGATCGAGCCGTTCCAGCGCGCGATGCGGCTCGCCGGCACGCCTCCGGCGGTGAAGAAGGCGCCGCCCGCGACCAGGTCGCCGTTCGGCAGCACGGCGAGTGCTGTCACGTCGCCATTCATCCCAGGGCAGCACGGCCCGGAACTCAACGGAGCCCAGGAAGAACCGTTCCAGCGGGCGACGCGGTAGGCGTCGACTGCGCCGACAGTGACGAAGTTGCCGCCCGCGACGAGGTCGCCGCTGGGTAGCACCGCGAGAGCACTTACCGCGAGACCAGTTACCGACGTGCCACCCAATCCCGGGGGCACGTGCTCCGCGCTCGTCAGCCACCGCGCGCACTGCGCCTGCGCCGCGGTCGGCGCGAGGAAGCTCACGAGAATCGGCATGAGCAACGCGAGGAGGTTGGAGATTGAACGCTTCAACAGATCTACCATCGTGGACTCCGTGTCGCGGGGGTTGGTCGCGCGTGAGGGCATGCAAGGACATCTGCGCGGAGCAGACCTCCCCGCCGCCCGTAAGGCGACACTTCCCGGCGTCGGCGCCGAAAAGTGTCTGCTTTCACGCAGAGTGAACTCGTGGTGTCCCGAGCCGCAGCAGCTCACGGTGTGCCCCACACCCCGCAGCGCAGAGTTATCTGCGCCCGCGAACCCCCCGCGCGCCGGCCGCTGCGCGATGCGCTCACTCGCACGCGCCCCACGCGCGGATAGGCTGTGGCCTTCGTCGCCCCGTGTCCCTCTTCGCCTCCAACACCCCGGTCGAAACGCTCCCGCTCGTCGTCGTCGCGGTCGAGCGGGCGGTCGACCGGTCGCCCGATGGGTTGACCTACGCGTTGCCGCGCGAACTTGCGCAGTTGCCCGATGGCGCGCGCGTCGAGGTGCCGCTTGGGCGCGGCGAAACGCCGACCGCGGGGTGGATCGTGCGGCGCGTCGCCGAAGGCGAGGACATCGGGATTCCGCGCGAGAAGATCAAGCCGATCCTCGGCGTCGACCCTTCGGGCGTCGTGCTTCCAGGCGAACTCATGCAGTTCGCGCGCTGGATCAGCGCGTACTACGCGTGTCCGATCGGGATGACGCTTGCGTCGATCTTGCCCGCCGCGGTGCGCAAGGCGATCGGGCGCGTCGAGCGCACGCTGGTCGATCTTGCGCCTGCGCCGACGGCGGGAGCCAAGACCGTGATCGTGAAGATCACGAAGCGCCAGCAGCAGGCGCTCGATGTGCTCGCCACCTTGCCGCGGCCGATCGAGATCGCCGATCTCGCCGAGGCCGCGGGCTACTCGTCTGT
>JBILDS010000124.1:0-9346 GCA_044352505.1 Phycisphaerales bacterium
GTCGCATCTCGCAGAGTCCCGTGAAGTTTGCCCTGCTCTGACACTGCGTGTGGCTGCAGCATTGGTTCTTGCTGCATGGATGTGCCCCGCGGTGGGTGCGGCGGGCGCGGCGGGCGCGGCGGGCGCGGCGGGCACTTTTGCATCGAGACCGAATGGAACCGCGGCATGGGCTGAGCCACCCGCGTCGGTCCCGCCAGAACCGGGCGCGACTGACCCCAATCTCCCCAAGAGCCAGCCTTCTGAGAGCAAGCCTCCCGAAGTCAAGTCGCCTGTCATCAAACCGCCAACCGTCCCCGGCCCGAATGATGTTCTGCACGTTGCGGCACAGAAGGATCTGCCGCGCGCGACATACAAGCTCTTTGGTGAAGAGTTCGACTGTGAACTTTGTCTCGAGCCAGTCTCCCGAGAAATCGGAATGGGTGCTCGAACCGAGTTTCCAGAGGGAACTGCAATGATCTTCGTGCATCCGGCTCCGACGAATCTTTCCTACTGGATGAAGGATTGCCTCATCGATATGGATATGGTGATGGTCGATCGAGATGGCTTCATCTGTGCGCTTCATGAAGCAACACGCGAACCGCTGCGGCGCCGAGAGGAAACGCTGGAGACCTATCAAAATCGGCTGCGTCGGTATCTGTCCATTCGCCGAGCGCAGTACGTGATTGAGTTTCCATCTGGAACAATCGCCCGACTGAAGCCCGCGCTTGGTCATCGCGTTGACATCGATTGGAAAGCACTGGCGGCGCGCGCGAAGTGATTGAAGGCGCCAAACTCTGTGCGGTTGTCAACGCGAACCGGTACGCGACGGGTGTGTAGGAAACTCGTCCAGTTCCGCAGCACGCCAGACGCGAACCGTGCCATCGATCGAACCGGTGGCCAGCGTCCCTCCATCGAGTGAGTACGCAAGACTCAGAATCGTGTCGCCGTGACCGCCGAGCGTCAGCACTTGCTCGCCGTCGGTCGCGTCCAGAATGCGCACGAGCGGCCCCTTCCCGACCGACGCCACGCGCGTACCGTCGGGCGAAAGTGCGACGCGAACATTGTCATCTGGGCTTGCGAGCACGCGCCAGATTTCCCGAACGGGCGAGTGTGGCGAGAGATCAACGAGTGCAACATCGCCACCGAGAAGTCCCACCGCCACCAAATGGCCGGAGTCGATCCCTGAGACACTTGTGAGGGTTCCTTCAAAATCGTGCCGATCCGCCTCGAATGCCTGCCCGTCGCGGAATCTGTACACCAGAAGCGTGCCGCCGACCGCCACCAACAGCTCGTTGCCGTCGCCACGCACCTTGAGATCACCCATCGTGTTGAATGGCATCTCGATCGACTGCACCAAAGTGCCCGTGCGATCGTAGAACTCAAGTGCAGCGCACTCAAAGCGACGAACCGCGATCAGGCGTCCTTTGTCGGCCACTGCCACGCGATAGGGCGCTGTCGGAACCGCGAATCCCGTCACCGCGCCGGTGCGCGACACAAACCGAATGACGCGGCCGGTTGCACAGGCAATCGCACCCATTGGGTCATGTGCGACCGACCACACGATGTTCGCAGCTCCCACCTCAAGAGGATTGACAGCGACATCGATCGCCCGCGCGCCCACGTTCCAGAAGACAACGCGCCCATCTGAGGCGGGTGCCTCGCCCGCACCCGACACAAGGATTCCCTCAGCTGACCCGTCGGGGATGCACGCCAGGCTATACACCCACGCTTGATGTTGACGCAGCACTGGCTCGCGCACGTCATTGGCGATGCTCCAGCGACGCACGAATCCGTCCTCGCCAACCGAGATCAACTCCTGTTGCATGGGGTCAAACGCAAGACCCCGAACTTGCAGTTCCGCGCCAATTGCAGATCCGACAAGCTCCCCGCTCTCAACGTTCCAAACGCGAATCGAACCATCGGTGGCACCACTCGTACACTCAAATGCGCCCGGGCCTTGTGCAATGGCGCGCAATGCTCCTGTATGCGCACGGATGCGACGAACGAGCATTCCGTCAGCGGCGTCGAAGACTGCAATCTCACCGTTGTAGAAGCCGACGAGAACCACCGCTCCACTCTTCCTGGTTGCGACACCGATGCGTTCGACAACGCCTTGCGCCACATCAAGAGTGATCGTTGGGGTGCCATCGAATCGCACAATCTGCGCGACTGAGGACGATCGACACGCGTGTGCGAATCCGCTGCCATCGGGAAGGAATTTGACGAGTCCCTCGCCTCGGCGCGTTCCAGCGTCGAGCCCGGGCACGAAATGTTCGACATCGCCCGTGACCGCGCAGAGCATGGCGGCGGATCCACTGTTTCCCGCGACTGCAATGTGCGTTCCGTCTTGAGACCAATCGAGAGCCGTGCTTCCGCCGAACGGAAGTGGAAGCGTGCAGAGGAGCGAGCCGTCAACTGTCGAGCGCACCGGCAAACTAGGCTCCCGCGCATCAACCACGACAAATGACTGCCCATCGGGCGAAACGGCAACTTCTGACGCGGACGCTTTGCCTTGGGCAACGCGCGTGGGTTCGCCGCTGTCCGGGTCAAGCCGATACACGCTTCCATTCAGACTCCCGACGAGCAGCGACCTGTCGATGACCGCCACCGAGATCGGCATTTCCGGCATCGGTATCACCTGAAGTTCCGCGCCCGCACGTCCCGCGAGATACCGCCACTCCCATCCGCGTCGATGGGGCGCGATTGCCGCAAGCGCGCGTCGCGCATCAAGCACAACACCAGCACGAAGCGCTGCCTCCGCATCTCGGATTGCGCGGCGATACTCAAGACTTTCACTTGTCTCAAGTGCGCGCGACAGGCTCGCTCCGCGCTGCTCAGACTCCCGCCAAAGATTCAGCGTGTAACCGAGGATTCCGAGCAGCATGGCGAACGTCACGACGGTGGCGACGATGAGTGTGCGATAGCGCACCGCGAAACGTCGAACACGTTCGATGCGTGCAACTGGACGAGTACGCGTGGGCTCTCCAGCGCCAAAGAGATGAAGGTCGAATGCGAGTTCTTCCGCGGTCTGATAGCGGCGATCAGGATCCTTCTCAAGAAGCCGCGCCACGACAGTCTCAAGGTCGCCGCGCAAACTCCGATCCACACGACCGAGGGTCGATGGAACCTCGTCGCGAATCACGGCTGCGGCCTCAGTGATTGCCCGAAGATCCAGCGTGTAGGGCAGCCGTCCCGCAAGACACTCAAAGAGCATCACGCCGATTGCGTACAAGTCGCTTCGACGATCCACCGCCCGCGTTCCGTCGAACTGCTCGGGACTCATGTAGGGCACAGTGCCGACAACCGCGTCGCCGAGGCTCACCACGGTCTGCGTCGGGGTATCGCGGACGAACGCACGACGTGTGGCCGAGCTCGATCCACCGGTCGATGAGAAGCCTGTTTCGCCGAGCACCCCAGAAACTCCGAAGTCGAGCACCTTCGGCTGCCCCTGCTTGGTCACGAGGAGGTTTCCAGGCTTGAGATCTCGGTGCACCACGCCAGCTTCATGTGCGTGATGGATCGCTTGCGCGATCTCCTCAAAAACGCGAGCAATCTCTTGTGGCGATCGTCGAGAGCCCGTTCCGTCATCAGCCGCCCAGCGATTCAACGGTGTTCCGTCTACGAACTCCATCACAAAGAATGGCCGAGCGGGCACAACCGCCGTGTCGCTCCCGGAGTCGTAAATGCGGGCGATGCCTGGATGCTCAAGTCTCCCGAGAAGCCTGATCTCGCGCTTGAATCGTTGGATTGCGCCTGGGTTCCACGCGCCGCTTCCGAGCACCTTGATTGCGACGATGCGGTCTGTCGCCGGTTGCCGCGCGCGGAGCACCACACCGCTTGCACCGAATCCAATCACGCCAAGAACCTTGTACCCACCGATCTCTGCGGGAATATCGATCTGCGAATCGGACTCCTCAAGCACACCGCTCAGATCGACAAGCGTATGAACCGTCGGAGTGCCCTCGCGATCAAGCCGGAGCATTTCCGCCAACTCCTCGCGGAGCCATGGATCTTCAACGTTGGCTACGAACAACGCTGCCTCACGCTCGCTTAAGTCGCGCGCTGCGTCGAAGAGTTGCGAAAGCTGCTGGAAGCGCTCTCGCTCGTCGATGTGCGAGACATCAGGCATGCATGCCGCCCACTCCGAGCGCTCAATGGGCGTCCAGACGCCCGCGCTCCCTTTCATGAGAAACAGGAGAATCCATCGGAACCCGCAACGAATCTGCCGAGATCTCGCAGATCACCCGCCTGTCGCTGCTGCTCACGCACCGCCCCGGCGCGCTTCTGGCACGATTTCGGCACGCACGCTGAGTTCGCGCGCGAGCCATGCCTTGGCCAAGCGCCAGTCGCCCTCGACGGTCGAAAGCGACACCCCGAGCACAATCGCGAGTTCCTCATGCCGGAGACCGCCGAATATCTTCGCCTCGACCACCCGCGCCTTTCGCTCATCAAGCTGCGAAAGCTTCCGGAGTGCCTGCTCGATGGCAAGGACTTCGATCGCATCAACCCCGAGATCGGGTGCAGCGATCGTGTGATCAATAGATCGCTGTGACCGACCTCCCCCGCGCTTGACCGTGTTGCGCATCTCGGCGTGATTCACAAGAACCTGACGCATCGCTGTCGCAGCCACCGCCATGAAATGCGCGCGATCATTGAACGACTCAGGATTTGAGCGGGCGAGCTTGAGAAATGCCTCATTGACCAAGGCTGTCGGCTGCAGCGTGTGCGAGACACTCTGCCCGCGCATGTAACACGCGGCCAACGCCCGCAACTCCGCGTAAAGCGTCTCGACAAGTGTTGCGGCAGAAGGTGCGCGCCCCTCAAGTTCCGGTACGTCCGGCATGGGGCAATCGTACCGTCGGACAACCACGAAACAATGTCGACTCGACGCTCCTCACCAAATGTCAACGTGCGGATTCCACAATGCCGCGGCACAAACCAAAACCGATGCGAGGGCGCCCCGGGCGTACGCAGTAGCCCCGAATCAACACTTCGTCCCCATCTTGAAGGAACTTTCGCTCCGTGCCGTCGCCGAGTGAGATGGGCTCCGTCCCCCGCCACGTCCGCTCAAGAAGGCATCCGCGTGATTCCTTTTCAGGACCCGAAACCGTGCCAGACGCGAGTAAATCGCCCGGGGCGAGATTGCAGCCGCCTGATGCATGGTGCGCAAGCATCTGTGCGGGTGTCCAGTACATGTCCTTGAACGACCCGCGCGAGATCAATGTAGGCGCGTGACCCTTCGCACGCATGCCGGCGCTCGAGATGAGCACTTCAAGCGTGATGTCGACATTGCATCCGTTTGGATCGACGAGATACGGAAGAGGCGGAGGATCGTCGGGCGCGCGCGCCGGTCCGTGCACGAGGAACGGCTGCAGTGCATCGGTGGTCACAACCCACGGTGAGATTGTTGTGGCAAAGTTCTTCGCCAAGAATGGACCAAGCGGCTGGTACTCCCACTTCTGAACATCGCGCGCAGACCAGTCGTTCACGAGACAAAATCCAAAGATGTGGCTCCACGCATCGCGGATATCAATGCGCGAACCAAGCGTGTTGCCTTGCGCGACAAAGAAGCCAACTTCAAGTTCGTAGTCGAGCAACTTCGACGGCCCGAATATTGGTGGCCCATCATCACTTGCAACGGTTTGTCCGTACGGGCGCACAATTGCGGTGCCAGACGGAACGATCGAACTCGCGCGACCGTGATAGCCAATCGGAACGTGCTTCCAATTGGGAAGCAACGGATTGGTCGGGCGGAACATCGATCCAACGTTTGTCGCGTGGTGAATCGATGCGTAGAAGTCGGTGTAGTCGCCAATGTGGAACGGCAACTCTGGAACCATCTCGCTCGCACGGCGCAGGAGCGGCTCAAGCCGCCGATGGGCATCCGTCGAGCGCGCAGATTCTGCGAAGAGCCCTGACAGCTCGGCGCGGAGCCGCGTGCGAAATGACGCAGGAATCTCAGCGAGTAGATTCAGAAACGGGAACTCGATCGCGTCAACGAAAACATCTTCTGACGCGAGCGCATCGGAAAAGAGGCCTGCTTCAAGTGCCTCCGCGAGAATCAGAACGCTCTCGCCCACGCGCGTGACGACTTGACCATCGACCACTCCGAGCGGAAGGTTCTGAATCGGGAAATCACCGTCGGGATCGTTCGCAGTTGGAACCCACGACCGCAACGAAGGATCGTTGGGATCTGGGAGTGGCGCGCCCGCTTGACCGCTCGATTCATGCGTGGAATTGGTGTCGCGGATCTCACTCATGGAAGCACCTCTTCTTCAGCTGGGAGAAGCCCGAGCGCTCGCAGATCCGCGAGCGGCTCCTCAAAGGAACACGACCCAAAACTGTGGGCGAAGCGCTCACGCGCCTCCGCAATCTCATCGAATCGCAGCGTTCGGCCGCGCCACGCAAGACCACTCGGGCCAAACTCAAACACAGCGGGACTCTCCTCAACGAGCACACGCTCGATCTCTTTCTCGTCCATCCGATCATCATTCCAGAGCAAGCAACCGGCGACGAAGACGTTCAGAAAACCGAACTGCATGCAGCCCACGTCGGTGGCGAGATGTCGACACGGGTGGTGAAGTCCGGCGGTTGCCTTGAACGGCACTTCGGCGGCTCGGCAGATTTTGAGGAAGCTTGCGACGTCTTCCGGCGTGGGATGCGCATCCGCGGTCAGTCCGCCCGTTCGAATCTTGGCGCCAGAATCGAGCGACGCCATCGTTGCGATCAGACCTCGAGGATCACGATCCACTGGGACTTCGAAGTATGCGAAGATTTCGTCGGGGACGTACTCAAGTGCGCGGTCAATCTCATGCGGCGAGGTGGCTCGCGTCTCAATCGTGTCGATGGCGGCGCGTCCATGGGCGCGGCTGAACTCACGATCCTCCATCCTCGCGTTGAAGCGCTCGATGCGCTCGAGGTCGGCCACGATCTGACGATCCGAGGCGGGAGCAACCAGCACCGACATTGGCCATGGTTCATCGCCGGTTGTTTCGGCGGTCTTGGGAAGAAGCGGATCGGCTGCCTCCACAAATTCGGGAAATCGCGTGACCGGCACGATCAAGCGGCCAAGCATCCAACGATCCGTTCCCGCGCGGTATCGCGCAAAGTTCGTCACGGTCGGTGCCATCTCAAGTTTGGCGGGAGGAAACAGCCCCGCGTAGTCGAGCACAGAGTCGAGAAGCAGTCGGACGGCATGCATTGGGAAGTCTCGCGGCGGACGGAGAATCGCGAACGGGAGGTCGCGGGAGGGAACTGAGGACATCCCTAGAGAGCCCCTCGTCTCCGGCGCGGAGGCGCCGTGAAACCGACAGAGGCGTTCGGGAGGGCGAATTATGCCCGATTGCCGACCGCCCATGTTGTGTCACAGCGCGTTAGACTGCGCACTTCAACATCAGGGAAGCGTGATCGAAGAATTCGCGCAGCGTTGAGAACCCATGACCGGAGGTCGAACGTGAACTCGCTTGCAATGGTGGATCGTCGAGCCCAGCTCGGCGACTGTGGCATTCGTCGAAACGCCGCCCGCTTCGCAGCGGTGCTATTGGCGCTCATCGCACCTATTACAGCCCTCGGCCAAGACGGTGGCGCGGCGAATGAACCCGCAACGCCGTCGCGGATCGGGATCGCCGTACCTGCCGTCGAAGCACTTCCTGCTGTGATCGAAAAGGTCGCGGGATACGGTCAGAAGAACGAGCTCGCGCAGATCGTTCAAGGTCTCGACGCAAAGCTCACCGACGCGCTGCAGAACACACGCAAGTTCGAGGTGCGCGCGCATGCAGAGCTTGCCAAACTCTTGGGCGAACAAGCCGCGCAAGATTCGGGAAACTACGACCTCAGTGATCCGACGCGAGCGAAGCCGTTCAAGATGGCGGGTATCCCCTACCTCGCCCTCGTGCAGATTGATGATTTCCAGGACCAAGTTCAGACCAAGGAGTTCGACGGTATCGGCGCAAAGGCAACCCGACGACAGATTCGTCTGAGTGCAGTCTGTCGCATCTTCGACACCACCAAAGGCACCCTCCTCGAGTCCACGCGTCTCACGCTGAGCGACTTCGACTTCAAGAACAACCCAGAGGTCTCGAGTCAGAAGGGCGGCGATCTCACGGAAGCGGTTGTGAACGTGATTGCTGACAAAATGGCGAGCAAGGTTGCACAGCGAATCACCGACGTGATCTTCCCTGCCAAAGTGCTTGTGGTTCGCGACGGGGTGGCCACGCTGAACCGCGGCGAAGGCACTGAGATTGCGGTTGGCGAGATTTGGGAAGCGTTCGCGCCAGGCGAAGAGCTCATCGATCCCGACACCGGCATGAGCCTGGGATCAGAGGAAGTCGCGATCGGATTTGTGCGGATCATTTCTGTCGCACCGAAGTTTTCGCGCGCAGAGATTTGCGGCCTTGATCGAGGGATTTCACGAAACTGCATTCTGCGCAAGACAACGAAGACCAGCTGCGACGCACCCGACGGAGGTGCTCGCATGTTTATGCCAGTATCGCAGAGCGACGCTGCGCCCCCACTTCGCGGCGGCCGTACTCCGAGCGACGGCCCCGCAGTTCCCCCGATTGCCGCGTCAAAGCCGCAACGAACGCAAACGGAGCGCCGACCAGTCGCTGCAATCTTTGTGCGCAATCGCGAGAAGCGAATCGACGACGACAAGGTCATGGTGGTCGAAGACTTTCTCGTGGCGGAGCTTGACGAAGCCTGCTTCACGACGATGAGCCGAGAAGACACCGACAACGCCGTCGCGAAGTTTGCCAAATCGGGCGCAAATGCAGGCACCAATGCCATCGATCCATCGAAGGATCTCGACAAGATTCTCTCGGACAATGCCTCTGCGCTCAGCTTGGCACAATCGATGGGCGCAGACTACGTGTTGATCGCGTCCATCACCTCACTTTCGGTGGATCGACGCGAGAGCAACGACCCCGCCCGCGGCGTTCGCACCGATATCGAAACCACGCGACTTGATGTCACCTACCGCATTCTTGGTCTTGCGGAAGGACAAGCGGTCGCCTCCGGTCGCGCCGACGCTTCGGAGACGATTCGCCAAACGGCTGAACTTCGTATCGAGCGCGACGTGGTCAATGATCTTCTTCGTACGAGCGCTGTGAAGCTCGCGGGCGAAATGAAGAAGCGCTGCAACAAGTCGGCGCTCCCGCCCGCAGATGCGCTGACTCGAATTCCCATTGAGATTTCCGCTGTTTCATCGGACTTCACGATTCCTGAGATTGTGAAGGACGAAAATGGAAACTGGAAGATCTCGTCGGGATCGTTCCGACTCGAGCCGACTGACTTTGTGATTGAGATTGAT
The DNA here is from genome assembly GCA_044352505.1 of Phycisphaerales bacterium. Lineage (GTDB taxonomy): Bacteria > Planctomycetota > Phycisphaerae > Phycisphaerales > SM1A02 > QWPT01. The sequence continues at coordinate 9,287 of JBILDS010000124.1, forward strand.
GGCATCGGTGTTGGAACCACCCCTGCGAAAGTCGAAGTCGTCGCAGGGCTGCGCCGACTC
>JBILDS010000337.1:0-2639 GCA_044352505.1 Phycisphaerales bacterium
ACTTCGATCTACGCGTATCTCAGGTGGCCGGATCGCACTCTACATTGAGGCTCGCCGCCGTGGCGAGTCTCGCCCGCTACCCACAGGAGCATCCATGCGTCTCTCGTCAGCCTCGACCGCGTTCATCGCGCTTTTCTCCCTCGCCTGTACCGCCGCCGCGTCAGCCCAGGTCGCGTTCACCGACTCGCAGGGCCGTCAGTGGCGGGAGATCACGCCCACGGTCGCGCGGTCGTGGAACCAGGTCGCCGCGGTCTGCCCGACCGACGGCGTGACGCCGTGCGACGGCGCGCTCGGAAGCACGAGCGTGACCGGCTGGGTGTGGGCCACGCGCGAGGATGTGATCGAACTCCTCTCGGAATGGGTTCCGGCGATCGTGAAGACCGGCGAGGCGGGCGGCGCGCAGTACACGCTGCAGGGCCTCGGTTTCTTCGAGGTGTTCAACGAGACGAGCTTCTCCTGCACGGTCGTAGGCTGTTCCTTCGGCATAGCGGGCTGGACATCGACGCTGGTTGCAGGCAGCGCCACGAGCGCCTACACCGCCAGTGTCGGTGCGGGATACAACCCGAACTACGGCTTGTTCAATGCGAACTTCGCCGCGCCCGTGACCGAGATCTACTCGACGCGCGGCGTTTGGATGTACCTGCCCGCTCCGACGCCGTCGTGCCCGGCCGATCTCAACAACGACGGCAGCGTCGGCGCAGCCGACCTCTCGGCGCTGCTCGGTGCGTGGGGCACTGGCGGCGCGGCCGACATCAACCGCAACGGCACCGTCGGCGCAGAGGATCTCTCGATCATGCTCGCCGCGTGGGGCACCGGCAACTGCTGAGAGCCATCAGCGCGCGACGCGCCATCAGCGCACCAACGCGCCACGCGTCTCGAGGAACGCCATCACGCGCTCCACGGCCACACGGACGCCCGCCTCGCCCGCGCCGATCTCCTGCATCGGCAAGGCGAGGTCGGCGTCCGTCGGCGTTTCGTAGTCGAGGTCGAGCCCCGGGACATCCTTGACGCTGCCACGCGCTGCGGCAGCGTAGAGGCCCGACGGGTCGCGGCGACGGCAGGCGTCGAGCGGGGTCGACACATGGACGAGCGCGAAACGGTCGCTTCCGACGAGTTCGCGTGCGCGCGCGCGCACGCTCGCGTCGGGGGCAGTGAAGCTTGCGAGGACGATGAGTCCGACCTCGTTCATCGCGCGCGCGAGTTCCATGCCGCGGCGCAGGTTCTCCGAGCGCTCGTGCTTGGTGAAGCCGAGGTCGCGGCTCATGCCGCTGCGCAGGGCCGCGCCGTCGATCACCGCGCCGAAGCGGCCGAGGTCGAACAGCCGCCGCTCGACCGCGCGCGCGACCTCGCTCTTGCCCGAGCCAGAAAGCCCCGTGAAGAGCAGCGTGAACGGCTTCTGCCCAAGGCGCTTCGCGCGCTCGTCGGGTGTGATCACCTGCGCGCTCGGCGCGAGGTGCGTGGCGCGCGGCGCGCTCGTCCAGCTGCCGCCATCAGCTTCAGCCGGGTCGAGCAGCATGCCCGCGCCAGCGGTCATGTTCGTGAGGCGGTCGACGAGGATGAACGCGCCGGTCGCGCGGTTGCGCGTGTAGGCGTCGTAGACGAGCGGGCGGCTCGTGCGGATCGCGACCTCTCCGATGTCGTTGAGCGCAAGCGCGGGTGCGGGCGAGCGCTCGAGGGTGTTCACATCGACGCGGTGCGCGATGCGCACGACAGACGCAGGCGTCTTGTGCGGGCCGTGCTTGAGGATGTACTCCTTGCCCGGAACAAGCGGGGCCGCGTCGTCCATCCACACGACCATCGCCGAGACATCCTGCGAGACATGCGGCTCGTTGCCCGGGTGGACGAGCGTGTCGCCGCGTGAACAGTCGACTTCGTCGGCGAGCGTGAGCGTGACCGACAGCGGGGGATGCGCCTCGCCGAGATCGCCGTCGAAGGTGACGATCTTCTTCACGGTCGTCGTGCGGCGCGAGGGCAGCACCATCACGCGGTCGCCCGGCTTCACGCAGCCGCTTGCGACCGTGCCCGCAAACCCGCGGAAATCGAGGTTCGGGCGGTTCACCCACTGGACGGGGAAGCGGAAGTCGACTTGGTTGCGGCGGCCGCCGAGCGGCACGGTTTCAAGATGCTCGATCAGCGTCGGACCCGAGTACCACGGCGTGTTCGCGCTGCGCTCGACGACATTGTCGCCCTTGAGCGCCGACATCGGGATCGCGCGGACGTTGCGCGCGGGCAGACGCGTGCTGAACTCCTCGAACGCGCGCACGATCTCGTTGAAGCGGTCCTGCGAGAAGGCGCCGCTCGAATCGGTGATGAGGTCGAGCTTGTTCACCGCGAGCACGATCTCGCCGATCCCGAGCAAACTCGTGATGAACGCGTGGCGACGCGTCTGCACGCTGATCCCGTGGCGCGCGTCGACGAGCAGGATCGCGAGGTCGCAGGTGCTTGCGCCCGTCGCCATGTTGCGCGTGAACTGCTCGTGGCCCGGCGTATCGGCGATGATGAACTTGCGCGCCGCGGTGGTGAAGTAGCGGAACGCGACATCGATCGTGATCCCTTGCTCGCGCTCGCTCTTGAGGCCGTCGACGAGGAACGCGAGGTCGAGCTCGCCCGCCTGCGTGCCGAGCGCCTTCGAGTCGCGC
>JBILDS010000338.1:0-2634 GCA_044352505.1 Phycisphaerales bacterium
GCGCTCACGATCGGAAGCGCCGAAAGATCGCCCGGGTCGCCCGCGGGGAACTCGACGAAGAGCCCGCCGCCGAAGCTCGCGGTCCCGTTCACCACCAACCGATCGTGCTCGGGGCCGGTCGCAGCAGGGAAAACCTCGATCAGGAGCGAGCCGCTGTTCGTGCCGAGCAGCGGATCCGCCGCGATCTGCTGGTAGAAGCCGTTGACGGTCATCGTCCCGACGGTCGACTCGCCCTGCGCGCTTGCTCCGTTCCGTCGGCCTCCAGGCATCACGCCGCCCGTCCGGTGCACGACCGGCCCGCCCATGAAGGCGGTGGCGCCGCAGTCTCCAGCTGCGGCACCGAAGTTCGTCACCGGCCCGTTGATGCTGCCGTTCACCTCAAGTGCGCCACCTGAGTAGAGGATGACCCCGATTGCCGGCACGCTCAGAGTGCCCCCGTTTCCGACCTGAAGTGTGCCGTTTCGGACATCGATCCCGAGGGCGCTCGACCAGACCGACCCGGCGCCGCTGACGACCGCCGAGCCGGTGGCGTCGATGCTCCGCCCGACGACGCCCTTTTGCGAAACCACGCGCCCACCATTAAGCACGCTCAACGCGCCTTGGCCGTCGCAGCCCACGCAGATCTCCTGAGTGCTGATCGCGACTCCGCCAGGACCGACGTAGAGACTCCCTTGCGTAACTCCCGGTGGCCCGGCCTCGTGGCCTACCTCTGTGAACGCCGCCGAAATCGTGCCGGCGGTCACGCCAAGCGATGCCGGCGTTCCCGATTCGGTGCCAATGCGGAGATACGCCTGCGAGGGCTGAGGGCTGTTGGCGAGTGTCAGCGTGTAGCCCGCCAGATTCAAAGTCGGGAATCCGCCCCCGACCTGCATGTTCCTCACAGTACGGCTCTGGGCGAGGTTGACGTTGTAGCTCCGGTCGTATGGGAACGAAATCGAACTCGTGGTCACGGGCGCGTAGAAGCACCAGCTCGAGGGATCCTGGAAGTTGCCGCCGTCAACCGCGGTCCACTTGATGGGGACGTTCGGCGTGGGGGTATCCTGGCAGACATCGAGGACTTCGTTGTTGTTGCAGTCGAGCCACGGGGCGGCGGCAATCTCGTCGATATCGCTGACGTTGTTACGGTCGCAGTCAGAAGCAAACACCGCTCCAAGCGAGGTGGATTCAGCCGCAGCAAGCAGGTCGAGTGCGGTGTTCCAGTTCGGAGGAGGCGAGGCCGCTCCAAAATCGATTTGACCCCAACCAACCACGGAGCCATCCGATCTAAGCGCGACAGTGTGGTGGTAACCAGCCGCGACGGCCTTGAATGGGCCGAGATTCGTCGGAACATTGAGTTCGCCATAGCCGTTTGCTCCCCCCCAACAGATCACCGAGCCGTCCTGCCGCAAGGCCGCTGCGTGAAATGCATAGATGTCCACATCGGTGATCGGAGAGGAGTAGACACTTGACGGAACTGAAAGGAGTGCGGTCTGGTTCGGATTGCCTGAAGTCGGCCCCGAGCGAACCACCAGCGATCCATCAGCCCTCAGTACCACGATGTTGCCATAGCCCAAGGAGAACTTCGAGACATTGAAAATCGATGGAAGGCTCTGAAGACCGGAAGTGCCGCCAGGCCAAGTAATCAGCTGACCCGACGAACGTATGGCGGCGTGATGGGGATACCCTGCTCTCACGGCGATACACGAACCCAGATCGGCGGGTGGCTGAGCGACAGGGCCGCTTGCATAGCGCCCGTAGACAGAGACCACCCCACTCTGTGAGACTACGATGGTGGATTCCGGTCCCATGTCTGCATCCGCCACGTTGCTCATCGTCAGCGGTGGAAAGACCGTATCGGCACCGGGTCCCCAACTGACGATGATGCCGTCGCTTCGCAGAATTCCCGCCGCGTTGTAGGCGGAGAAAACCCTAGTGACTTCATACAAACCCGAAGGCGGCGGCGTCGTGCCGACATAACTCGGATTTCCCCATCGCACCACGGTCTGCTGCCCCTGAACAACCCCACCAAGCGCCATCGCCGCCACCCCGGGGACAACCCACGACGCCAACGCGCTGATCCGGAGATTCGATCGAGACGTCATCTCAAGCTCCTTCAGTATCTAGTTCACGCTCACCACCGCCACAACGCCACCCGCCCGCTCGAACCCAGTTCACGGCTCGCCTCGCCAAACACCCCGCACCTCACGACTGCCCCGCGCCCCAGTTCGCAAGCACCACCGACAGGTCGTCCGCGCCCACCACGCCGTCGCCGTTGAAGTCGGCAGCCGGGTTCGCCGTGCCCCACGCGCCGAGCAGCGCGCCGAGGTCGTTCGCGTTCACCTGTCCGTCGCAGTCCACGTCGCCCGGAATGCACGGCTTCTTCCCGGCAAGCGACGGGCGCACCGACGCGTTCGCCACCAGCCCGCCCAGCGACGTCGCCGACTCGCCTCCGAGCGCCACCGTCACCAGGTCGACGCCGGGAGCCTCGTCCATCTCCGCCGCCAGCACGATCTTCGGAGAGCCCGGCACGATCTGGTCCTCCGCGGGCGCGAACACCAGCACCCCGTTCTGGCGGTCGTTGCGCAGGATCTTCACCACCCGCTCCGGCGTACCGGGTACGGTCGACCGCGCCGTGAACGCGATGTCGAGGTCCGG
>JBILDS010000125.1:0-9258 GCA_044352505.1 Phycisphaerales bacterium
ACCTCTCCAAGCACGAAAGGGAGCCGCCGCAGCGGCGACCGCTCAAACACGCGGCGACCGCTCAAACACGCGGCGACCGCTCAAACACGCGGCGACCGCTCAAACCTCCCCAAGCACGAAAGGGAGCCGCCGCAGCGGCGACCGCTCAAACACGCGGCGACCGCTCAGATACGCGGCGACCGCTCAAACATTGAACAGGAAGTGCGTGATGTCGCCATCGTGCATCAAATACGACTTGCCTTCCGCGCGAAGCTTGCCCGCCTCGCGGATGGCTTTCTCGCTGCCGAGCTGCTCAAGATCGGCAAGCGAGAAGATCTCAGCGCGAATGAAGCCGCGCTCGAAGTCGCTGTGAATCACGCCCGCAGCTTGCGGTGCGGTGAAGCCCTTGTGGATCGTCCACGCTCGGATCTCTTTCTCCCCCGCGGTGAAGTAACTCTGGAGGCCGAGGAGGTCGTAGGCCGCGCGAATCACAGCGTTGAGCGCTGGTTCCTTCATACCCATCGACTCAAGCATCTCGTTGCGGTCGCCCTCAGGGAGCTCAGCAAGCTCCGACTCGATCTTGGCGCACACGACAACAACGTTGCCACCTGTTGCCTTGGCGTGCTCGCGCACTTTGGCAACGAGGGGTCCTTCCGCCGCAATCTGCGCTTCATCAACGTTTGCAACGTAAAGCGTGGGCTTTGCGGTGATCATGCCGAGCGTCTTCAGGATCTTCGCCTCGTCGCCTTCGAACTTCAGTGAGCGAATCGGCTGGCTGGCGTTCAGGCACTCAAAGCAGCGCTCCAAGACACCAACGCGAAGCACGGCCTCCTTTTCACCCGACTTCGCGTTGCGGCGCGACTTCTCAAGTGAACCCTCAATCACTTGTAGATCCGCAAGCAAAAGCTCCGTCTCGATGGTGCCGATGTCGCGCAGCGGATCGACCGTTCCGTCGACGTGGGTAATGTCGGGATCTTCGAAGCACCGCACGACGTGGAGCACCGCATCCACTTCGCGGATGTGTGAGAGGAACTTGTTGCCGAGGCCTTCGCCAGTTGACGCGCCCTTCACAATGCCAGCGATGTCGACCAACCGAACGGCAGCAGGAATCACCTTCTGCGTCTTGATGTGCTTCTGAATCCGCTGCAAACGACTGTCAGGGACGTTCACCACACCGACATTCGGCTCGATGGTGCAGAAGGGGTAGTTGGCCGCCTCGATACCCGCCGCAGTAAGGGCGTTGAAGAGGGTGCTCTTGCCGACGTTGGGGAGACCGACGATGCCTGCTTCCATGATGGTTCCTTGCAAGTGCCTGAAGGGCGGAGATGGTAGCCGACCGATGGGCGTGATGTGCGGCGTTGCGTACGATGCCCGTCTATGTTCTGCCCGTCCTCGATTTGCGTCTCTCTCCGAACTTTTTGTCGGCGCATTCGCGTCGTTGGTCTTGCAATCATGGCGGCAGTGCCGGTGGTTCCCGCTGTGTCCGCGCAGGATGGCGCGCCCAAGGGGCCGCCACCGAGTCCGGTGAAGGTGGCGGAGGTGCGCGAAGATCAACTTGCGCCGCGGCGCAAGGTCTTCGGTGAGCTTCGCGCGGCGCGCCACGCGACAGTTGCGGCGGAGGAGGCTGGAATCGTGCGCGAACTCCTCGTTCAGGAGGGTTCAATCGTTGCAGTTGGCGATGTGCTTGCACGACTCGATGGAACTCGGCTCACGTTGGAGCGAAAGATTTTCGACGCCAATATGGCGGTGGCGCGGGCGAATCTCGCCGAGCGTGAGCTGACAGAGCGGCGTGCGTCGCGCGATCTCGAGCTTCTTCGGCGGGCGGCCGCGCAAGGCGGCACCAATCCAAGAGAGATTGCCGATGCAGAGAGCAACGTTGCGGTCGCCGCGGCGCAGGTTTCTCAGGCACAGGCGGCTATTGCGGCGATCGAGCGCCAGATCGAGCTCCTTGTCCAGCGCATTGCTGATCTCGAGATTCGTGCGCCTTTTGCTGGAACTGTGACCAAGCGCCACGCAGAAGCAGGGGCATTCATTCCAGAAGGTGGTGCGGTGGTTGATCTCTCAGAGACCGCCAAACTCGAGGGTTGGTTCGATGTGCCGCAAGAGCTCTTTCTCGCGGCGCGTGAGTTGTCGGCGCGCACATCGGGCGACGTCGCATCGATTGCAATTCGCTCTGTAACCGGAGCCGACGTTGTTGGCACTGCGATGCGCGTCATCGCCGAGATTGACGTGCGCGCGCGAACGTTTCACGCGGTGGTGGCGGTTGACAATAAGAGCGGCACGCTCGCGCCGGGCCTTGCGCTTGAAGCGTTCGTACCACAAGGCGCGCCGCAGCGATGGCTTCTTGTTCCCAAGGATGCGCTCGTCTATCAGGGCACCGCAACGAGCGTCTATGTGGTTGAAAGCGGACTTGCTCGACCGGTTCCGGTGCGCGTTGCCTTCCCAATCGGCGACGTTGTTGCCATTGAGCCCACAACGGCTGAGGCCGCGGGCCTTCGGGCAGGAGTGTCTGTGGTTGTAGAAGGGAACGAGCGTCTGATGCCTATGTCGCCTGTTGTTCCGGTGGCGGCTGGTGTTCCACAAACGGGAGCGGCGCAGTGAAGCTTGTCGAAGGAAGCGTTCGTCAGCCCGTCACGGTCGTCGTCTGCATCACTCTGGTGATGCTTGCGGGATTCTTGGCGTTGCGTCGGCTGCCGATTCAACTCACGCCAACGGTGTCGAGCACCGTTGTGAGCGTGTCGACGTTCTGGGAGGGAGCGAGCCCATCGGAAGTTGAGCGGTCGATTGTTGAGAAGCAGGAAGAGAAGTTGCAGGGTGTTGCGAATCTCATTCAGATGACGAGCGTGTCGAACCAAAGCTCTGGGCGCGTGCGCCTTGAGTTTGCGGTCGGAACCGACCCCGACGACGCCGTGCGGGAGGTGAGCGACAAGCTCCGGCAGGTGCAGTCGTATCCGCCGAACGTGGATCAGCCCGTCGTGGAAGCGAGTGACCCTGAGAATCGCGACTACATCTCGTGGATCGTGCTCGCGGGCGGTGCGGGAGCGGTCGGCGCCGATGGGAAACCGTTTGATATTCGAACGTTGCAGGATTTTGCCGAGGATCGCATCAAGCCAAGGCTTGAACGGGTTCCAGGCGTGTCGGAAGTTGGTGTGCTCGGCGGCCGAGAGCGCGAGCTGCAGGTTCGTTTCGACGCGGAGCGTCTCGCGCAGCGCGGACTTGTGGTTGATGATCTCGTTTCAGCGCTTGCGGCCGCGAACCGGAACGCCAGCGCCGGCACCGTGCGCGAATCGAAGAGTGAGGTCGTGGTACGTGCGATGGGGCAGTTTGAGTCGACCGAGGCCGTGGGTTCTGTGGTCGTGGCCATGCAGGAAGGGCGCGCGGTACGCGTGTCTGACATTGCGGACGTGCTGGTGACCTACAAGAAACCCACAGGTTTCGTGCGCAGTTCTGGTGCGCCGGTCATCGCGATCAATGTGCAGCAAGAAGTTGGATCCAACATCGTCGAGGTGATGCGCGGAGTGCGCGCAGCCATTGCGCAGCTGAACGCCGACGGCGGCGTGTTGGCAACTGAAAGTACGCGACGTGGACTTGCCGAGCCGCTGGCGCTGCGCATGGTGTACGACCAGACGACGTACATCGACGATGCACTCGCGCTCGTGCGCACCAACATCTGGCAGGGCGGTGTACTCGCGCTCGTGGTGCTGTTCGCGTTCTTGCGCTCGTGGCGCGCGCTTCTCATCATCGGCGTCTCCATTCCGATTTCGATCGTCGGCACCGTTGTGGTGTTGCTGGCGCTCGGACGAACGGTGAACGTCATCAGTTTGGCAGGGCTTGCCTTTGCGGTTGGCATGCTTGTCGACAATTCAATCATCGTGCTCGAGAACATCTGGCGCCACATGGAGCGCGGAAAGACAGCGATGCGCTCGGCGATTGATGCAACGTCCGAAGTTTGGGGTGCGGTACTCGCATCAACCATGACGACGGTTGTGGTGTTTGTGCCGATCCTCTTGATCGAAGATGAAGTCGGGCAACTCTTCCGTGACATTGCGATTGCGCTGTCGGTGTCGGTTGCGCTGTCGATGATCGTCTCGATCACGGTTGTTCCCATGACGGCGTCGCGCTTGTTGCGTCCACACAGCACTGCAAAGGCTGCGGCACTTGCGCGCGGGCCGATCGAGAGGCTTTCGACGCTTGTGGCACGATCCGTGTACCGCCTTGCACGTTTCCGCGCGGTCGCGTTGACGGTGGTCGTTGTGCTGACGGTGCTTTCGATCGGCGGAAGCTCCGCACTGATGCCACCGCAGGACTATCTCCCGCGGGGGAATCGCAACCTTGTCTTTGGCTTGATTCTGGCTCCGCCCGGAACGAGTCTTGATCAGCAGGAGACGATGGCGCGTCGAATTGAAGATGGCATTCGCCCGTACTGGGAGGCTGGGCGCCTTCCGATCGACTCGGATGAGCGCGCCCGCGCTGAAGCGGCACTTCCAAAGGTTCCGGTGGTGCCGTGGATGCAGTGGAAGGTCGGACCCGAGATTCAGCCCGGCGCCGTTGAGAACTACTTCGTCGTGAGTTTCCCGGGCGCGATGTTTCACGGCGGTGTTTCCGCGGATTCTGCGCGCGCCGGGGCGAACGAGTATCTCCTGAACCACGTCACGCGTCCTGAGGTGTTGCCGGGTTCGCTTGCGTTTGCGTTCCAAGTACCACTCTTTCGCTCGGGGGGTTCGTCTGGAAGTGCTGTGCGTGTTGACTTCATGGGAGATGATCTCGATGCGGTCACGATGGCGGCGGGCGCATCCTTTGGCAGCTTCATGCAACGCTTCGGACCCGGTTCTGTGCAGCCGGATCCGCCAAGTTTCAATATTCCGGGTCCTGAGGTGCGACTTGTTCCGGATCGAAGGGCGATTGCTGAGGCCGGTCTTTCGCCTGCGCAGTTCGCGACTGCGGTGCTGGCCGCAGGAGACGGAGCGATTGTTGGTGAGTATCGACTTGGCGGCGAGTCGATCGACATGAAGGTTGTCGATGGGCGATCGGCAGAGGCCGCTGCGATAGGGTCATCGCGCGATCTTGGAACGCTTACCGATGTTCCCGTGGCCACCCCATCGGGTCGAACCGTGTTGCTCGGCGCACTTGCAGCGCCCGAGCGTGGCACGGCTCCGACCCAGATCAACCACGTCGATCGGCAGCGCGCGGTGAGTTTACAGGTGACGCCTCCACCAACGATGTCGCTGGATCAGGCGATCGAAGGTATCAACGCGGAGCTTACAACGGCACGTGAGCGAGGAATGATCCCAGCTGGCGTGCGAACGGAGGTCGCGGGTAGCGCGAGTAAGCTCGCCTCGATCCGCTCCACGCTTCTTGGTGACGGGTCACTTGCAGGGCTTCTCGCGAGTTCGATGTTCCTTGCGCTGCTTGTCTGCTATCTCGTGATGGTGGTGCTGTTCCAGAGTTTCACGTTGCCGTTGGTCATTCTGTTCAGCGTTCCACTGGCGTGCGTCGGTGGATTCGCAGCGCTGTTCGCGGTGTTCCTCTGGAGCCTGAGCGTGCCCCTCATGCCGATGCAGACGCTCGATGTTTTGACCATGCTCGGCTTCGTGGTTCTGATTGGCGTTGTCGTGAACAACGCGATTCTGATTGTGCATCAAGCGTGCAATTTCATGCGCGGCGAAGGCGACGAGGCACCGTCCGATCTCGCGTTCCGCGGCCTACGCGGTGCCCCCGAGGTTGTTCGAGGAAAGGGCCTTCCGGCGAAAGCTGCGATTGCGGAGAGCGTTCGGACCCGCATTCGTCCGATCCTCATGTCGAGCCTCACGAGTTGCGCGGGACTCATGCCGCTCATCCTCGCACCTGGTGCGGGTAGCGAGCTCTACCGCGGACTCGCGGCCGTGGTCGCGGGCGGTCTTCTTGTTTCGTCGCTCTTCACGATCATTCTCGTACCGCTCCTCATGTCGGTGGTGGTGCGAGACAACGCGTCAGACAGAGCCTAGTCCCGATGCGCGACGAACATTGAGTAGGGAGGGAGCGTCACCGTGCCGCGCGCGGTGCCGAGTGGCGTGGTGCCCGCGCGTGTGGCGTCCACAACAATCGTCCATTCGCCTTGGGGAAGCGTGACATCGAGTGGCGTCGGCTCGTCGTTGTATGCGACATAGATGCGAGACCAACTGTCGCCGGCAACCCGGCCATCGATGGTGAATGCCACGTCGCGCCGAGATGGCTCGAAGAGAATGGCCTTACGAACATCGGCGTCGTCTGCCATCCGGAATGCAGGATGGGCGCGGCGAAGTTCAATCAAGCCCTTTGTGTACTCGTAGATGTCCGCGTACTCGGCTTTCCGAGACCAACCAAAGTCATTGATCTCGTCGCCTGCGTTGTAACTGTTGTGGTTGCCCTGCTTGGTGCGCGCAAACTCGCATCCGCCATGCAGGAACGGAATTCCTTGACTTGTGAGCACAACGCCGATCGCGAGTTTCTGCATCATGCGGCGCGTGCGGTCGGCGACGGTTGGCTGCGTCTTCGCGATCTTGTCCCAGAGCACGAGGTTGTCGTGCGCACTCGCGTAGTTGATGGTCTCAGTTGGCTCCAAGGTGAAGTCATCGATTGCACCTTTGATGCCGCGGCGGATTGCATCGATATCGCCGCCGACGCCTGTCGCGAAGCCGATTGCCGTGCCGTCGAGATCGCCGCGGATGGCGTTGCGGAGGTGATCGTTGAAGACCGCGATCGGCAGTCCCTTCTGCGCGCCCTTTCCGAAGTGGATCGGCCCGCCGCCCGTCCAAGGCTCGCCGTACAGCGTTGCGTCGGGACGAATCGCCTTCACGCGCTCGCAGATCGCACGCACCGTCTCAGGCTTGTGGCAGCCGAGGAGATCGAAGCGGAAGCCGTCGATCTTGTACTCCTCAAGCCAATGCGCCACGCTGTCAACGATGTACTTTCGCGCCATCGGGCGCTCATCGGCGAAGCCGTTGCCCGTGCCCGAGTCGTTCGTGAGTCGCCCTGCTGGAGTGGTGCGGAAGAAGTAGTACGGCACCGCTGCGCCAAACGGCGAGAAGAGCGATCCGTCTGAGGTGTGGTTGTACACAACGTCGAGAATGACGCGGATGTCGTGTTGGTGAAGCGTGGTGACTGCAGAGCGAAGGTCGCGGATTGCGCTGAAGGGGTCTTCTGGATTTGTCGCGTAGTTCGACTCAGGAACATTGAAGAGCGTGGTCCAGTAGCCCCAGTTGTACTCGCCAACCTTTGCGGTGAAATCGTGCACAGGGAGAAGATGGATCGCAGTGACGCCAAGCTCCTTGAGATGCGCGAGTCCTGTGGTTGGATTGTTGCCCGATGGAATGCCGGAATGCACGAGCCCGAGATAGGTACCACGCACGTTGTTTGCGACGTTCGGACAGCGCTGCGTGAAGTCGCGCACATGAATCTCGTAGATGATCTCGTCGGTCGGCTGCGCAAGTTTCGGTGGCACCGTCGCGTCGAAACCATCGGGTCGAAGACGGGAAAGATCAGCGACGACGGTGCGGGAACTGTCGGAATTCGCCGCAAAACCCCACATATCAGGAACTTCACGGCCGACGCCGTAGTTGGTAAAGCGATAGCGGTAGGGGACGCCGTGCAGATCGCCTTCGACCTCGACCGTCCAGAGGCCACGGTCACCGCGCGTCAGCGGCACCACGCGCGCAGGACTGGGCGCAGTGAGGGAGTCGTACAGGAGAAGCTCCACCGACTCAGAGACCGGACTCCACGTTGAGAAGTGGGTTGCGGTTGGCGAGCAAAATGCCCCGATTCTCGGCGAGAGCGGCGTGAACTCAGGTGCAACAAGAACATCGCGCGCATAGACCGTGATCGAGTCTCGCGCCGCAAGTTCGCGCGCGGCGGCGACGGCAGGGTCGAATCGAATCTCAAGGCGGCCGACGTCCTCGGTTGGCACCGGTCGCGCGAGAATGATGCGCGTGAGTTTACCGCCGTCGATATCGCGAATGCGCAGGACCCGCGATGGATTGCGACGATCAACGACCCGCAGCGCGCGTACTTCGTCGCGCTCAAGAGGGCGCGAGGTTGCGAACGTGATGGTGCGATCGTCATCGAGAAACGCCCCCTCCACGCGAAGACTGAGATCGACCTTCGTCGGGTCGGTGGTGAACCCGCCTTCCCCTGAGGTCACCCAGATTTCGGTGACTTCGCCCTTCTTGAGCGCAACAAATCGATCCTGGTCAAAGTCTTTCTCTTCCCAATTGCCGCGCCGAATGAGGAAGCCAACACGAGCGGGTGTAGTTTCGAAGGGAATGATCGCGTAGCGGCCAAATGCATCTTCGCCGTCAAAGTTCGACTGCGTCCCGTCACCGCCCTCCGGCCAGACCCAGAGGTTCCAACCGGCGTAGTCCTTCGCGGAACGGTGGTAGTGGACGACGAGGAGCGACTCTGCGGGTCGACTGTCGACGGCGTAGTCGCGAACCTTCAGTTTCGGGGCAAGCGACGGAAAGTCTCTGGCTTGCAGCGTGGCGAGCGCCCGCGGGGCGCAGAGGGTCGTCAGCAGGACGGCGACGAGAACAAGCGCGCGATGAACGTTTCGCATGGTGGCGAGTGTATCGCCCGACTCGGTGCGGGCTGCGGTACGCTCTCGGCATGAGCGATGCGCCAAGCCCCTTTGGGAAGAGACCCGTCGCCGTGCAAGCCGCGCTTCTTGTTGAGATTGAAGCCAAAGTTGACGCACTTGCAGCAATCGACTCTGCCGCCGCAGGGCCGCATTGGGGATCGTTGCACAAGTTGCTTCTCAAAGCGAAGGTCGATCCACACGCGATCATGCGGCTGGTGACGGCGCGCGACCTTGCCCAAGCCGCACTGCTGTTGCGCTGGCTCAAGGGCGAGGAAGTCGTGGTGGAGGTTCCCGTTACGCCTGAGGTGCCGAAGGTCGATGCCGACGTCATGCGCGCCGCGATGAAGGCATTTCGAAAGCGTCTGAAGTTCGCGCGGCTCGATGCAGAGAGTCGGCTCGGGGTGCGGCCAACGACCACCGGAAAGCGCGCTGAGATCGACGCGATCATCGCCCCGAGCGACTACCCGCGTTCGGTGTGGGAGGCGCTTGTCGGGGCTGGCCGACTGCGCCGCGAAGGCGGTGGGTTCTACGCGTTGGTTGATGAGATCGCAGACGACGCGAGTTGAGCAGCGGAGGCTGTGGCGCTGGATGCAGTACCCGGCACGTACCCGGCACGTACCCGGCACGTACCCGGCACGTACCCGGCACGTACCCGGCACGTACCCGGCACGTACCCGGCACGTACCCGGCAC
>JBILDS010000126.1:0-9249 GCA_044352505.1 Phycisphaerales bacterium
GCTGGAGATTCGCGCAGTGAGGGCGTCGTCACAGACGACGACGCACGCAGCGACGACAACTCGGATGAGCGCGTCGCAAGCGGCGATCTCGGTAGCGACCTTGATGACGACCTTGATGACGATCTTGGCGACGATGTCACCGGCGAAACCCTCACCGAAGAGGAGCGCGCTGAACTTGAACTGGCCGCGCAGGAGGCGCAAACCGATGCCGACGAGGCCGCGGCGGCGTACGCGCGCGCGTCCATGCGCGACTTCGACAAGCCCATCGAGCACGACGCCGATGAGGGTGATGAGCCTGTCGTCGCGCAGCGCGAGAAGCCCAAGCAGCTCGTGGTGGTGAACGACGTGCCCGGCGACGAGATGCGCATTGCGATCCTCGAGCAGGGCAAACTCACGCAGTTCCACTCTGAGCGCGCGTCGAACACCACCAACGTGGGCTCGATCTACAAAGCCCGCGTGATGAACGTCGAGCCTGCCATTCAGGCCGCGTTCGTCGACTTTGGTGAAGGCGCAAACGGCTTTCTGCACATCTCTGACTTGCATCCCAAGTACTTCCCCGGCGCCAATCGCGACGGCGGCGAACGCACGGAGAAGGTCGGTCGAAAGATTCCGCGTCGATCGCGTCCAATGATTCAGGAAGCGCTCAAGCGCGGCCAAGAGATCACGGTGCAGGTTCTCAAAGAAGGCCTCGGTTCGAAAGGCCCGACGGTCACGAGCTACTTGTCGATTCCTGGTCGGCTTCTCGTGATGATGCCCGACATGGACAACGTCGGCGTCTCGCGCAAGGTCGACGACGAGGAGGGCCGCCGCAAGATGCGGAAGATCCTCGATTCACTCAATCTTCCCGAGGGTTTCGGCTTCATCCTCCGCACCGCCGGCTTCGATTCCACCCGCACCGAGTTGGCGCGCGATGCGCAGTACCTCACCCGCCTCTGGCAGGTGATGGAGAAGCGTATGAACGCGGTTGGCGCGCCGTGCCAGCTCTACACAGAGGGCGACATCCTTCTCCGCACGATTCGTGACTCGATCGATTCGTCGGTCGACGGAATTGTGGTCGACAGTGAACCTGCGTTCCATCGCGCGAAGGCGTTCCTTGAAGTTGTTGCGCCAAAAGCTGCGGCCAAGGTGCACTTCTACGATCGACGCATGCCGGTCTTCCATGCGTTCGACGTGGAGCGGCAGGTTGACCTCATTCACGCGCGCGAAGTGCCGCTTCCTTCGGGTGGCGCGCTTGTGTTTGACCAAGCCGAAGCGCTTGTCGCGATCGACGTGAACTCCGGTCGCTCGCGCAGCGCGCGCGACAGCGAGACGAACGCGTACCAAACCAACCAAGAGGCCGTCGACGAAATCGCGCGCCAGCTGCGGCTTCGCGACCTCGGCGGCGTCGTGGTCTGTGACCTCATCGATATGCGCGCGGCGAAGCATCGCCGCGACATTGAAGAGCGGCTGAAGAAAAATCTTTCGCGCGACCGTGCCAAGACCACGGTTTCGCAGATCAGTGAGTTCGGCATTGTCGAACTCACCCGGCAGCGCATGCGCCCGAGTATTCGGAAGGCGCACTACATCGACTGCCCGCACTGCGCGGGTCACGGCGAGATTCGTATGCCCGACTCGGTCGCGGCCGACGCGATGCGCCGTGTGCAGCTCGTCCTTGATATGGAGCAAGTCGCGCGCTTGGAACTCGTGTGCTCATCGAAGGTCGCTGCAGTCCTTCTTTCGACGAAGCGACGGGCGTTGGTTGAGTTGGAGGACTTGTTCTCGAAGAAGGTCGATGTGCGTATCAGCGAGGCGATCGCGGTTGACCGCGTCGACCTGTACGCGTACGACGAGCGTGGCGCGGATGTCGAACTTGATCGCCCGCGCAAGTTCATCACCCCCGCGCTCACAAGTTTGCCCACTGAGATCGAAGAGGTCGAAGACGGTGCGCAGCAGACGCAGCGCGACGACGGGCGCGGCGAGGGTGGCGGACGACGCGGGCGCCGTCGGCGGCGGCGCAAGCCGGCCGCTGCGGATGCAACGTCGATCATCCTTTCTGGTGGGTTCGACGACCTTCCCGATCTTGATGAAGACGAGCGCAGCATCTCCGACACCTTGACCGATTCGCGCGACGATGACGCGGCCGAGTCGGATGGCGACGAGGGTTCTGACAGAGCGGCGAATCGCGGCGAATCTCGCCAGCAGGGCGAGCAGCGCAACGACGGCGAGGGTGGACGTCGCGGGCGGCGCCGGCGGCGGCGCGGTCGCGGTCGCGATCGAGACGGTGCGGAAACTGGTGCGGGCGAAACGGCTCGCGACGGTGCTCCCGAAGGCACTCGCCAAGCCCCTGCGCAGCGCGGTGATGGTCGCGCGCCGCAGCGGCCGACTGCCGCGCCGAGGCAGGTGGCTCCCCCGCCACCGCCGCGCGAGCCGAGTGAGCCGATCCGAGTGCATGCGATCGCCAAGGAGATCGAACTCACCAGCAAGGAAGTGCTGGCGAAGTGCGGCGAACTCGGCATCGAGGTCAAGGGGCATCAGTCACTCCTGACCGGCGAGCAAGGCGACGAGATCCGCAAGGCGTACGGGAAGCCGCCGTTCGATGTGCCTGAGCCAACGCCGGAGCCGGAACCTGAACCTGATTCAGACTCGACCGCGCAGGGCGAGATGGATGCAGGCGAAGTCGGCGAAGGTGGGCGTCGCAAGAAGCGCCGTCGGCGCCGACGCGGACGTGGCGGGCGCGACCGCGACGAAGGTCAACCGGAGCAGTCGCGCGATGGCGTGGAGTCGGACGACGGATCTGCGAGCTCCGCTGAGGATGAAGGCGCGCTTGCGTCGAGCGATCTTGACGCTGGGGATGAACCCGGCGATGAGGATGGCGGCGATGGGGCCGACGCGCAAGACGGCGCGCAGAGCGACGACGACGCGACGAGCGCTGCGCCGCGTGGCACCGGTGGCGAGGAAGGCGGCGGCCGACGACGGAAGCGACGTCGTCGCGGTGGTCGTGGCCGCAATCGCGAGGGAGGCGAGAATCAGAATCGCACTGAAGGCCGCGGCGAGAACCGCGACGCGACCCGCAACGCACCGCGTAGTGCACCACCGGGCGACCGCGATGGTGGCCGCGCGGGGAGCGGCGAGGGAGGTCGTCGGGATGGCCAACGCGATGGCCAACGTGATGGTCGGCGCGATGGTCGGCGCGATGGCCGGCGCGATGGCCAACGCGAGCCGCGCAGCGATGCGCGCGAGACACCGGCACCGACACCAGCGCCAGCGCCAGCGCCGGCACCCGCATCAACCCCGCCACGACCACGCTCACTGTACGGCGGTCGTGTGCGCAAACTCGCACCAGGTGAGCGCCCGAAGGGCGGCGGCGACGAGTGAGAGGTTGACGACGAAGATCCCCCCTGCGAACCGAATCATGCAACGCCGACGCGTTTTCATTCTCGGCTCAACCGGTTCGATCGGAACGAGCGCACTCGACGTCGTCCGCGATTTCGCCCGCGAGGATCGCGCGACGCCCGGAATCACGTTCGAAGTTGTTGGGCTCGCTGCGGCTCGGAACGGCGGCGCACTCTCGGCACAGGCGCGAGAGTTCGGTGCACGCGCGGTTGCGGTTGTGGACGGCGACGCTCTTGTTGAGGTCCCAGCCAATGCGCGCGTCTTTCGCGGGCCCGACGCCGCGTGCGAGATGCTTTCGGCGTGTGCGCAGCCAGGCGACCTTGTCCTAGCAGCAATGGTGGGTGCTGCGGGTATCAAACCAACGCTCATTGCCATCGAACGCGGCTGCGATGTGGCGCTCGCCAACAAGGAGGCGCTCGTCGCAGCAGGCGCCATCGTTCTGCCCGCTGCGGCACGGGCAGGCGTGCGCATCATCCCAGTCGATAGCGAACACAACGCGCTCTTCCAGTGCCTCAAAGCGTCGACCTCGATCGACGAGGTGCGCCGCGTGATTCTGACAGCGTCGGGTGGGCCGTTCCGCGGGAAAACGCGCGAAGAAATGGCGCTCGCCACCGTCGATGACGCGCTTGCGCATCCCACGTGGCGCATGGGCCCGAAGGTGACAATCGACAGCGCTTCACTCATGAATAAGGCGCTTGAACTCATCGAAGCGCACTGGCTGTTCGGCTTGGGCTCAGATCGGATCGATGCGGTCATTCATCCGCAGTCGATTGTGCATGGGTTTGTGGAGTACCTCGACGGCAGTGTGCTTGCACAACTGTCGCCGCCCGACATGCGCACCCCGATTCAACAAGCGATGTGCGATCCATACCGCTTCGATGGACCATCGCGCAAGCTTGACTTCGCAGCGCTGCGCACCCTCGACTTTCAACCCATCGACCCCATTCGCTTTCCCGCGATTTCGCTTGCGCATCGGGTCATCGCCGCCGGTGGCACGAGCGGCGCCGTCCTCAATGCCGCGAATGAAATCGCGGTGGCCGCGTTCCTCGACCGCAAGATCGGATTCCTCGATATCGCCGAACTCGTGCGCGATGCACTCGACGCGGCTGACGTCCGGCCGGTGCGCTCGCTTGATGATGTGCTCGGCGCCGATGCCGAGGCTCGGGTTCGCACGCGCGCCATGGTGCGCGCGTAGGATGGCGGTCGACAGCGCGAGGGGTCGACTGCGCGCATGCTCGCCTACTTGAACACTCACTTGCTTGAACACTCGAACTGCTGCAATCTGAAAGGCTGATCCACGTGGGTGCGATTCCAGGATTCCTTCTCATCCTCCTCGGCTTTGGCTTCCTGATCTTCATCCACGAGCTCGGACATTTCTTGGCCGCAAAGTGGGCCGGAATCCGTGCAGACGGTTTCGCGATTGGCATGGGACCCTGCGTTGTCAGCTATCGCAGGGGCGTGGGTCTGGTGCTTGGATCGGCCGACGCCGTTGTGGTTCGTACCCACGGTCGACGCCCCATCGAGATGTCCGACTCAGAGCGCGAGCGCCTTGGACTCGGCGAGACGGAGTACTCATTGCGGGCGCTGCCGCTCGGTGGCTACGTGCGCATGCTCGGTCAGGAAGACGGAAACCCGGGTGCGACGAGCGAGGATTCGCGCAGCTTTGGCAAGGCCCCCATCTTCCGTCGCGGCGTGGTGATTCTTGCAGGCATCGCAGCGAACCTCGCGCTTGCGGTCGTGCTCTTCCTCATCGCGTTCCTTGCGGGCGTGCGCTTCCCCGCGCCGACAATCGGCGGCGTGGCCACGAAGTCGCCTGCCGCGAATGCGAAAGCGATCGATGGAGTGCTCGCCGATGAGATTTCGACGGAAGCGGGCCTTGATGGACTCTCCGCCGACGGACTTCGCCCGGGCGATACCGTTGTTGCAATCGACGGCGAGCCGACGCAGACGTTCCTCGATCTTCGTTTGGCCGCCGCGATGGCGAAGCCGAACGTGCCTCTGGAAATCACCGTGGCTCGTGGCGACTCGACGCGCCGCTTCAGTGTGCTCCCTGAGCGCGACCCGGCAATGGGTCTCCTCTCAATCGGTGTCGACCCCGCACGCAGCGCAACCGTCACCGACGTGCGCGCATCGCGCGATCGCGTCCGCGACACCATCGCAGCCACACTCCCAGCACTGTCCGACGCGGGGGTCGGGCCGGGCGCAACGGCCATCGCCGTCGACGGCACACCGGTTGGAAGTTTCGCGGATCTCGAGCGCGCAGCAAGCGGTTCCGGTGGTAAGCCAATCACGGTGACCTGGCGCGTTGCGCGTGACACGGGCGCGCGAGCCACCGACGGAGACACGGAGATCGATGTGGCAATCGAGCCAAGCCCGCTCTTTGAGCGTTTGGTCTCGATTGCGGCCGATGGAACGACCTTGGTTGAAGATGCCGGGCTCGCAGGTTTCGTGCCGCTTGTGCGCGTGACCGACTTCGCGGAGTCGAGCCTGAATCGCGAAACACTCGAGAAGGGCGACGTGATTCTCCGCGTCGGCTCGACGCAGGGACCTCGGCTCTCCGAACTCCAGCGAACACTCCGCGGCGCACCGCGCGCGGCCATTCCGGCGCTCGTCCTGCGGAACGGAAACGAAGTCGCGGTCACGATTCGAACCGATGCCAAGGGACTCGCCGGAATTTTCCTCGCTCCAGCCTATGAGCTGCCGCTGCTCGCAAACAGCGTGACGGCGGTGACGGTCGGATCGGCCACCGAATCGGACGGCAAACCCGTCACGCGCGCCACTGCGGCGGCCGCCATCAATCCGCTGCCGCTCGGGCGCATCGAGGCGATCGACGGCGCGTCCGTGACCGACTTCTTCACGATGCGCGCGGCGCTCGTCGCCGCAACTGCCACTGCGCAAGATGCCAGCGCACCCCGCACGCTCCGCGTCACCATGCGCGACCCATCGCCGGATGCGGCTCCCGCAGACTTCACACTCACGCTCGCCCCAGAAGACGTCGCCGCACTGCGGAGACTCTCGTACGCATTCCCGCTGTCACCCGCGATCTTCGATCCAAACTTCACCGTGCTTTCCGCCAACGGCAACCCGCTGAAAGCAATCAGCATGGGCTTCCGCCAGACGTTCCTCATGGTGGAGCAGGTCTTCCTCACCCTCGACCGAGTCGGCCGCGGCTCGGTCGGCGTCGAACAACTGCAAGGGCCGGTTGGAATTCTCCACACGGGCACACAGGTCGCGGATGAAGGATTCATGTACGTGCTCTTTTTCCTTGCACTCATCAGCGTCAATCTCGGCGTTGTGAATGCGCTGCCGATTCCGATCGCGGATGGTGGGCTCTTCATGTTCCTCATCTATGAGAAGATTCGAGGCAAGCCGCCGTCGATTGCGTTCCAGAACGCGGCCGCCATGGCCGGCATCGCTCTGGTCGCCGGAATCTTCCTGCTGACGTTCTACAACGACCTCGTCCGTCTCTTCGCGTGAATCTCGACGCCGGCGCATCGCGTGCACACCGCGCTGCGAAGGAGCGCCCATGACCGACCACCCCGTCTCAATCGTCACCGGCGCCGGAAGCGGCATCGGCGCAGCATGCGCGCGTATGCTCGCGGCCCGCGGCCACGCCGTTGTTCTTGTTGGCCGCACCGAAGCCAAACTCGACGCAGTGCGCACTGGCCTTCCAGATCCAACTCGCCATCTTGTCATGGCTGCAGACATCGCCGACAGTGGGCTCGCCCACGACGTCGTCGATCGCACAATCGAGGCGTTCGGACGTCTCGACGCCCTCGTGCTCGCAGCAGGCGTGGCGCCGCTTGCGCCGATCGACCAGACCACAGAGGCGATCCTCGAGGAAGCGTTCTTCATCAACACGTTTGGGCCGGCACACCTCATCACGCGTGCATGGCCGCAGTTCAAGAAGCAGCGCAGCGGTCGCGTGGCCATCGTGTCCACCATCGGCACAAGCGACCCATTCCCCGGCTTCTTCGCATACGCCGCCAGCAAATCTGCGGTTGACAGCTTCGCGCGCTCGATCAAGACCGAAGGCAAAGCAATCGGCGTAAAGGGATTCGCCATCAATCCAGGCGCGGTTGAGACACCACTTCTGCGGAAAAACTTTCCGACGAACGTGATCCCGCCCGCGCGCGCGATGGCACCTGAGAAGGTGGCAGAGATCGTGGTCGCATGCGCATGCGGCGAACGCGACGACGACAATGGCAAAGCGATCAGCGTGGTTTGAACGCTCTCCGCTCTGCGCGCGTTCCTGTTGATTTTCCCGCAGTGGCACGGAGGCTTCGTCGCCGTTGCATGCTGTCGGCGCGTGCGTTGTGCGGCTGACGCATTTCAAGAGTCTCTCACTGAGGGGTCTCTCACGGAGGCACGGAGGCACGGAGATCAGGGGAACGCGAACACCACTCGCGCGAGAAGCGATCGAGAGAGCAAGGCAGAGAGAAGAGAAGAGAAGAGAAGAGAAGAGAAGAGAAGAGAAGAGAAGAGAAGAGAAGAGAAGAGAAGAGCATTCCTCTCTTTCTGACTCACCTACGCAGCCGCGGGCAGCGACGGTGTGGAAAACTTGGCCTCCGCGCCTCCGCGCCTCTGCGCCTCTGCGCCTCTGCGCCTCTGCGGGAAATCAATGCCCCGCACGCGCGCGGCGCATTGCTGTTGCAAGCGCTGCGCACCCAGCGAGGTCGTTTCCGTTGTTGCGGGCACAGCCCGAGCGCAGTACCTAGACCTTGCGGCGAACGGCGCGTTCCATGTCGCGCTTATCTTCGCGCTTGGCGATGTCTTGGCGCTTGTCGTGCTGCTTCTTGCCAAGACCGATTCCGATCAGCAGTTTCGCGCGGCCCTTCACCCAGTAGATCTTGAGGGGTACGAGCGTTGCGCCCTTCGCCTTTGCTTCGGTGGCGAACTTCACGATCTCGCGGGCGTGCGCAAGCAGGCGCCGCTGACGAATCGGATCATGCTGACGGTTCGCGCCAGCAGGTGGGTACTCCGCGATCGTCACGTTCATCAACGTCAACTGCGGCGGGTCGATTTGCGCCAGTACCCAGCCTTCGGCAAGGCTTGCCTGCCCTTGTCGAAGACTCTTCACCTCTGTGCCCACAAGTTTCAGGCCGCACTCAAGCGTGTCGGTCACGGCGTAGTCGAACCGCGCCTTCCGGTTCTCAACAACCGGCTCGCGCGCCTCGCCTCCGTCTGACTTGTGCTTCTTCTTGTCGGCCATGCTCCCGTCGCAGGGGGTGAAGAGTAGCGCGTTCGCGCCTCGCGCCGGGCACACGGGCGCTGAATCGGTGCAGTTACCGCCCCCGCTTGCGTCTCTCGTTCGGTCTGTGCGGGCACGATTCCCACGGTTGCACCGTGGTTCGCCTGACTTTGCGCAGATCCGCGCCATGATTCCTGCGCGCTGCGGGTCTGCCGTCGCGCATCCACAACGGATGGCATCGGGACTTCGCGGCGACCCACGCCGCGCGGTTGCGTCGAGCCCATGGCAATTCGCAGAGGTGACTGATGCGTGCAACCACGCTGTCGATCCGTACATTCGGACAGAGCTTCGCGCTTTGGCTGCGCGTTGTTGCGTTGGCCGTTGTGGGAGCACAAACGAGTGTCTCGTTCGCGCAGCGCGATACGACGTCCGTTGTTCCAACCCGAGATCTCGACCGCACGCTCAACCCCAACCTCAACCTCGACCCCGCCACCACCTCCGCGCGCGCGGCGTTCCTCGAGGCGCATCCTGGTGCCGGCTTCTACATCGACGAGCCCGAGCGCGGCGGCGCGCTCAGCCGTATCTACGGTGCTGCGTTCTCGCACGGACAAAACCCCGTCGACAGCGCAGAGCGCTTCCTCGCGGCGCACGCAGCTGTCCTCGCCTCAGATCCGTCGCAACTCATG
>JBILDS010000339.1:0-2622 GCA_044352505.1 Phycisphaerales bacterium
CCTCAAAGGCACGGTCGACAGCGTTCCAGAGTTCAGGCGTGGGCGACGGATTCGACATCGCCGCACTATAGGGCGAGCCTTCTCGCGCGGATATCGCAGCGGACGAGCGCCGTCTGCGGCGGGTCGAGGCGCCTCAGCGGCGCCGACGCGCACCAGCGAGGCCGAACAAGCCGAGCACGGCGACGGCGCCCGGCGCAGGCACCGCGACGCCGAAGGTGACCTGGCTCGCGTCGGCGTGGCTCGCTTCCGCGTTGTAGAGCGAGAGCTTGATGTTGCTTCCGATCGCGCCGATCGGCGTCGCGCCGTTCGTCCAGCCGTTCGTGATGAAGTTCGATCCGCCGCCGTAGAGGTTCTGCATCGCGGTCAGGTCGAAGAACATCTGAAGTCCGCCGCCCACGCCGCCATTGCGGAATGCGCGGAACGCGAAGTCGTAGCTGACGCCCGAGCCGTATCCACCGACGAGATTCGACGAAGTGCCCGCGCCGCCCTGGGAAGCGCCGTTGCTCGTCAGGACCGCGAGATTCGACGGCCCTGCGTTCGGGTCGATCCACGCGCTGAAGTCGCCCGTCTTGCCCCACTGGGAGACGCTGACGCGGCCATCCGCCGCACCGAGCGCGGACGCCGCCTGGAAACCAGTCCCCGAGAGATCGAATCCAACGAAGTTCTGGCTCACGGCGCTCGCGCCGCCGTTCATCCGGAGGCCGATGCCGAGGATGGTGTTTCCGTTCGCGAACGCGCCCGTCGAGAAGGCGCCGGACGCGAATCCAACAGGCGTGTTGTTTCCACGAACCTGCGTGCCGCCCGTGACGGCGTCGTTGTTGAAGGTGAAGACCGTCGTGTAGAGCTCGTAGCTGCGGGTCGTGCTCTGCGCGCCCCAGATGCCGACATCGCGCGAGTTGCCGCGGTGGCTCCACCCGCCCCACGACGAGCCGCCGTTGATGTCGATCGAGGCGAGCGCCGAGGCGCTGGTCAGCGCGAGGGTCGAGACGGCGAGGAGAAGGCGGGAACGCATGGGGTGGTCTTTCGTGAGATAGGAACGGACTGGAGAGACTTCGGGAGGGCGTGTCCCCGTCCCAATTCAGTCTTGATCGAGGAACGCCCTCGGTCAAGCGTCCGCTTGGAGTCTGGGCGCCCGCAACCCTGCAAAGGCGGCACAACCCATACCGCTACGCGTGGGTCCGGCCCGCGTAACGGGCTCGCGAGGTCTCGTGAAACGACGAAGGGCCGAAACTCTCGCGAGTTCCGGCCCTGGAGCGATGACAAGGGACTTGGTCTGTCCAGCGGTGTTCCCGCGATTTCACGGGTTGCGGGCGACGCGGAAGCCCGTGCTGTCGGACTCCGCCACCTGCATCTCATAGCGGCGCGATGCGCGGTTGAACCCATCCTCGAAGTTGAAGAAGCTGCCGCGGGCGATGCGCGAGGTGCCCGAGGCGGGACCCGTCGGATTCGTCTTCGCGCTGCGGGTGTAGTCGCCGTACCAGTCGTTCACCCACTCCCACGCGTTGCCGATCATGTCGTGGAAGCCGAGCGCGTTCGCGGCCTTGGTGCCGACGGGCTGCTTGCGGCCGTCGGAGTTCCTGAGATGCCACGCGATCGCGTCGAGTTCGCCGTAGCGCGGGGTCTGTGCGCCCGCGCGGCATGCGAACTCCCACTCGGCCTCGGTCGGAAGACGCATGCCGAGCTTGCCGCAGAAGTCGGCCGTCTTCGCCCATCCGGCCAAGATCGGAAGCCCGCTGCGCGAGTCCTGCGCGGGGTCTGGCTGGTCGCCGACCGGAGTGGTGGTGAAGGTCACGGCCCCGTCGGGTCCGGCGACCGCCGTCTGGCGGGTGGCGATCTTGTTTCCCTGCTGATCGACGAGCTCGTAGCCACCGCTCACCACGATCGTCGCACCGCCGCCGACCTCGATCTCCGCGCCTTCGACGCCCGGCTGTACGCGCTCCGATCCAGTCTGCGCGCCCGCGCCCATCACCTTCTTCCACTGCTCGCGCGTCACTTCATAGCGTCCGAGGTAGTAGGGCTCGGTCAGCGTCACGCTGTGCGCGGGCACCTCGTTCGCGAGGGCTTCTGCGTCGCCAGCGCTCTTGCCCATCATGAACTGCCCCGACGGAACGAGCAGCATCTCGATGCCCGAGGCCTTGTCGCGCACGCGCCACGGAAGGCCCGTCTTCGCGATCGCGTCGCGCAGCGCGGCATCTGTGACGACCTTCGCGTCGACATCCTTCTCGATCACCTCGCACCAGTCGAGCGTCGCGGGAGCGCGGGTCGCCGTTGCAGCGGGGGCAGCGGGAGCCGCGGGCGCGGCTGCAACCGCCGTCACGGCCGTCGTGGTCACGGCGACGGTGGTCGCAGGGGCCTTTGCAGCAGGCGCCGTCTTCACTCCGACCGTGCGCGCCGCAGGCATCGCACTCGACAGCGGCGCAGCGAGCGTCGTCGCGTTGGGCGAGTTCTTCATGAACATCGCGTACCACACGCGGTCGAGATCCTCGGCGCGGGCGCGGAGGCGTTCGCGCTGCACGGCGCGCTGGTCCGGAGCGCGGTCGTCCATCGTCATGATCATGCCCCTGCGATTCACGGGCACGACTTCCTCGAGCATGCGCAGGCCCGTCTTGTAGAGCGCGATCG
>JBILDS010000007.1:0-29313 GCA_044352505.1 Phycisphaerales bacterium
GCGCGTCGACGCGCTGCAGCAGGAGCTCGTCCGCGTGAACGCGACGGACGCAGCGGCCGCGATGATCGACCGCACGATCCTAAAGCCCGCGATCAAGACGATTGACGAGCAGTTCAAGGACGACCCCGCGACCGACGCGAGCCTGCGCCAGGCGCTGGCGGATCTGTACTGCATGATCGGCCGATACGATGCGGCGTTTCCGCTGCAGGAGTCGGCGCTCGCCACCCGGCGCCGCGTGCTGGGGGAGGAGCACCCGGACACGTTGACCACGATCCACAACATGGGGTCCGTACTCAAGAAGCTGGGAAGGCTCGACGAGGCGGAGCCCTACCACCGCGAGGCCCTCGAGAAGTCCCGTCGCGCGCTGGGCGAGGAGCATCCGGACACGCTCGCCTCGTTGAGCAGCATGGGCAGTCTGCTTTCCGTCCAAGGCAAGCTCGCCGAGGCCGAGCCGCTCTACCGCGAAGCCCTGGACAGACGCCGGCGCGTGCTGGGGGAAGAGCACCCCGACACGCTCGTTTCTATCAGCAACATGGGCTTCCTGCTCGGCTCGCTGGGAGAGCTCGATGAGGCAGAGCGGTTCCACCGCGAGGGCCTTGAGAAGTCCCGCCGCGTGCTCGGGGAGGAGCACCGGGATACGCTCGGCGCCATCCGCAACATGGGCGGCGTGCTCCGTGCCCAAGGCCGGCTTGCCGAGGCCGAGCCGTACCATCGAGAGGCCCTGACGAAGTCCCGCCGTGTGCTGGGGGAGGACCACCCGGAGACGCTGACGTCCATCAACAACATGGGAGGGCTGCTTCGCGCCCAGGGCAAGCTCGCCGAGGCGGAGCCCTTCACCCGTGAGGCGCTCGAGAAGCGCCGGCGTTTGCTTGGGGAAGAGCACCCGGAGACGCTCACGTCCATCAACAACACGGGCGCTCTCCTCTTGACCCTGGGGAAGCTCGCCGAGGCTGAGCCGCTGTTCCGCGAGGCCCTGGAGGGGCGTCGCCGCGTGCTGGGGGAGGAGCACCCGGAGACGATCATCTCCATCGGCAACATGGGATTCCTGCTCCGGGCCCAGGGCAATCTCGCGGAGGCGGAGCCGTACCTTCGCGAGGCCGTGGAGAAGTCCCGCCGCACGCTCGGAGAAGAGCACCCGAACACGCTCGTGGGCATCGGGAGCCTCGCTCGGCTCCTTCAGCAGCAACGCAAGTACCAGGACGTCGTCGATCTTCTGGCCCCAATCGAGGCCAGCGCCCGCAAGACCCTCATCGGCTCCAATCCGACGCAACTCGCCGGCTTCCTGGCCGCCCTGGGTCGTGCGCGCGCGGGTATCGGCTCCGACGCCGAGCGCTTGGCGCTCGCCGAAGCGAACCTCATCGAAGGCCACGCGATCCTCCTCGCGGCCAATGGCTTCGGCCCCACGCACAAAGACACGCTCGATTGCGTGCAGGCGCTGGTCGACCTGTACACCGCGTGGCATACGGCCGAGTCTGGCAAGGGCTATGACGCGAAGGCAGTGGAGTGGCGGGCGAGGCTGCCGACAAAGCCGACGGTGTCCGAGCCCTGACGGGGGCACTGGGATCGAAGCGAGCGTGGGGCGCAATGCCAGCTTGCGATTCTGTAGGATCCCCGGCTTCCGTGTCGATAACCGATCCGATGCAGACCGCTCCCGAACAGGATGGCGCGCCCACTGAGGCGAAGCCGACTCCGTTGTTTCGATTCGATCCCGGATGGCCATTCGTCATCGCGGGATTGCTGCTTCTCGTGACGGCGGTTCTCATTCCGGCGCAGCGCGACCTTCATGAGCTTCGCAACGCGCTCGAGGTTCAGCGCGCGGCCGAGGATCAGGCGCTGCGTCAACTGGCTGCGTACGACCGGTTCTTGAACGACCTCGACCAGGCAGAGCCGCAACTGGTGTCGCGTCTCGCCGCGAGCCAACTCAATCTCATGCCGAAGGACGAGCGCTCGATGCTGCTCGTGCCGTCGCTCAACTCGACGGTGACAGACTGGATCGAGGACTCCGAGCCGCTTCTGGTTCCAGCGGTCGCGCCGTATCCGGACACGCTGCTTTCGCGCCTTGCAACCGGGCCGCGCCGTTTGTGGGTGCTTGCGTGCGGTGCGTTTCTGGTGTTCGTTGGATTGATGCTTTCGCCGACCGCGGGGCGTGCGCCGCGAAGTGGGGGTACGCGTGAACCGAGCCCGATTGGGCCGCGATTCGGGAACGCGTTCGCGCCGATCGCGTCGGCTTCGGGCGCGACG
Source organism: Phycisphaerales bacterium (assembly GCA_044352505.1). GTDB lineage: Bacteria > Planctomycetota > Phycisphaerae > Phycisphaerales > SM1A02 > QWPT01. The sequence goes on from JBILDS010000007.1 coordinate 2,242, forward strand.
CTGGCGCATTCGCAGCTGTCCATCTCCGCAACGGCGCACGATGCTGGGGGCGATGCGGAAGCTGAGTTACGTGTGAGCCCCACCGATTGCGTGGCGCTGCTCGATGAGCCTTTGGATGCGGATGATGTGCGTGCAGTCGAGCCTGTGGCGGATGTGATCGATGATGTGACGGCTGATGACGGGATTGCCGAACACGCGATTGCCGATCATGTGGTTGCCGATCATCTGGCGAGTCCCGACGATTGCGCAGTTTCTGAATACGACGTCATCGCGCGTGATGAGTCTGCTGACTGCGAAGTGGATGAGATGAACGCAGATGATGTGGACGAGGTCGATGCTCTACGTAACGCGGAACCCGATGTTGCCGGCGACGCGGAGTTGCGTGTGGGTTCGGGCTGCGAGAGAGGCCAGTCAAGTGCGCCATCGCTCGACGAATCAATCGGGTATGCGGTGAATCAACACGATGGGGATGGAGTCGATGGGGCTGGAATCGATGGGGCTGAGACTGCCTGCTCGGTCGACCGGCACGCTGTGATCGTGGAGTGGAAGCCGATCGAATCGGATCTCGCGATTGGCACTGCGGACGGTTTGCAGGCGTCGCTTGAGGATTCAGCATCGAGCGTGGATGGTCGCGATCTTGTTGCGTTCGAGGCGCGCGCCGAGACGGAGGCCTGCGTTGCTGATGATGCCTTGCTCTCTGATGAGACGGTGCTGTCCGATGAAACCGATCCAGAAGATGGATCGGTGCAAACGGATGAGCGTTCGCTTCCATCTCCAACCGATCGCACGCTTGATGTGATCAGCCTGTTTCATGGCGTTGGCGACGATCGATGGATCGACACGCGCGAGCGGCGCTGAATTGCGCGGAAATCTTCCTGTAAAACATGCAGAGATTTGAGAAGCGCTCTGAAGGCTGTGTAGCCTCGTTGTGTGCTTGACTTCTCACCCAACACTTCGCAGCAGCGCTGCGACGACAGCGATCTCACGCCTTCTCCGTCCTCGAAGGATGGCGCCGCAGACCGGGCGTCCGTGGCCGCACGTCCATCGTTGCCCGACGCGCGCGCGGCTGAGCTCGACGCCGCGATGCGACTCCTACTCGTTCCTGGAATCGGAGTCGGCCGGCTGCGGCAACTTCGAATCGCCTGCGGGACATTCACGCGTGCGCTGGACGCTGATCCAGTTGCGTTCGCGGGCGCACTCGGGATGGAATTGGCCGAAGCAGCACGGTTGCTGACTGCCGCGCGTTCGCGTGGCGAAGACGCTGCGCGCGAACTTGCGAACATCGCGCGACTCGGCGCAACCACGCGGATTCTGTCTGACGACGCCTATCCCGCGCTCTTGCGCTCATCGCCCGATCCTCCAGAGACACTCTTCGTGCGGGGCGAGTTGGCGGCCGAGCCTGAACCAGCTGTGGCGATTGTTGGAAGTCGTCACGCGACGGCGTATGGCAGACTCGAGGCGGGACGGCTGGCGGCGGAACTGGTCGAACGTGGTGTTGTTGTGGTTTCCGGCGGTGCGCGCGGCATCGACGCCGAAGCACATCGCGGTGCCATGCGCGCGGGTGGCCGCACGATTGCTGTGTTTGCTCCGGGATTCGCCCACCCTTATCCCTCCGAACATCGCGCGCTGTTCGACGCGATCGTGGAATCAGGCGGTGCACTGGTGACTGAGCAACTCACCCACATCTCCGCGCGACCGGAGCTCTTTCCTCGGCGAAATCGGATCATTGCAGGGCTCTCACTTGTCACCGTTGTGATTGAAGCAGCCAATCGATCAGGCGCGTTGCTCACGGCGCGGATCGCAGTCGACGATCTCTCCCGCGATGCAGCGTGTATGCCCGGCCCCGTTGGAAGTGCGCAGTCTGCGGGCTGCCATCGCGCCATCCGCGAAGGATGGGCGACGCTCGTCACTGGTGCTGCGGACGTCTGCGAGATTTTGTTTGCAGCACGACATCTCGCGGCCGGGGCGGTCGAAGCAGCTGCGCGCGGCGTGGACGCCACTGCGCGCGGCGTGGACGCAGCTGCGCGCGGCGTGGACGCAGCTGCGCGCGGCGTGGACGCAGCTGCGCGCGGCGGGGACGCAGCTGCGCGCGGCGGGCACACCGGTGTTGTGCGACCCCCCGGGAAGCGTCGCGCCACACAGCCATCCGGGGCGCAAGGCGGTACCGCGACTTCAACAGCACCAAGCGCGGAGATCTCGTCCGATGCTTCAGCACTCGATTCTGTGCTTCGTCGGCGCCGACGTGCTTCACTTGATGAACTGATGGACGAACTTGGATGGGAGGTCTCGCGCACGACGCTTGCGCTCTTGGACCTCGAGCGCGCTGGGCGAGTTGCGCGCGATCCGGACGGCGGCTTTGCATCAAGAAAGGGGGTGAAGTGAACTCGTGGACTTAGGCGGAATGTGGCTGAGAGGTGATGTGGCACGCGATGTGGCACGTGATGTGGCACGCGAGATGGTTTGGTGTGCGTACGTTGCAAACTTGAGGCATCGGAACTGGCGCAAACGAACTGACAAACCCCTCGCGATACAAGCGGAGACCGACGTGGAATGCGCGCCGCGGTGATCTTGCTCTGGTCGACGTCGATCGGTGCGAGTTGATCCAACGCGCGATCCCAGCGCAGCGCCTGCGCGGCGCCTGCGTGGCGCTTGCGTGGCCCATGCGCGCCCATGCGTGGCCCATGCGCGCCCCGTGCGCAGACCATGCGCGCCCCGTGTGCGTTTCCTGCGCGTGCTGTGCACTCGCGTGTTTCGGGCTGTCAGGCGGGGCGGTTCCGGAACTTCGACGAATGACGGCGGGGCCGATATGAGTCTTCTCCATGCGGTTCGTGTCGGTTGTGCCGCACGTTCCGAGCAAGGAGCCTCAGTCAGGCGTCTCGCGCGCAAACGGGCGCAGGATCGACCGATTCCCCGTCGATAGGCGCGTTGGAAGGGGCGCCGGGCGCGGACGTGAGGCACACGCTGCCAATCGACCAAGCCCGGAGTGGATGGTGGTTGATCCGGCGGGTGAACTCGTCGGCTCCATGCGGACCGGGGCGTGCTGCCCGGTCGCGCTCGCGCGGAGTGCGGGCGATCCAAGTTGTCTCAAGCTGAGGTCCAGCGTGCCACGTCTAGCCATCATCTCCGACATTCATGGAAACCGAGTTGCGCTCGAGCAGGTTCTTCGCGATTGCGAGGTGCGCAATGTCGACGCGATCTTCTGCCTTGGCGATGTCGTGGGATACGGGCCAGAGCCAGCGGAGTGCCTCTCGCTTGTCCGCGCGAACTGCAAACTCTGTATCCGAGGCAATCATGAGGATGCTCTCTTGCATCCCGAGACGATGAAGGGTTGGAATGCTGTGGCGCGCGCCGGAATCGCATTCGCGCGACGCACCATGTCTGCTGAAGCCCTTGCATTCGTTGGGGGTTTGCCGTCTTCGTTCGCGATCTCTGAGACCATTCTCGGAGTCCACGACTCACCTGTTCCGTCTGAAGACGGCATGACGTACCTTCGTACGAAGCAAGACGCGGCAGAGGCGTTCGGTTGGTTTAGCGAGCGGTTCTGCGTGATTGGGCACACGCACGTCCCAGCGTGCTTTTCCACGCGCGTGAAGACCGCACGGGACACGATCGGGCTCGATGATGTGGATGAGCGCCCCGTGCATGGCAAGGATGCGCGCTGCGTGGTTGAGCTTCCGCGACTTGGTCGCTGCATCATCAACCCAGGCTCGGTTGGGCAGCCGCGCGATCGTGATCCCCGCGCGTGCTACGCCGTGATCGACCTCGGTCGCAACAGCCTCGAGATGCACCGGGTTGAATACGACGTGGCCGAGGTGCTGCGGCGGTCGCTCGCGGTCGGGCTGCCGGGGCAGGTTGGCGAGCGCCTCGCGATGGGTGCGTGAGCGAATGAGCCGGTGAGAGCTCCCAAGGTTCGCTGCGGGGGGCGTGGTTGGCGGCAGAGGGACGTCGGGCGATGTCTGCCCCGATCGGCCTGCGCTGCTACATTCCCGGGCTTCCCTATGGTCGAACAGCCCCCACCGGGAACCGAAACGGTTCTGATTCTTGACTTCGGCAGCCAGACCGCGCAGTTGATCGCGCGGCGTGTGCGCGAGTGCGGCGTCTTCAGCCTGCTCGTGTCGCCCTCGATCACGCTCGACGAGGTACGACGGCTCGCACCGAAGGGGATCATTCTGTCGGGCGGGCCGGCGAGCGTCTTCGAGAAGGGGGCTCCGACCTGTGACCCCGCGATCTTCACGCTCGGCATTCCGGTGTTTGGCATCTGCTACGGCATGCAGCTCATGAGCCATCTCCTCGGCGGCGCTGTCCAGTCGGCGGAGCATCGGGAGTACGGCCGCGCGCGGATCGACGTGCGCGAGTCGAGTGACCTTTTCTCCGGCGTCGATGCCCACGCGACGGTGTGGATGAGCCACGGCGACCAGGTGACCAAGGTTCCCGCTGGGTTTGAGGTTCTTGCGAGCACCAGCACCTGTCCGTTTGCGGCGGTGCGTGACCGCGCGCGGCGTTTCTACGGTGTCCAGTTCCACCCGGAGGTCACGCACACGCCGCAGGGTGGTGACATGCTCGCGAACTTCCTCTTCAAGGCCTGCGGGTGCACGGGGTCGTGGAAGATGTCAGACTTCGTCGACGCGGAGTGCGCTCGGATTCGCGCTCGGGTTGGGGACGCGAGGGTGATCTGCGGACTCTCGGGCGGCGTCGATAGTTCCGTCGTGGCTGCGCTGTTGGCGAAGGCCATCGGTCGACAACTCGTGTGCATTTTCGTCGACAACGGGCTTCTCAGGAAGAACGAGCGCGAACTTGTGGAGAGCACGTTCCGCGACCACTTCGATGTGGATCTCCGCGTGGTCGACGCAAGTCGCGAGTTCCTTGGGGATCTCGAGGGAATCGTCGAGCCGCAGGAGAAGCGTCGCCGCATCGGTCATCGCTTCATCGATGTCTTCAAGGAGGCTGCGAAGTCGATTCCAGGCGACGTGCGATTCCTTGCACAGGGCACGCTCTATCCCGATGTCATCGAGTCAGGCCACGGACACGCTGGGACAAGCGCGAACATCAAACTGCACCACAACGTGGGTGGCCTGCCGGAGCAGCTCGGCTTCGAACTCGTCGAGCCGATGCGCCTTCTCTTCAAGGACGAAGTGCGCGCGCTCGGCGAGGTACTCGGGCTTCCGCAGCAGATCGTCTGGCGGCATCCGTTCCCGGGTCCGGGCCTTGCGGTGCGCGTGATCGGAGATATCACCGGCGAGAAACTTGATGTTCTTCGCGAATGCGATCGAATCCTGCTCGAAGAGATCGTCTCAGCAAATCTCTATCGGTCGACGAGTCAGGTCTTCGCGGTGCTGCTGCCCGTGAAGTCGGTGGGCGTGATGGGCGACGGCCGCACGTACGATTCGACGGTTGCAATCCGCTCTGTCGATACGCAGGATTTCATGACCGCGGACTGGTCTCGAATTCCCTACGACGTCCTCGCGACGATCTCAAATCGGATCATCAACGAGGTGAAGGGCGTGAACCGAGTGGTGTACGACATCTCGTCGAAACCGCCTGCAACGATTGAATGGGAGTGAATCCCACAGCGGCAGAGGCGATCGGTTCACGCGACTCCGCTGAGCGGCACGCGCCATGCGACGCGACTGACTCACGGCACAAGCCATGGACGCCAAATCGAACATCCGCAGCAGCGTGCGCGCTACCGCAGGATCGATTGTCGCTCAATCATCACTTGCAGAGTTTGACACACGAGATCAATCTCGCGTTCTTCGAGTGATGTCGAAAAGGGCAGGGCGATGAGCCGATCGGCTGCGCGCTCCGCAACCGGGAAATCGCCTGGGGAGTGGAACTCCGCGAACGCAGGCTCGAGCGGAAGCGCGTAGGCAACGCTTGTGGCTGCGATGTCGTGACGAAGCAGCCCATGCACGATGGAGTCGCGATCATCTTTCGTGTAGCGGTCGCTCAGTCGAATCGCGAAGTGGGAGGGGCGCACTGTTCCATCGGCGCAGGGCGTTGGAAGCACCAAGTCTGGGTGCATGGCGAGCCGGCGCAGGTAGGCGTGCGCCACAACCTCAAGTTTCTCGCGCGTTTCATCGAAACGATCCAGTCGCACGCAGCCGAGCGCCGCGGCGAGTGGATGGAGGCGCGCGTCGAGGCCATGACGCTCGACCCTTGTGATACCACCGATACGCTCCCATTCGTTTCGTGGCTCAAGCGCGCCGACGTTGCGTAGAAGTCGAAGCGAGTGCGCGAGTCCATCGTCGTTTGTCACGCAGACTGCGCCGCCACTTCCAACGATCGACTGCCGATCGCCAAGCGGAACGACTGCAATCCGGCCAAATCGTCCGATCGGATCGCGTCCGATGGATCCCCCGAGGCCTCCGTAGAGGATCTCGAGAAGTGGAATCTCGTTGCGAGACGCAAGTGCCGCGAGTTCATCGATCCCTGCGGCCTGGCCGTGCAACGTACAACCCACAACCGCACGCGTGGCACTGGTGAGCCTGGCCGCGGCGTGTACTTCACGGAGGGTCAGCGACTTTGGATCGACGTCGGCGTAGAGCACCCGTGCGCCAACGCGCGCCGCAGCGGCCGCAATCACCACTGGGCCAAGTGCCGGTGCCACAATCTCGACGCCGCGCGAGATCCCGAGCGCGTCGAGACTTGCTTCGATCGCGGCTCCGGTCGAGCTGAATGCAATCGCGAACGGCCGCTTGACGATCGCGGCCACCGCTTGTTCGAGCGCGGCTTCGATGCGTCGCGGGTCGTTGCGACGCGACGTCACGAACTCTTCCATCGCGCGCCACTCGCTCTTCGTCACCGGGGCTGGACCGATCAGAATCGGATCGCTCATCGTTCGTTGCTCCCTCTTCTGTGCGCCGGACGCGCAGATCACATCACGCCACTGAACTGGATTGGTTTATCGCTCCGTCGCCGAATCAGCGTCCAACTCTTGGACAGGACTCTGCGCAGAGATTCCAACGAGATTCTCCATGGCGGCATCAATTCGGTTGGAGTGACGGAGCCAGAGCCACGACGCTTGAAGTCGCACGGCGGGGTCGACTTGCACAGCGCCGCCCGCCACGGTTGCGAGCGTCTGGAGTTCGGCGACATCGATCGAGTCCTGGGTGCGAGCGACGAGAACCGCGATGAGTGCTTCGCCAAGCCGTGACGACCGTCCGCGATACGCGCGCGCGACAGAGGCGGCTTCGCTCGACCCCGACGCAGCCAGAACGAGGAGCATTGGATCTTGCAGCTCAGGCCGCCCCTGTGCGCGTTCGAGCGCGAGCTTGAGTTCTTCCGGCGCGACGATCGCGAGGCGGGACAGCGCGCGCATCACGGGTGCGAGCAATGGGCCGAGTCCGCGCGGATTTTCCTCGAGGATCGCAAGACACTCGAGTCCAAGCGCGCGATCGAAAGAGGTTCCCAGCCGACGCGCGCCCTCGACTGCGGCGTTGAGCGTGATTCGATGCTTGAGCTGCGTGAGTCGCTTGGCGGCTGCTGCGTCGTCTGATTGCGCAAGCGCGGTGCCCGCATCTGCAATTGCCTCAAGCAGTTGGTCGCCGTTGCGGACTCGGTTCCACTCCGATGCCGGCGCGCGTACGCCCGCAGCAAGCAAGATTGCCGCGTGCCGCATGAGCGCGAGTTGCGATCGGTCGGCGTCGAGAGATTGCGCGAACACCGGATAGCCAGTCGGCGCGTCGAGAACCAAGAGCGAGCCGAGTGCGCGGGAGCGCGCGTCGCCACCGACATCGGGCAAGGACACGAGGGTGGCCACAAACGAAGCGGCCCCGCGCAGGGCGTAGATCGAACATCGCTCCGCCACCTGCGCAACCGCCTCGGCGCGAAGCTTGGGCGGGAGTTCAGCGATCATCGTGCGCACGCGCGCCTCGGCTTCGGACGCCTCGGGTGCGCCGATGTCAAGGAGGAGCGCAAGCGAAACGGCAGCGAGTTCCGGCGAGCGAGAGTTGGTCCACTGCAGAAGCTCCGCGCGATCGGGCTCGCCGCCGAGCCGGCGCTGCTCGCATGCCATCAGAAGTCGAAGCGAGGGATCGAGTCCAGGCCAGGCGAGCATTTGCTCGATTCGATTGAGATCCGCAAACTCCAACGCAATCGCCGCAGCAACCGCGGTTTCGCGGTCGGCTGCTCGTGGCAGCGACTCGATCAGTGTTGGATCGACCTTTCGCGCAGGATCGATGGCAGCGAGCCCGAGCACACTATCCACGCGCAGCGAGAGATCCTCGCCTCGGAGGAGCGCTTCGAGAAGCGGGCGAACCTGCGGATCGCGGAGTTCCCGCAGCGCGATCATGGCTGCGTGCTGCTGCCCGTCGTTTGCCTGAAAGAGCGACTGGCGTAACGCCGCCGTCGCAGAGTCAAACGGATCAATTGGGCCGTACTGCGCGAACGCCGCCAGTCCCGGTATCAACGCAGAGAGCGCCGCAGTGCATACGCGCAGCGCATGAGGCCGAACGGCAGTCGACAGGATCCGTCTCATCCGCGCGAGTGTAGCCAATGCGCGTCCCCCAGTTGGTGACGCTGGTATCGCGCGCACCACTGGAAATCGGTTTGAGACCGAACCTACGGCTTGGCGACTCGGGCGAGGTCGTGGCGCAGTTGGTCGACCACCTCGCGGATACTTTCTCCACCGACGACGACCCGTTCGTCGGCCTCAACCATGCTGCGCAGGCGGCGAGCCGCGGTGTGGACGGCAGAGTGGGTATCGCGACCGAGCGCGCGCGCGATCTCCGGATAGCTGTGGGTGGTGAGTTCGCGCGCCAAGTAGGCCACCAAACCTCGGGCGACCACGGTTCGCGCGTGCCGCCCGCTGCCGAGGAGATCCTCGCGCGACACCCGCAGCCGCTCGCACACGCCCTCGACGATTCGACCCAAACGAATGGGCTGCGCTCCGAGGGCAAGCGCGGACTCGTTCCCGAGAAGCCGTTCGACCGTCCCGGGGCCGATTTGACCGCGAACGCCTTCAAGTTCGACCATGGCACCGAGCCGCGTGATCGCGCCTTCAACCTCGCGAATCGAACCAGCGCAACGCCCCGCAACCGCGTCTTCCGCCGCAGACGTCAGATCGAGTCCGCGCTCGCGCGCAAGCCGCTGCACGAGCGCCACGCGCGTGGTGCGGTCGGGGCGCTCAAGTTTGACGACCATGCCCGACAGGAAACGACTGACAAGCGACTGGCTGAAGCGTCGAATGTGGCGGGGGTGTTCGTCAGACACAAGCGCGACGCGCGCGCCGGACAGATCGATGGCGTCGATCGTGTGCAGAAACTCAGCTTGCGTTGCCGTCTTGTTGGCGAAGAAATGAATGTCGTCGATCGCGAGGAGGTCGACCCTCCGAAGTCGCTTGCGGAAGTCGTCGAGGTTGCCGGCGCGAACCGAGGCGATGTACTCGTTTGTGAACTGCTCCGCGGTCACGTAGCGCACCACTCCGCGAGGCGTGCGCTCAAGCCGTCGACGGCAGATTCCTTGGAGGAGATGCGTCTTTCCGACCCCACAGTCGCCGTGCAGGAAAATGATCGGAGGCGCATCAGCGGCGCCCGAACCGAACTGCTCGCTGGCCGCGAACGCCACCCGATTCGAATCGCCGACCACGAAGTCTTCCAGCTTCCGGAGCGACTGCTGCCGCGGCAGCCGTGGAGCCGCCGAGGCGGTTCCGCGTGGCTCGCTCCAGCGGACGCGCGTATCCGCGCTTCCTGCGGCGTCCGCTTGGTTGGAGCCGGTCTGATCGACGTCATGTCGCGCGGCCCGTGCGGAACCCTTCGCACGCGTGGCGCTTCCGTTCGACGAGGCCGGGCTTGCATCGGGCAGAGCCTCATCCTGCAGCTCGCTCACAGCCACGCGTACTGAGGACTCGGCGCCCAGCACGTCGCGCACAACCCGCTCCAGCGTCTCCCGGAAGTTCCGGGTGATCCAATCGGAGACGTAGTGGTTCGCCGCGCGCACCTCGACATCGTCCCCGACGACAGAAATGGCGGCTCCGTTTTCAAACCAAAGGCCAAACCGGTGCGCGCCAATCGACTCCGCAACCTGCTCCCGGATGCGTTCGAGCGAAGCCGCATGTGCGCCAGCAAACGCTTGAGATTTCGACTCAATAGATCTCGAGTCAAGAGCGACCGACGCGGTCAACGTGTGGGCGGGGGTGCTTGCCCGGCCGATGGACCGGAACGCGTCTGAACGCGCGGCACGCGGCGTCGTGGTGAGGTCTTTGGGCATCACGGAGAACGGGACTGCGCCGAGCATGTCCGTCACCGGAATCTGCTTCACACACGGTTGGGTGAAGCACTTCAGGTGAAGGAGACACCCGCGCCGCAAATTGGCGGCGGAGCGCGAAAGGGATCGCATGGAGAGGAACCAACACCCGGGGCGAGGATTGCCAGTTGCGAATCCGAGCCGCCACGACATCGAGGCTCGGACGTTCGCATTTGGATGCAGAACCTTCGTGATCACGACGGCCAGACGCGGCCGAGATCGATTCTGCTCCTCTTCGGCTCCGCGCGACAGACCTGCGGAGGCCCGCGTCCCTGCGAGCGATCCGAAATGTACTGCGGTTCTGCATGCGTTCAAGTCAAGTGAAGAACGATTTCGCCCAACGAGACGGAAATGCAGGAAAACAAGCGGTTTGCAACAGCACGCACTGATTCGCCGCTCGTGCTGCGTTCCCTGTGGATAAGTCGCGGAGGAGCGGCGCGGGGCCGATGGAGTTGCGAAATGTTTTTACGTGTGCTCATTCGCGAAACCGCTTGACAACTGCACGCGAGGCACTTCGTGATTCGACTCGAGCACTTCGTGATGCCATGCGAGCACGCGCAATCGAAGTGCGCAGCGGTTGATTGCACGCTACGCCGTGAGCGGAAGCACAAGGGCAACGCGCGAGATGGTCTTGCGAAAACCCGCAGAATCGTAGAGATTTTTTGCAGGCTCATTGTTCGCGTCGAGTGCAAGCGTCACGCTCGACATGCGGTCGACGGAGCACGCGTGCAACCCGCACGCAAGCAATGCGGAGCCGATTCCCTTGCCGCGCGCGGCGGCTGCGACTCCGAAGTACGCGAGTTCTGCGCTCGTGCCCTCGGGCGATCCGTTCAGAAGGCAGAGCCCGAGCGCGCGCCCCGGTTTGCCGGCGTCAATCTTTCGTGCCACAAGCCAGTGGCGCCGTCGCACGCCCGTACCGAAGTGCCCCTCAAGGACGTCGGATGTGTGCCGGAGTCCCGCGAGTCCGGGACAGTCGCGCGTGTCGATGTATGTTGCTTCGAGCAGCGCGATGAGCTCGCTCCGCAGCGCGGGCTCGAGCGCGCTCAGGGATTCTCCGTCGAGCACCGCGCGCGGGGCGACGGGTTCGATCGTCCACCCGTCCGGGATCGATGGCGGAGCCAGCGCACCGGCTCGCGGCAACGGACGCTCGAGATAGTCGAGGGTCGCCATCTTGCGGAACGACGCGGACTCAAACGCGGCGATATCGAGCGATTGCGCTGGGTCGATCAGTGCTTGTGCGATGTCTGCGAGATCTGCGACGCCGCGTGCGGCGATGGCGATGACATCACGAAGTGCGTCGACGTCGGCCCGTGACCGCGCACGCGTTGCAACGAGCATGGCGGTTCGACCTGGGCTCGGAACCGCAAGCACGGCCAGCCGGTACCGGCCGGCATCATCCTGGGCGCACCACAGGAGGTCGAGCCGGATTGCAGCGGCACGCGCCTGCTCTGTGAACCTCCCCGCAGCGGAAGGCCCCGCACTGAGAAGCGCAGACATCGCTTCCGTGACCCGCGTTGGATCGGAGCGCACGACCGTGAGGGCGGGTTGGGACGCAGTCATTTGGGCGGGTTGCCGGTGGGGGGCAGAAGGATGGTCCGCCATCGGTCTCAGGAAGCGCGAACGATAGCGCCACAGGTGAACAAACACGGGAGGACAGATACGGATGGACCGATACAGGCGGACAAACTCACTGCGTCCATTCGGTGCTTGTTGGGCGCTCCTCGTGCAAGCGGCGTGCAGCGAATCCGCGGGGTGTTGTCGTAGGTTCTGTCTGGCAGATCGCCGGAAACCGCTGTTTGACCTTTGGGATTCGCGCGGCACCCAATCGGCCGGGCTTGAGTCGACGATTCCGACCGTCTTTCTGTACACTCTGCGCTCTCAGAGCCGATGCGCGGCCTCTGAGCGTGTTTCTCTGCGCCCCGGACGGAGCCCTTTATGTCGATGAACCGCGTGTCTTCGAAGCCTGTTCGCCTCTCTCGACTGGTTGCGCCTGCTGTCGCCCTTGCGATGTTCCCGCTCGCGCTTTCGGTTGCGCCGGGCACTGCACCCGCCGCGGTTCCGGTGGCTCCTGTTGGCATGCCTTCCGCGTCGTCGAGCCGGATGCTGGACTTCACCCCGGGCGACCTCCGTCTTTGGCAAGATGCCGAAACCGGCGCGCACTACTGGTTCTTCACCTACGAGGTGGTCAACAACACGGGTAAGGATCAGCGCTTTGCGCCGCGGATCGAGCTCCTCTCAGACGAAGGTGCAGTCGTTCGTCAGGGAGTTGATGTGCCCTCGCGGATCGTCAAGGAGTTGAAGAGTTTCATCGCCGACCCGCTCCTTGAGGACCAGTTCGAGATCCTCGGCGTCGTCCTGCAGGGCAAGACGAACGCCCGCAACGGCCTTGCGGTCTTCCGGGTTCCCGTGCTCACGGCTTCGGATCGGAACAGCGCGTTCCGGGTTGATTCCAAGGACAATATGGACATCACCGAGCTGTCTGTGCTGGTGCAAGGGCTTTCCCCCGAGACAAAGAAGGTCACAGACCCGAAGTCGGGCGAGACGGTGACGCTGCGGCGGACCGTCCGGCTCGATTACCTCGTTCCTGGCAACCCGCTTGCGAAGGGGAACGTCTCATATCCCGTTTCGCGGCGCGACGATTCGACTTTCCGCTGAGGCTGCTGTATCTTCTCCCGACTCTGCGCAGTTTCGAACGCGCGGTCGCCGTTTCCAGGAGATTCCGTCGTGGCACACAAGAAGGGTCAAGGCTCAACCAAGAACGGACGCGATTCCAACCCGCAGTTCCGTGGCATCAAGCTCTATGGCGGTCAGACCGCGAAGGCTGGCTCGATCATCGTGCGTCAGTGCGGCACGGTGTGGAAGCCTGGCTATCTCGTGCACATGGGTGCCGACTTCACCTTGATGGCGGAAGCCGAGGGTAAGGTCGTGTTCCAGTCGGGTCGCGTGCACATCGTGCCGTCCGATCCGAACATGCCGCGTTACTCGTACGTCTCGTGAGGCCACGTTCGATGATCGATCGCGCGCCTCGTTCGTGTGGCGCGTGTTCACTGCGAGATGTGTCTCGGAGAACTTCATTGAGAACTCTCGACGCCGTGTGCCCGTGCACGCGGCGTTCGTATTTGGGTGGGGCAGAATTGGCGCACGTGCATGCGCCATGCTTGAGAACCGGAACTTTCACCGATGCTTGTTGACGAAGCCCTCATCTACGTGCGCAGCGGTCGCGGCGGCAACGGCTCTGTGCACTTCCGTCGCGAGAAGTCGATCATGAAGGGTGGCCCCGACGGCGGCGACGGCGGTCGCGGCGGGCACGTGATTCTGGTTGGCGACGCGCATCTCGACACATTGGTGGAGTTCCAGCATCGTCCGCATCTTTTCGCGAAGAACGGCGAGAACGGCTCGAAGAAGAGCTGCCACGGTTCGGATGCGCCGGATCTCTTCGTGCGCGTGCCGCTTGGTTCGATTGTGTACGACGCCGAGACCGATGAGTTTGTTGCCGACATTGTCGACGATGGTCAGCAGGTTGTGGTTGCGCAGGGTGGCCGCGGCGGTTTTGGCAACGAGCAATTCAAGACCTCGACACATCAGGCGCCGACGGAGTCCACGCCTGGCGGGGAACCGGTTGAGCGGACGTTGCGCCTCGAACTCAAGTTGATCGCAGATATCGGGTTTGTCGGCATGCCGAATGCGGGGAAGTCGACGCTGCTTGGCGCGTCCACCCGAGCCAATGCGAAGGTTGGCGATTACCCGTTCACCACACGACGCCCGCAGTTGGGTATTGCTGAACTTCCGGGCGACCGCCGCGTTGTTCTCGCCGACATCCCGGGCCTCATCGAAGGTGCGAGCGAAGGTGCGGGGCTCGGTCACGATTTCCTTCGCCACATCGAGCGGACGAAAGCAATCGTGCATCTCGTGGATCTTGCGCCGCTCGATGGTTCGAAGCCCGCGGAGAACTACCGCACCATTCGCGAGGAACTGCACGCCTTCTCGCCGACACTTGCGGAGAAGCCTGAAATCGTGGCGTTCTCAAAGATCGATCTTGTGCCCGACGACGAACGTGCCAAGCGCGTGCGACGGCTGGCGGGCGAGATCGGCCTAGAAGCGGACGAAGCGCCGATTGTGATCAGCGCCGCGACGGGCGAAGGTCTTCGCGAGTTGCTCGAGCGTTGCTACGCGCTGGTGAAGGGCGAGACTGCGCCGACCGAGTGGCGACGCTAAGCCGCGCCGCGCACGCGCCTACGGATGTCAGCGGCAGAGCAGGCGGAAAGACTCGAAGAACGCGCCGAATTCGGCGCGGAATTTGTCTGCGATGGTGAGTTGCGCGATCTCCGCGACAAGCGATTCGCCCTCCTTGATGAGTTCCGCGCGGCCGCCGCCGGCCTCCGCGATCTCTGGAAACCACGTACTGCTGGCGGTTCGCGCCATGAGCGCGGGCGGCGGGCGGGGCGGTGCGATGGGCTTGCGTCCACGGCGATTGCTGCTCGGTGTCGCAGAGTCCTCGAGGGGACTCACGGCGGGCTCGGTGTTGCTCGGAACGGCGGGTATCTCAGCACCCTCCTCGCGAAGGTTTGTCTCAGACTCGCGTGCGACAACTCCGTAGGTTCGAATTCCGCGCGCAAACCCGCGCTTCGCGGCTTCGACACAGAGTGTGCCTTCGCCCGGGTGCGGCGGCGCATCACCCACGAGAACGCAGGCTCGGATCGGCTCTGGTTGCATCGTGCGTTGTTGCGGCAATCGCTGCGTATCGCTCTTGGTGTGCGGGAGCCAACTGAGATGATTGAATGCGAGTTTCAGTGCCGCGTACACGCTTTCGGGTCGATCGCCGCCGCCTTCCGCAGAGAGCGACCAGAGCCGGGTGCGCGCCTCATTGATGTCGCGCGTGAAGTCCCAGGCGCGGGTCTCCCAGACATCGGTGCGATCGCGGTAGCCGATGATGGCGATCCTTGCACCGGCGGTCACGCTGTTGAGAAACTCCATGAGATCATCGGCGCTCGACTGCGCGTCTGCGAGCTCGCGCCACATGCTCGCGGTGCAATCGATCAGAATCGCAAGATCCATCGGGCGTTCAGCGACCGATGCGAGATAGCCCTCGAAAGCGATGAACGCCGCCGGGTCGAGCGAGGCAATGCGATTTGGCTCAGAAAGCCGCACCCCGCTTGGGGGCTTCGCCACAAGCGCAGCACTCGCAAAGCCAGGCTTCCGATGCGAACGGCGGTACCACTCCCGCCATCGGTAGTCGCGGCCGGTGTCTTGGCCATTGGTGATGGCTGCAAGTCGCCGCGAGAGGACGCCAGCTTCGGTGCGCGACATACGAAGGACGACGCGACGAAGCAACTCACCCATGCGTTCGCGAATCGCTTCGTCGTCGGCGCGATCAAGCGCTGCAAGCATCTCAAGCGCGACCATTGCTTCAAGTGGTCGTGGTGACTTCTCCAGAAGCGCGATGCGCGCGTTGAACTGATCATCTCGAAGTGGATATCGGCAGCGGAGAACCGTGCGAAGAACGCGCTCGTTCCGCTCGGCATCGAGGTCGTCGCTGGTGAGCGGGACGCCGCGGCGCGCAAGCGTTGCGTAGGCGTAGGCTCGCACGCGCCACGAGTCATCACGGGTGAGTGATCGCAGTCGTCCAGCGCTCGCTTCGCATTCGTATCGCTCGAGCCGCATCACAGCAAGGGCACGCGAAGTCCACGCCTTCGACATCGCCAATCTGTTCAGCGACTCTGCCTCTGCGGGCTCGGCGTTGGCCAATGCAAGGATGTCGGCGGTGTCGTCGGCGTCGTCAGCAGCGGCTTCGGTATCGACGTCCAACGCATCGGTTGGCATGTCGGGCGTGGTATCGCCCGCTGGCGGATTGGTCCCATCGAGTTCGACAGCAGCGCGGGGCTCACCGTGGGCGCAGACGAATCCGCACGCAGGATCGAGCGTTCCGCCCAAAAGCGCAGCCATGAGAATGGGCAGCGTCGCGCCAAGCATTGCGTGAGAGTGTACGCTTGGGTCCAACTTTGGATTCCATCATGTTGCAACGCGAAGACTTTGAATCGGTGTTTGGTCGGGCGCACTCCTACGAGACGTACCTTGCGAGTGATCCATCGCGGGCCGACGGATGGCGCGCGGTGCACGGGCGGGTGGAACTCACGGCGGTTCAACGCAACGAGATCCAGAGTTTTGAGCGCACGATGAAGGTGCTTGTTGTCAGTGGGATCTGGTGCGGCGACTGCGTGCAGCAGGGGCCACTGATTGCCCGCATCGCGGAGGCGAATTCCCGCATCGATCTCCGATGGGTCGACCGGGACGTCGAAGCTCAATTCTCAGCGCGCGTACGGATCTGCGGAGGTGGGCGCGTTCCAGTTGTTGTGTTTGCCGCGGAAGATGGCGAGGTCTGCTCGATCTTTGGCGATCGGACGCTCGCGCGGTACCGCGGGCTTGCTCGGCGGCAACTGGGCGTCGCGTGCGAATTGCCTTGGGCTGAAATCCCCGCCGATGAGACGGCGGCGGTGATGCAAGAGTGGCTCAACGAGTTCGAGCGGGTGCAGTGGATGCTGCGGCTGTCGCCTCGCTTACGGCAGAAGCACGGCGACTGAGCGGAGCGCAGCGCGGCACGCGGCGTGCGTGCATTTGGGGGGAGTACTCAGCGCGCGCGGGCGGTGTCAGCAAGGCGTCGCAGAAGGTCGAACGCAGCGAGCGGTGTCAGTGCGTTGAGGTCGACGTTTCGGAGTTCCTCGACGGCCGGGTGCTCGACGTACTCTGTAAAGAGCGAGAGTTGCGGTGTGGTCCGCTGTGGCGCAGAGGGTTGCGCTGTACGTGCGCGCGGCGCCGACGCCACCTGTTGCACACGACCCGAAAGTGCGTCGGCCACCTCGACCGTGCCAAGGAGTTCGAGCACTTCTTTCGCACGCGCGATCGTCTCACTCGGCAAACCCGCGAGGCGCGCCACATGAATGCCGTAACTGCGGTCGGTGCGCCCCGGAACAATCTTGTGGAGGAACACGACCTCGTCATTCCACTCGCGCACCGACACGTGCAAGTTGGTGATGCTTGGAAGCGTGTCTGCGAGCTGTGTGAGTTCGTGGTAGTGCGTTGCGAACAGCGTGCACGCACCTCGCGCGGCAAGCGTTTCCGTAATCGCCCATGCGAGGCTGAGGCCGTCGAGGGTGCTGGTGCCGCGGCCAATTTCATCGAGGATCACAAGACTCCTCGCCGTCGCGTGGTGCAGGATGTTCGCGGTCTCGGTCATCTCCACCATGAAGGTCGATTGGCCTGAGTGAATCTCGTCGGCGCTGCCGATCCGTGTCAGGATCGCGTCGAGGACGCAGATCTCCGCCTTTGTTGCCGGCACGAAACTCCCAATGTGCGCCAAGAGCGCGATGAGCGCCACCTGCCGAATATAGGTGCTCTTTCCCGCCATGTTTGGGCCTGTAATGAGCGCGAGCGTCGGCGCAGGCACGGCGTCGGCTCCGGCGTCATGTCCGCCACCGAGCCCACTCCCAAGTCGCGTGTCATTCGGCACGAAACTCGACGCCAGCGTGCGATCGAGCACAGGGTGCCGGCCGCCCTCGATGGCGAGACCCCTGTGTGTTGTCAATGTCGGCTTCGTCCAGCGCTGTCGTCGCGCGACCGACGCAAGACACGACAGCGCATCAAGCTCGCCGGCGCGCTCGCCAAATGCAACGATTTCCGCGAGATTTGCAGCGACTTTCGCCAGAAGACGCGTCCAACACTCCTTCTCGCGTTCAATCGCGCGCGCATCGGCACGGAGCACCTTCTCCTCAAACTCTTTCAGTTCGGGCGTGATGTAGCGCTCCGCATTGCGCAGCGTTTGCTTCCGGGTGAAGTTCGTGGGCGCCTTCGCGCTGTTTGTAGCGGAAAGCTCAATGTAATAGCCGAACACTGAGTTGAAACCGACCTTCAGCGACGCAATTCCTGTCGAGGCGATCAACTCCTCTTGGTATCGCGCGAGCCACACGTTCGAGTCACGCTGCAGAAGACGCGTCTCGTCGAGCTCGAGGTCGTAGCCATCCGCGAACACGCCGCCTTCGCGGAGATGCGCGGGGGCATCGCGTTGAATGGCGTTTGCAAGATGCTCAGCAAGTGGCGTGAGCACGGGTGCCACGCGCGCGAACTCCGCACAGTCGGCTGCGAATGCTGCACTCGGCGTGAGTGTCTTGGTCAGCGGGCCAATTGCAGCAAGCGACCGCGCGAGCGCGAGGAAGTCGCGCGGTGTGGCGCGGCCAAGCGCGGCGCGCCCTGCGATGCGCGCAACGTCTTGCAACGCGCCGAGCTCTGCAAGGATGGCATCGGCGAATCGCTCGTCGGCCACAAGTGCCGCGACACGGTCAAGGCGCGCGTCGATTGCTGCCTTTGTTGCAAGCGGGTAGCACAGCCAGTCGCGCACAAGGCGGCGCCCCATCGGTGTCGCAGCGCCGTCGAAGATGGACAGGAGGCTGCCCTCTGTGGCGCCCGTGCGCAGCGTGCGCTCGACTTCAAGCGCGCGGAGGGTTGTGGCGTCGACACCGAGGTGCTCGCCGCGCGCCACGCGTCGCGGTGGCTGAAGATGCGGGATGCGCCCGAGTGCTTGGTCGGTTGCCTGCGTCTCGAGCGCATAGCGGAGGATTGCGCCCGCGGCCGCGATTGCCGGGTCACCTTTCGCGAAGCCGAAGCCTTCGAGTGAACGCACGCCAAACTGCGTGGTGAGTGCGTCGTAGGCATCGTCCGCACGGAAGTACCAGCCTTGCCGCGAAGTCAGCACGAGGCCGCGCGCTGCAAGGCGCGTGAATTCAGCGTGCACCGAACCGTCGCGCTCCTCGGGGTGCACGATCTCGCTTGGTGCGAGTCGCGCGATCTCATCGCCAAGGAGCGCGATCGGGCAAGCGTGCACAGTGAACGCGCCGGTTGACACCTCGATCGCGGCAAGCTGCGCCTCGCTTCCGTCAATCGAAATCGCGACGACTCGATTCGCGCTGCCCGCCTCCAGGAGCGTCTCATCGACAAGCGTGCCGGGCGTGAGTACGCGCGTGACCGCGCGTTCGATCACGCCCTTCGCATCCTTCGGATCCTGCATCTGCTCGCAGACCGCAACCCGGTGGCCCATCGCAACAAGACGGCGAATGTAGCCCTCAGCGGAATGAAACGGCACGCCCGCCATCGGAAGCCCCTTCGTGCGCTCGGTGAGCGTGATCGAAAGAAGCTTGTGAACAAGCACCGCGTCGCGTCCGAACATCTCGTAGAAGTCGCCGAGTCGAAAGAACAGAATGCAATCGGGGTGCGCCTGCTTGAACCGCGCGAACTGCCGCATCGCGGGCGTTGCGAAGTGGGGGTTCTTCGCCGGATCGGCCCAACTGGTGTCGCGCGGGTTCTCGACGTCGAAGATGGCGGGGACTTCCGACACAGGCCCCACAGTAGAAGCCAGATGCCGCGCCGCGAGAAGGGGCACCGGGCAAAAAGCGCTGCGCCGCAACCACTTTGCAGCGGCCGCGAGTCGTGCTATCATTCTCGACCTCCCAGGGGTGGTAGCTCAATTGGGAGAGCGCCTCGGTCGCATCGAGGAGGTTGTGAGTTCGATCCTCATCCACTCCACCTGAAACACGCAGGGTCCGCAATGCGGACCTTGTTTGTTGTAGGCCCACCGCACAGGGACGTCGGAGACGGGGCGTCCAACCCCCGCGAGCGCGACGGGAGCGGAGGGCTCAAATCGCTCACGACTTCGGAGCGTTGACGCGTTCCCGCTATCCTCTCTGCCCTCATGGACCATTTGACGATCTTGAACCTCACGACCATTTTGGCCCACGACACCGACGCGTCTGGCTCGCTCTCGCCAACCACGCTGCTCATCATCTACTGCGCGCTCATCGGTGTCGCTTCGCTCGCAGGCGGAGCCATCGCTGCGGTGGTCAAGCTCGGCCATCGGCGGCTGCAGTTCGCACTCAGCTTTGTTGGCGGAATGATGCTTGGAGTTGGACTCTTCCATCTCCTGACCCACGGCGTGATCATCGCGCTTGAAACCTCCGCCATGTCCACGACGGGCGGACTCTCGCACGGATTGCTGCACGGTGCGCTTGACGGCGTCATGCTCGCGCTTGTGCTTGGGTTTGTGGTGATGTTCCTCCTCGAGCGCTTCTTCCACTTCCATCAGCATGAAACGCCGGAAGAAGCGGGGCACCATGACTGCTGCGATGATGGCTGCGACGGCCATTCGCATGCGGGCGGGAAGGATGCGAAAGGGAAGCGTGGCCACGACGGTCAGAAGAGCCACGACGGTCATGGTGGCCGTCCCAAGCGCGCGGTCAGCCAGATGAGTTGGATTGGCGCAGCCATCGGTCTCACGTTGCACAGTGTGATCGAGGGCGTTGCCCTCGGAGCTGCGGTACTCGCGGGCGTTGCGCATGATCACGGCGGAATGATCGCGGGACTCTCGACGTTTCTTGTGATTCTCTTGCATAAGCCCTTCGATGGCCTCACGGTCACCACGCTCGTGCGTGCGGCCGGAAAACCCGCGGGCTTTGCGCACGTTGTCAATCTGCTCTTCTCACTTGTCGTACCTGTCGGTGCTGCGATCGTGTGGTTCGGCGTTGCGGAGAGTGATACATCAATCCTGCCGTACGCATTGGCGTTTAGTGCTGGAACGTTCCTTTGCATCGCATCAAGCGATCTCTTGCCTGAGTTGCAGTTCCACCGACACGATCGAGTCGGACTCTCGGCGGCGCTTCTTGTGGGGCTTGCGTTGGCGGGAGCCATCGCTCGGTTTGAGTCAAGCGTGGCACAGTCGCATGACCATCACCATCATCATGGTCACAGCCACCATGATCACAGCCACCATGATCACAGCCACGACGGCCACGATCACTCCAAGTCGAGCATCCCCCAAACTGAACCGACACGCGCACCCGACCACGATCATGACCACGGCGCGAAGCCTGCTGACCCTGCTGTGAACGGCTGATTCGGTTGTGATTGCAGCGCACGTCGCGAAGCGTGCGCCGCAGCGTTGCGCAGAACGTCAAACAGAGGTAAATGCCATGAAGGTGAAAGCTGAAGTTGTGATCGCAGAGCTCAATCGACTCCGCGGCGATGTCGACAAAGACATGACCGACCCGGAGTACTTCGCGCTTCATCATGCGCTCTGCTTTGTCTCGTACAAGATGGGCGAGTTTCAGAAGTACCTCGATGAAGTGGTGAAGGACGGCGAGCATCCGTGAGAGGCGCTGTCGCGCCCGTTGCGATGCGCGGCGCGTGGGGTAAACACGCTGCGCGGATGCGGCCGCTGGGCGCACGGTTTACGGGTAAACTTGCGCCTTCCGGCGACGCGCCGTCGTCGGGAGAATCGAGCAACCTATGTCTGACGCGCAACAGCCTGCGGCGGGTTCGGGCGGACAGCCCGCGGCCGAGAAGAACCGCTACAAGGACACCCTGAACCTTCCCAAGACGGGCTTCGCCATGAAGGCGAATCTCATCCAGGCAGAGCCCCAGTCGCTCAAGCGCTGGGAAGACGCGCGCATCTTCAATCGAATCCAACACGTTCGCGAGTCGGCGGAGCCCTTCGTGTTTCACGATGGGCCGCCGTATGCGAATGGGCCGATTCACATCGGGCACATGCTCAACAAGGTCCTGAAGGACTTCGTTGTGCGCGGCGCACTCATGGAAGGATTCCGCGTGCGATTTGTGCCCGGCTGGGACACCCACGGGCTCCCGATTGAGCACAAGGTCATGACGGAGCTTCATGAGAAGGGGAAAGCAGCGAAGCTTGACACGTTGACAGTTGAACAGCGCCATATGGCGATTCGGCGTGAGTGTGCGACGGCGGCAACCAAGTTCATCGGGCTTCAAGCGGAGCAGATGAAGCGGTTGCTCACGCTTGCGGATTACGCCGACCCGTACTACACGCTGATGCCCGGGTACGAGGGCAAGGTACTTGAGGTCTTTGCGGACCTCATCGATCAGGGCGTGGTGGTGCGCGCACTGAAGCCGGTGCATTGGTCGATTGCCAACAAGACAGCATTGGCCGAAGCTGAACTTGAGTACGAGGATCGAACCGATCTTTCGGTGTACGTTGATTTCGAAGCGGCAGATCGCGCGAAGGTCGCGGCTGCGTTCGGTTTGCTCGCAGAGGCGCCCGTTGGCGCATCTGAAGTCGACACGGAAGTGGTGGGGGATGTCGATGGAGAGATCGATGAGTCGCGCATCCTCGATGTGACGCCGACCTTCACGATCTGGACGACCACGCCTTGGACGCTTCCTGCGAACCTGGCCATCGCGGTGCACGAGCGCTTTCGCTATGCGCTTGTGGAGATCGACGGGAACACCACCGTCATGGCGAGCGATCTCGTTGAGGGCGTTGCGAAAAAGGCGGGCGCAGAGCGGGTTGTGGTTCGTGCAGAGTGCGACGGTGCGAAGCTTGTCGGCCTTGAGTATCGACATCCATTCTGCGATCGGAAGGGGCGCATCGTCTCGGCAGACTACGTCACGCTTGAGGACGGAACCGGCCTCGTGCACACCGCTCCCGGGCACGGTGCAGAGGACTACCGCACGGGCCTCAAGGAAGGGCTTCCTGCATACTGCCCGGTGCGCGAAGACGGAACCTATGACGACAGCGTTCCACAATGGCTGCGTGGTCGCTCGATCTGGGACGCGAACAAAGAGATTACCGAGCGGCTCCGCGCAAGTGGGCACCTCTTCTACGACCACGCGTTCGTGCACTCGTATCCGCATGACTGGCGGTCGAAGACTCCGGTGATTTTCCGCGCAACCGAGCAGTGGTTCGTGGGCGTGGACGTCGCGATGAAGCGCGACGGGAAGACGTTGCGCGCGCGGGCGCTTGAGGCGATCACGAACGAAGTTGGTTTCACGCCGGAGTGGGGGCGAAATCGATTGCGCGGCATGCTCGAGTCGCGACCCGACTGGTGCATTTCTCGACAGCGATCATGGGGGTTGCCGATCCCTGCATTTCGCATGCCGGATGGAACCACCTTCCTCACGTCTGCAAGTGTGCGCGCCGTTGCGAAGCGCTTCGCGGAAAAGGGTAGTGACGCGTGGTTCCAAGAGTCGCCGGCAGACTTGCTGTCGCAGTACGACGCGTCACGCGACCCGGCTGCACCGAAGGGGCTTGATCTCACGTCACTCACGAAGTTGTATGACATCTTCGATGTGTGGTTTGAGGCAGGAAGCTCTTGGAATGCTGTGCTTCGTGCGCGAAACGTTGGATATCCAAGTGAACTCTACCTTGAGGGAAGTGACCAGCATCGCGGTTGGTTCCAGTTGTCATTGCTGCCCGCTCTTGGCGCAACTGGATACGCACCGTTCAAACGATTGGTGACGCACGGCTTCATTGTTGACAAGAACGGTCACAAGATGTCGAAGTCGCTTGGAAACGCGATCGAGGTCGAGGCGCTCTTGAAGGATTTCGGCGCTGATGTCTGCCGCTGGTGGGTTGCCGGGGTCGACTACGAGAACGACATTCGCGCCGACGGCGACTTCTTCAAGGTTGCTGGCGAGAGTTACCGCAAGGTTCGCAACACAATTCGCTATCTCCTGTCGAATCTTGAAGGGTTCGATTCGTCAGAGACCGATTCCATTTTGTCGGGGATTGCGCCAACGAGTCTCGAGGCTTGGATGTTGGCGCAAGTTGCCTCGACGCAGGAGTCGGTGCGCCGCGCCATTGGTTCATGTAGTTTCCGTGATGCGCAGCAGGCCATCTACACGCTCTGCAACGAGACGCTCTCGGCGGTGTATTGCGCCGCGACCAAGGATCGGCTTTATTGCGATGCGCCGACGAGTTCCCGTCGGCGCGCCACGCAGGCTGCGATGTACCGAGCTGCAGACAGCCTTTGTCGAATGCTCGCGCCGTTCCTGCCCCACACCGCCGACGAGGCGTTCCGAGCGCTCACGCGAGATGAGCACGCGTGTGTGCAACTTGAGCACTACCGGACGCTTGTTCAGCCGTGCGACGCGCGGTGGAGCGAGGTGCTCGCATTTCGCGAACTGGCACACGCGGCGCTTGAGAAGGCGAAGGAGCGGGGGATCGAGAATCCACTCGACGCCGGTATCGCGTTGCCCGTGTCACATCGCCATCTCGCCGAGTTTGCGGCCGACCTTCCCGACCTCATCGGTGTGTCGCGTGTGGTGATGACCGAGGATCAGAGCGCAATCGAGGTGATTGATCTTCGCGACGAGCCGCGCTGCGAGCGTAGTTGGAAGCGCGACGGCACCGTACGCGCGCGATCTGATGGTGGCTGGCTCTCGGACCGTGACGCGGAGGCGGTTGGCTTGAAGAGCTGATTCGAAGCCGCGCGAGCGTCAGGATCCTGCTGAGTCGTTCCTGTAGCGCATATCTCCGAATCGCAAAGACTTCGGGAAGTCGGGAGTCGACCGCTTGACTCGGTGCGTATCTGTGTCAGGATGTATGTGTCCACCGCCGTTTTTGCGGCGTTTCGGGGCGGAGAATCGCGGGAGAGAGAGCGGATTGACTGGGTTCTCGTTTCGGGTTTGACTCTATCGGTCGATGCCTGGGGTTCGAGGAACTGGTTGATTCGTCCCGCAGCGATCACAGGATCGCGTGAAACGGGCGTCGCGGCAGGAGGTCTTTGACCTCGCGTGCCGAGGGGCCCGCTTTCGTTTTTCCGGGGTATGCGGCAGAACGCCGCGTGACTCGGAGATCTCTCGGTGTGAAAGGGGGCGCGGTATTGCCGCGCAGCGATTTGGCCACCGGAAGCCGCGGAAAGCTTCTGGTGGCCTGTCGTTTTTGAACTCTGCACTTCTGTTGGCGCGCGCTGTTTCGCGGCACTCTTCGTCGATGGGTTCTTCCGCCCGCCGCGCGATTCAAGTAGATTCCAACACGATGGACATGCATGCCGCGCCTTCGTCCGAACCGTTCGCTTCCGCATGTCTTCTGCTGATGGACTCTGGCCCTGATTTGAGTCGCGCCGCAGGTCTACTTCATCCACTCGTGGTGCACTTTCCAATTGCGCTTGCGCTGGTGGCGATTGGTGCGGAGTGGTGGCGGAGCGTGACGCGCCAGCAGGGGTTCTCGCCGCTGACCCGACCGCTGCTCTGGTTGGCGGCGATTTCGGCTGTGGCTGCGAGCGTGACAGGCTGGATCAACGCCGAGCATGGGTATGGAGGGAAGTCGCTCGAGACCTTGGATTTCCACCGTTGGATTGGGATCGCGACTTCAGTGGGGCTTCTCGGAGTCGCGTGTTGGTGCCAAGCGCTCTCAGGCGCTCTTGCCCGCGCGTTCGGCCAACCAAGTCTTGAGACGCTTGCGCAACTTGGAGCGTTCCGATGGGCAGCGCTCGCGGTTGGGATTGGCGTTGGTGTCACAGGGCACTTGGGCGGCGAGTTGGTACACGGAAGCGGCTATCTCACCAAGGTTCTCTTTCCCGCGTCGGAGCCGCCGGAGCTCGAACCCACCGAGCAGTCGGTTGTGGAGCAGGCTGCGCTCTCGCCGGAGGAACTCTACTTCGTCGAGAACGTGCGACCGCTGCTCGAGACGCACTGCTTCGAGTGTCACGGATCGCGGCGGCAGAAGGGCGGCCTTCGTATGGACACGAAGGCATGGCTCTTCAACGGGGAATCGGATGAATGGACCGTGCTTCCCGGAAACAGTGCGGAGAGCGAGTTTTTGAAGCGGGTTGTGCTTGACCGTGCGCACCCCGACGCGATGCCGCCGGACGGGCCGGGACTCACACAGGACGAAACAAACGTGCTCCGCCGGTGGATCGACGACGGTGCCGTCTACCCCGAGCGGGCGGGCGGCGGCGCCGCGACAGTTGGTGGACTCAACAGTTCCGCGTCGGCGCAGGTGCTGGCGGTCGCGGGAACGCTTTCAATTGCAGGTGGATCGACCGTTGAGATCTCGTCGGAGGCGAAGACGCGCGCGGCGAATGCGGCACGGGCGCTTGCTGCGCGAGGTGTGCTTGTGCAGCCGATCGCGATCGAGAGTCCGCTCCTCGACGTCAACGCAAGTCGGGCGGAGCCGCCGCTCTCCGATGCGGATGCATCGTTGTTGGCAGATGTTGCCCCGGTCGTCGCGAACCTCAACGTGTCGCGATCGAAGCTCACCGATGTCGGACTTGCGAAGGTGGGCAGCATGGTGCACCTTGAGCGGTTGCGGATTGATTACACAGAGATCGGGGACGCTGGTCTGGTGGCCCTCGGCGTACTGCCGCGCATGGAGTCCATCAATCTCATTGGGTCGAAGGTGACACCCGCGTTGACCGAGTGGCTTCGACAGCAGACCCGACTGGGCCGGGTGTATGTGTGGCAGACGGAACTCGACACGCCTGAATTGTTCGAGCGGCTGCGTGAGGGAACCAAACTCGACCCAATCGGTGGGGATGTTCCGGTGGCGCAGCCGATCACGCCACCGATGCCGGATGAGCAAGCGAACTCAGACGACACGCCCGAGAGGCGCTAACGTTCGGCCCCAAACCCCCTGCACGTGCCGTGCACGGGCGCGCGCGTCGAAGGTACGCTTACTGGATGCAACCAGTTCAGCATCGCCACACTCTCGGAAACGACTCACGCCGCGCCTTCATTCGCTCGGCCGCAGGCCTGGCAGCGCTCGCGCCGTTCTCGAACGCCTTCGCGTCCGCGCTTCTCGCGGGCGACATCGTCACTGGGTCGGGCGACTTCCAGTATCGCGTCGAGCACGACTGGCTGACGGCGCCAGAGGGGCTCGCATGGGGCGACACGCACGGCGTCGCGCAGGACAAGTCCGGCCACATCTACATCTCGCACACGGTCGGTGGCGATGCCAAGAAGGACGACGCCGTCTATGTCTTCACGAAGGACGGCAAGTTTGTCCGCTCGATGATGCCGCAGATGAAGGGCGGCGGCCACGGG
>JBILDS010000127.1:0-9196 GCA_044352505.1 Phycisphaerales bacterium
CGATGATCTAGGCAGGGATCTAGGCAGGGATCTAGGCAGGGATCTAGGCAGGGATCTAGGCAGGGATCTAGGCGGGGATCTAGGCGGGGATCGAGGCGGGGATCGAGGCGAGGATCTAGGCGAGGGCCGTGCCGGCACCGCCGTCGATCCGCTCGACTTCTCAACGACCATGGTGCTCGTGCCGGGCGAGCGCCTCGCGTCGTCACTTGCGCGCGGGCTGCTTCGGAGGGCCCGGGCTGCGGGGCGGCCGCTCTTCGCCCCGACGGTCGTCACCCCCAAGCGTTTCGGGCCGAGTTTCGTCGAACCGACGGCGGTGGTCATGTCCGATGTCGCGGCGCTGTGCTCGTGGCGCGAGGTGCTCGAGCTGTCGATTGCGGCGAAGGACGGGTTCGCGGCGCGAGTGGCTGCGCTCTTCGGCGTGCCGGGTGAGCCTGATCCGCGGGTTCGCATGCGAATCGCGCGGCGCGTTGCGCGGTTGTCGAGCGAGGTTGCGGCCGCGATGCAGTCGTTTGACGGTGTCGCCACAAGCAACGCGGCGAAGTCGCGGGGGGATGTGGGGCCCAAGTTCGAGGTGCTTGCCGAGTTTGCGCGGCGGAGAAGCGCGCTGGTTGCGCAGGCGGGTGTGGTTGACCGCGATGATGCGATCCGCGATGCGGTGAAGGATGGGCGCGTCCTTCACGAGGGCATCCGTCGGCTTGTGGTGCTGCTTGCCGACCCCGAGCCTGTGCAACGGGCGTTGCTGAGGCTTCTGCGGGCGCGTGGCGTGCGGGTCGAGGTATGTGTGCACTGCACCGAGTCGATCGACCGCGAGGGCTTCCCGATCGCCGAGGCCTGGGAGCGGCGCGAGTTTCCCGTGGCGCGGGTCCCTTCCTCGGCGATCCGGGTCGCGACCAGTCCGAACGACGCCGCGCGGGCGGCCATCGGCGCCATCAGCGAGATCGCGCGCTCGGCTGCTGGCGTGTTGACCAGCAACGTGACGAGCGACGACCTCTTCGTCATGGCGCCAGACGACGAGACGCGGCGCGCGCTCGAGCGTGCATTCGCGGGTGCCGCGACCCCAGCCGCGGTGGGCGAGTCGCGGGCGTTCGCGGCCACTCGGCTCGGTACGCTTCTTGCACGGCTCGGCGACCTCCTTGGCGAAGGTTCTGCCGATGCGCTCGCTGCGTTCGTGCGCCACGACGATGTCGCGCGCTGGCTGAAGCCGATCGCGGTGGATGCTGCCGATCGAGTGTCTGCGTATCGCGCCGCAACGCTCGTCGGTGCGTGGCGCGACGAGCCGGTTGCGTCGATCGACGGCGATCGGCGCGGCAAGATCGTGGCGAAGGAGTACGCCGAGGTCCGCGCCGCTGTGCTCGAACTCTGTCGCCCGCTCGAGGGCGCACGGCGCGCCGCCGAGTGGGCAAAGCCGCTGCGCTCGCTGCTGCAGACGATCATCGGCGACGACCCGTCCGGGGCGCATCCCGAGGAGCGCGCCGCGACGATCCGCGCGCTCGATCGCGAGCTCAGCGAACTGCACGAACTGCCGAAGGCGTTCACCACGCCGGTTGGCGCGCACGAAGCGATCGAACTCGTCCTCGCGCGACTTGGCTCACAGGAGATTCGCGGCGCGCGCATCGCCGACGGGGTGACGATCGGAGGGTGGCTCGACGCCGGCATGGCCGATGAGCCGCATCTCGTGCTCACAGGATTCGCCGAGGGATTCGTTCCTGAAGGCGCCGTCGCCGACCCGTTGCTTCCCGAAGGGGTGCGCGCCGCGCTCGGCATGATGTCGGGCACCCGCCGCGCCGCCCGCGATGCGTGGATCCTCGACGGCATTTTGCTGCGGACGGCGGCGCGCGCGGGCGCGGGCGCGGGCGGGGGGGTTGGCGCGGGTGACGACTCGGGTGACGGCGCGGGTGACGGCTCGGGCATCGGTGCGCGCACCGGCGCGGGCGCTGACGCTCGCGACGGCGCTGGCGTCGGCACGCGGAACGGCGCTGGCACGGGGAACGGCGCTGGCGCAGGGAACGGCGCTGGCGCGCATGTGCCCTGCGGTGCAAGCGTGTCCTTCATCGTGCCGCAGCAGTCCGAGGAGGGCGATCCCCTGAAGCCCTCGCGGTTCCTGCTTCGGGTCGACGACGCGGCGCTTGCCGACCGCGTCGAGCTGCTGTTCCCGACCGGCCACCGCGAAGAACGCCCGCGCGTCGAGTCTGGCGGCGACGCGCGTCCGCTCTTCGAGCGCACTCCGAAGATCGAGGGCGTGAAGATCGAGTCGGTCAGCGTGACCTCGTTCAAGACATACCTCCAGTGCCCGTATCTCTTCCAACTCCTGCACGACGAGCGGCTCAGGCTTGGCGCGATCGACGAGCGCGCCGTCGAACTCGACGCCCGCGGATTCGGCAACCTCGTGCACGCAGCGCTCGAGCGGTGGGGGCGCGAGGAGATCGACGGCGGGCGGCGCAGCGAAGACGCCGCGGCCATCGAGCGCGAGGTGTGCCGTCATCTCGATGAACTCGTGGCGGTTGCGTATCCGAAGTCGCGCGCACCGGCGCTGCGCGTGCAGGTCGCGCTGGCGCGGCGGAGGCTCGCGCGTTTCGCGCAAATCCAAGCCGAAGAGGCGCGCAGCGGATGGAAACTCCATCTCGTCGAGGCCTCGTTCTCGAAGAAACCGAGCGGGCGCAGCGTGCAGGCACCGCGGTTGCCTGCGGCCGACGGACTCTTTCTCACCGGGCGCATCGACCGCGTCGATGTCGAGGAGTCGACCGGCCGATTCCGCGCGCTCGACTACAAGACTTCCGCGAAGGGCGACTCGCCCGTCGCCGTCCACCTCCGCAAGCGAAAGTCCGAGGACGGCACGAGCGCCGACGAGTGGGTCGATCTGCAGTTGCCGCTCTACCGCGTGCTGCTTCGATCGCTCACGCCGCGCGTCGATGTGGGCGTCGGCCAGCTCGGTTACCTCAACCTCGCCCCGACCGCCGAGAAGAGCCAGATCTCGTACCTCGACGCCCCGCGGGTGACCGAGGAACTCCTCGATCAGGCTGAAGAACGCGCGACGGACATCGTGCGTTGCATCCTCGCGGGCGAACTTGCACCGTCCCCGCGAACTCCGATCCGCCCCGACGACCCGCTCGCACCGATCTGGGGACTCGGGCATCGTGGATTGGCCGAAGACGAAGACGAAGCGGCGGTGGCGTCTGAGTCGCGCTCAAGCGGAGGTGATGCATGACCGCCGCTCCACGAATGGTGGCTTCCGCCGACCGAACAATCGTGATTGCGAACGCGGGCTCCGGCAAGACCTGGACCCTCGCGAATCGCATCCTGCGCTGGCTGATCGACGAGATCCGCGCCGGCCGCGCGCCAGAGCCGTCGGGCACGCTTGCCGTGACCTTCACCCGCAAGGCCGCCGGCGAGATCCTCGCGCGTGTGCTCGCGCATGCAGCGCAGGGAGCGCGTGCGGGCGACGCGGGCGCGAAGGCGCGCAGGGACTTCGAGCCGGTGGTCGGAACCGCGAGCGAGGCCGAGTATCTCGCCGCGCTGAAGGCACTCTGCGCCGATCTCCACAGGCTGCCGATCGGCACGCTCGACGGCTACTTCAACCGCATCGCAGCGTCGATGCCCGAGGAGATCGGGTTGCCCGCCGAGTGGACGCTCGGCGAGGACACCGACTTGCAGGAGATTCGCGCGCGCGCCGCGGCCGAGATCCTTGCCGATGACGACGCGGAGAAAATGCTCGATCTCCTTGAGCAGGGTGCGCCGAAGCCGAGCGTCACGAGCTCGATCGAGTCGCTCTTCGGCAGTCAGCACTCCATCACCCCGCTCGACATCTACCGCGCCGTCGCCATTGGCGGCGAGGAGGCGGTCGACCGCGCGTACGGATGGATGAAGCCGCTGATCGATCGCGCTGCGCTGGAGGTGACGAAGTCGGAGGCCCTGGCGGCGGAGTTGAAGAGCCTAGCTGTTTCCGCAGAGAAGTTGAACAAGAACTGGCAGAAAGCGGTCCACAAGTTGATCGAGCTGCTTGAACAGCGCGATTGGGTCGAGCTTGCGGGCAGCAACTTCTTGCTGAAGATGAACCGGAATGAGTCCTACTACAGCAAGCCCATGCCGCCCGAGTTCGCGCGCGTCGGAGGCGAGATCGCGCGATGCCTGCGCGCATCGCTGATCGCCGATCTCGACCGCAAGCTCGAGGGTGCGCGCGCGGTGCTGCCGAAGGCCGATGCGGCGCTCGTCCGGCTCCAGCGCGAGACGGGCGTCTACGGTTTCGGCGACATCACGCGCGGAATCGCCGATGCTGCGCGGCGCAAGGATTCGCGCGTCGCCGACCCCGACGCGCTGCGCGAGACGCTCGGCGTCGAGCTGCGCGACCTTGCGATCGACGAGGCGCAGGACACCTCGGTCGAGCAGTTCCTCGCGATGAAGCCGCTGCTCGACGAGGTGCTCGGCGGCCGGGGCCCGGAGCGCGCAGGGCGGTTCCTGCTTGTCGGCGACCCGAAGCAGTCGATCTACGGCTGGCGTGGCGGCACGCCGGGTCTGATCGCGGAGATCGAGCAGGCGTACAGCGGAAATCTCGGCGAGGCGAAGCCTCTCGCCAAGAGCTTCCGTTCGTCGCCGATCCTGATGGACTTCGTGAACCGCGTGTTCGGCGACATCGCCGAGGTGCTGCCGTCGCTTGTCGGTGACAAGAAGCGCGCCGAACTCATCGGCGACAAGATCGGCGTCTTCGACTGGGCGAAGTCGCTCGGGCTGCCGCCGTCGTGCACCGAGAGTGCGTTTACGCAGGCGCTTGCGCAGTGGAAGTTTGTGCCGCATGAGTCGGCGCGTCCGGAACTCGGGGGCTTCGTCGCCGCGTATGCATTCGGCGATGCGTCCGGCGATGCACCCGAAGCGGGCGCAGACGGCGACGCTGCGGAACGCGAGTCTCCGCCGGCCGAGGCTGAGGGTGGCGATGCATCGTCGCGCGGTTCGAGCGAAGCGGGCGAGGTGTCCCAAACCGAGTGCGCTGCTGCAATCGCCGCGAAGATCCTGCGCGAACGCCCCGGACGGACGATCGGCATTCTCGCGCGGACGAACGCCGTGGTGGCGGACACGATCGCCAGCCTGAAGCTGCTCGGAATCCCCGCGAGCGACGAAGGCCGCGCGACCTTGCTCGATTCGCCCGCAGTCGCGGGGGTGGTCGCGATGCTCCGCCTCATCGACACGCCGAGCGATCGGATCTCGCACTTCCTCGTCTCGCGCGGCCCGATGGCGAAGGTCACGGGTCTTGCGAAGTTAGAAGAACGCGCCGAAGCGGCCGAGGACGCGATCGCCTTCGCCGCGGATTGGCGCGGTCGGATCGCGGATCGTGGCCTTGCGCCTGTTCTGAACGACGTTCTCTCGCGCCTACGCGAGCAGGGCCTCTCGCCGAACGACGCCGATCGCCTCGCCCGCGTGGTGGCAATCGCTGAGTCCTTCGCCGACGCGCCGCCCGAGCGGCTCACCGACTTCGTCGAGGCTGTCGAGAGCGACGACGCGAGTGCGAGTTCGCCCGACCGCGTGCGCGTGATGACCGTCCACCGGGCGAAGGGTCTTGAGTTCGACGAGGTGATCGTGCTCTCGCTCGATGCAAACTGGGGCGAAGTCAAGGCGCCGTGGGGGATGGTCCGCACCGACCCCGCGCAACCGCCGCAGATGGTTGCGCTTCTCTCGAACGAGTCGGTGAGGTCATGGATCCCCGAGCTGTCGGTGTTCGAGCGCGATGAGCGGCGGCGCCGTCTGCTCGATGAACTCTCCGCGTTCTATGTCGCCGTGACGCGCGCGAAACGCGGCCTCCACCTCGTCATGTCGTCGAAGCCGAAGGGCGAGTACCCGACCGGCGCGAAGCTCATCCGCGCAGCGCTCGCGCGGGCGAGCGGGGCGGCGGACCGGCTTGCGGGTGCGCCTTCAATCGCGCACGAGTACCAACGGGCACGGGTGCGTCCCTCCGAGCCTTTCTGGACATGCGAGTACGTGGGCGAGGTGCGAACGCCGAAGGAGGCTGCTGCGGATTCTCCACGCGCTGCCGATCCTCCACGCGCTGCGGATTCTCCACGCGCCGCGGATCGCCCATCTGCCGCCGAGATCGCCGAAGCCGATTCCCCGCGTCCTCTCGTCGAGATCAAACCCCGCGCGGGTGGCCGCGCTGCGTCGCCGTCCTCGCACGCGCCACGCGGGCTCTGGGCGCTCGACCCCTTCACCAACGACGACATCGCGCTGCGTGGCGTGCTTGTCCATGAGTGCTTCCGCGAGGTGCATTCGATCGAAGATCTTGTGGATGCGTCGGCGCGAGCCGCGATCATCGAGCGCGCCCGTCGTCGTGCCGCCGCGGAGAAGCGCGAGCCGATTTCGGACGAGCTTGCCCATGAAGTCGAGGTCATGCTCGCGCGGATCGCATCTGACCGAGGGCGACCGGGAACAATCGCGCGGGCGCTCGACCTCGATGCGGCAGGCAACACGGTGCGTGTTTACAACGAACTCGCGTTCACGCGCGAGGTGAACGGCGCGATCGTCAACGGCCGCATCGACCGACTTGTGCTCCTCTTGCGCGACGGTGTTCTGATCGGCGCCACGATCATCGACTACAAGACCGGCGCGGCGGACGCATCGAGCGAGAATCTCGCGGAGAAAGTCTCCGCGTACCGCGAGCAACTCGCAGCATATGGCGACGCAGTTGCAGAGATGTTCACAATTCCCCGCGGCGCGGTGCAGCTTGAACTCCTCTTCGTGGATCGTGGCGAAGTCGTGGTTCTCGGTTCCACGTGAAATGTCTCATGCTGCGCGTGTCGTCAACGAAAGGAGAGGATGTTCGCCGGAGTCGCCTCATCGCCTCGCCGCCTCATCGCCTCATCGCCGCATCGCCTCGTCGCTTTATCGCTGTATGGCGCGTTGCCGCGACGAGCCGACACCTTGAACAGAAACAGAACAGCCACTGACTTTCCGGAAACTTGAGGCTGATTCAGGGTTGGCGCGGGGGGGGCGAGCGTTACACTTGGACTCGTGCTCGGAAGTCGCACGTCGTTCGTCTCCGCGTCGGTCTTGGTCGCTGGCCTCGCTGCGGTCGCGTTGTTGCCGAAGAGCGTCGAGCCCGATCACTCGGCGCAGCAGGCGAGCACCGCGTTGCAGCGGCAATCGGTCGCGGGTTCCGGGCGCGACTCCCCGGCGGGCGACTCCCCCAGGCACGACTCCCCTAGGCACGACTCCCCTAGGCACGACTCCCCCAAGCACGACTCCCCCGGGCGCGTCGCCGTCGCTCCCTCCTCCGCCATCGCGCACTCCGCCGCCGGGCGGGGTTCTGCCGAACTCGAAGCGACCCGCGTGCGGCTTGCGAAGGCGTCGAGTGCGGGTTTGGTGCCGCCCCGTGTCGCCGCCGTCGCGGGCCTTCCGGCTCCCGAGCCGCTGCGCTACGGTCGCGACATTCGTCCGATTCTCTCCGACCGCTGCTTCCTCTGCCATGGCCCCGATCGCGCCCACCAGCAGGCGGGTCTCCGGCTCGATATCCGCGACGAAGCGATCGCACCTCGGAAGAACGGCGCTGCAATCGTGCCCGGCGACGCCGAAGCCAGCGATCTCTGGAGGCGAATCACCTCCCACGATCCGGCTGAGGTGATGCCGACCCCCGACAGCGGCAAGCGCGCGATCACAGCCGACGAGCGTGAGCTGATCCGCCGTTGGATTGATGACGGCGCCGAGTATGAGTCGCACTGGGCGTTTGCTGTGCCGACGGCTCCTGCGATCCCCAATGTCCGGCGCGACGATTGGGCGCGAAACGACATCGATCGCTTCATTCTTGCCCGACTTGAGCGCGATGGCCTCGCTCCAAGCCACGATGCTTCACCCGTCGATCTGGTG
The DNA here is from genome assembly GCA_044352505.1 of Phycisphaerales bacterium. Lineage (GTDB taxonomy): Bacteria > Planctomycetota > Phycisphaerae > Phycisphaerales > SM1A02 > QWPT01. The sequence continues at coordinate 7,843 of JBILDS010000127.1, forward strand.
CGGCGTATCTACCTCGACCTCACTGGCCTTCCGCCCACGCCGGAAGAGACCGATGCCTTCTTGAACGACACGCGCGTCGATCGATACGAGTTGCTCGTCGACCGCCTGCTCACAGAGGAGCCATACGCCTCGCGCACCGCTGAGCGGCTCGCGGTGCCGTGGCTCGATATCGCTCGGTACGCCGACACGAGCGGTATCCACATGGATGCCGGCCGTCAGATGTGGCTCTGGCGCGACTGGGTGCTCGCGGCGTTCCGCGACAACAAGCCCTATGACCAGTTCGTGATCGAGCAGGTCGGTGGAGATCTCATCCCCTCTGCGTCGATCGACCAAATCATCGCCAGCGGCTTCAACCGCGCGCACGTCACCACCGACGAAGGCGGTGCGATCAATGAGGAGTATCTGCTTGAGTACGCGGTCGATCGCGTCAGCACCGCCGGCACAGCCTTTCTTGGTCTCACCGTGGCCTGCGCGCGCTGCCATGACCACAAGTTCGACCCGATTACGATTGACGATTTCTATTCGTTGATCGCATTCTTCAACTCGAATGACGAGCCGGGCATTTACTCGCAGGTTCCCGACGCAAACCGCGCGTTCGAGCCCTTCATCGAGGTTCCCGCACCCGAACAGGCGGAACAGTTGGCACGGCTCGAAGCGGCTGCGGCCGAAGCGCGGTCGGCGCAGGCAAGTGCGGGCGACGCAGAGAAGGAAGAACTCGCTGCGTTTGGCGACTCCGTTCGGGCAGGTTTCGTGCCGGCGCCTGTCGAAGTCGTGTCGGCCGCGAGTCGCGATGGCACAACGCTCACGCCGCAACCAGATGGCTCCATCTTGGCGTCCGGCGAGAACCCCGCCCGCGACGAGCACACCATCGTTCTGCGTACGAACTCTGTGGGCATGCGCATGGTCCTCATCGAGGCTCTCGCGGACGCGAGCATGCCCAATGGTCGCGTTGGGCGCGCCGACAACGGCAACGCGGTTCTCGAGGGGATCACCGTCGAAGCTGTGTCGGTTGTCGATCCCGCGCAGCGCACGCATGTTGAACTCGCGTGGGCGTGGGCAGACTACGAGCAATCGAACGGCGACTTCCGCGCCGTCAACGCGCTCGCAAAGGGTGATGGTCGCGTGTGGGCCGTTGGCGGCCATGAGGCGCCGGGGCAGCGCACGGCGCTGGTCGCGTCCGCGCAACCTTTTGGCTACCCCGGTGGCACCGAACTCCGCATCACGCTTACCTACGACTCGCCGTACAACCGTCACGTCTTCGGGCGCGTTCGACTCACGCCGCTCACGGCAAGCGATACGGCGCTTGCGCCGATCCCAGAGGCGACAAGCGCGTGGTACATCGCGGGTCCATTCT
>JBILDS010000341.1:0-2585 GCA_044352505.1 Phycisphaerales bacterium
GGGGTACTTTCAATGGGTGCCCGATGTGCCCGACCCTTGGCCGGCGACGAAGTTCTATGGCTTCACGAGCACGGTGGCGTTCGACCGTGTCTTCAGCTTCAGCAGCTCGTATCAACCGTACTACGGCACGCAGATCATGTTCACCCAGATCGTGCCCACGCCTGCGGGTGGGCTGTGCGTGCTGCTCGGCGGAGCGTTCGCCCGGCGGCGGCGCCCGCGCGCATGACGAGTTCGGGGAAGCGCCGCAGAGAACTCGGGGACAGCCCGTCGCTTCGAAGGCACGAAGAGATCTCCCGCATGGGGTCGCCGATTTCCCCGCGAGAACATTGACAAACGCTCCGCTTCGCCTACCCTCGCGCCGTCCGCTGGTTCGAACACACGCACGCGGTGGGAAACGCACGCGCATGGTCGCGCGTGCTTCGCGTTGCGCCGCGCCAACGGCAGCAGGGAGGCGTCATGTCTGAAGTCGGTTCGTCTGGTGGTGGATTCGGGAGCGGTGGCGGCGACGGAGACGGCGCGGGTCGCAGCGTGATCGCGCGCATCGCCGCGTGGATGGGGAAGCCCGGCGCGGGGCTCTTTCTCCTCGGCGCTGCGCTCGCATTCGGCGTGCTCGGCGCGAGCGATCGCCTCGGAAGCGCGCTGCGCATGATGCGGCAGGACAACTCGATCCGCGTGAAGGGCGTTGCGGAGATGGACCTCACGAGTGATCGCGCAAGTTGGTCGGGCAGGGTTCGCGCGAGCCGCGCCACGCTGCCAGAGGCCTATGTTGCGCTTGAGCAATCAACCGACGCCTTGCGCGCATTCGTTATCAGTGCGGGCATTGCGAATGACCTGATCACGGTTTCGAGCGTCACGATCGCGCGCGTCATGAAGCGCGATTCTGAGGGAAACGCGACGAATGATGTCGACGCGTATGTGCTCACGCAAAGCCTCGGGCTCACGTCATCCGACGTACGTGTTGTTCGGCAGATCGCCAATGACGCGACGGCGCTCATCCGTCAGGGCGTTGAGGTCGAGAGTGGCGACCCTGTCTTCAAAGTGAGCACACTTGAGGACGCGAAGATGCGTCTGCTTGAACAAGCAACCGCAAACGCCTTCGAACGCGCGCAGACTCTGGCGCGTGGATCGGGTAACTCAATCGGGAAGCTCGCGAGCGCCTCGCAGGGCGTCTTCCACATCCTCGCGCGCGGCTCGACGAGCTCGAGCGAGTGGGGCGGCGAGTACGACACCTCGACGATCGACAAGACCGCGCGCGTGGTGGTGACGCTCGACTACACGGTGGAGTAGCGCCGCGCTCACGCCTTGAGGGAATCCCCGGCTCACGCCTTGAGGGAATCCCCGGCTCACGCCTCGACGCGATAGCCGCGGCCCGCGTAGGGCCAGTAGCCGCCGCGCATGTTGAGCGCCGTGAAGCCAGAGCGCGCGAGGAACGCCGCCGCGCGCGCGCTGCGGTTGCCGCTGCGGCAATAGCAGACGACAGCGCGCGAGCGGTCGAGCTCCGCGACCCGCGCGCGCAGATGCGTGTAGGGCACATGCACGGCGTTCGGGAGGTGGCCCGCCGCGAACTCGCTGCAAGTGCGCACATCGAGCACGGTCACTTCGCCGCGCTCGACGAGTTCGTGCGCGCGCACGGGCGAGATCTCGTCGACGCCCGCGGTCGCGAAGGTTCCCGTCGCGAGCGCCGAGACGACGCGCGGCTCGACGAATCCCTCGAGCGCTTCCGGCTGCACCCCGACCCGCAGGAGGACGCGCACGATCTCGGGCACCTTTGCGGCGTCCGCGATGATCGCGATGCGGTCGTCCTCCTCGAGATAGTTCGCGACCGTCGGCCCGAACGAGCGCTCGAAGGGCGCGCTGATCGAGTAGGGGAGCCGCGCGTCGAGGTAGTCGTTCCACGGGCGCGTATCGATCACCGTGAACTCTGGCTTCTGGCAGATCTCGGCGAAGCGCTCGGGCGCGAGCGCGCGCACCTCTGGCAGCGTGTCGAAGCCGCGCCCGCCGCGCTCGTTCAGGCGCTTCACCCGCGCGAAGTAGGGCGGAGGCGCCGCGCTCCCGTCGAGGACGGCGCCCTCGAAGTCGCCGCCAGCGGCCTGCGCGCGCATGGCGCGGTTGATGACGCGTTCGATGCCGATCGTGGTCGCGGGAAGATTGCAGATCGACTTGCCGCAGGCGCTGCCCGCGCCGTGGCCTGGAAGCACCTGCGTGTCCGCGGGGAGGTCGTCGATCGAGGCGAGCGACGCCTCGAGGTGCGCGACGGCTTCCTTCAGCGAGAGCCCGTCGGTCGCGAAGGCGCCGAGATCGGGCCGGCCCACATCGCCGGCAAACAGGAAGTCGCCCGAGAAGAGGAGCCGTGTGGCGGAACCCGGCCGCACGAGCTCGAACGAGAGGCTCTCGCGCGTGTGGCCAGGGGTGTGGCGCGCGTGGAACTCGAGCGAACCGACGCGGAAGCCAGCACCCGCATGGAGGGCCTCGATGCGCGCGCCGGCCGCGAGCGGCGTGCTTCGCATCCACCGCTGCGCCGGGCCCTCCGCGGAGACGAACGCCGTCACGGGGTGATGCGCGAGGAAGCCGCACACGCCGCTCAC
>JBILDS010000340.1:0-2585 GCA_044352505.1 Phycisphaerales bacterium
AGACGAAGTGCGAAGGCAACGCCGAGCAGAAGATGCTCCTCGGCGGCAAGGGCGCGAACCTCGCCGACATGGTCTCGATCGGCCTGCCCGTTCCGCCCGGCTTCACGATCACCACCGACACCTGCGCGGCCTACTACCTCTCGGGCGAGAAGCTCCCGAAGGGCCTGATGGACGATGTCCGCGCCAACATCAAGTTCCTCGAGAAGGAGCTCGGCAAGAAGTTCGGTTCGGACACGAACCCGCTCCTCGTCAGCGTGCGCTCGGGCGCGGCCGTCTCGATGCCCGGCATGATGGACACGGTGCTCAACCTCGGCCTCACGGACAAGGCCGTCGAAGGCCTCGCGAAGGGCACGAACAACCCGCGCTTCGCCTACGACGCGTACCGCCGCCTCATCAACATGTTCGGCGATGTCGTGATGGGCGTCGACCACCACCGCTTCGAGCACGCGTTCAGCGCGATCAAGACGCGCCACGGCGTGAAGGAAGACACCGACCTCTCGACAGAGGGCCTCAAGGAGCTCGTCGCGGAGTACAAGAAGATCTACGCGGCGCAGGTCGGCGAGGAATTCCCGCAGGATCCGCTGCGCCAGCTCGAGCTCTCGATCAAGGCCGTGTTCAGCTCGTGGAACGGCGCGCGCGCGATCGAGTACCGCCGGATTCAAGAGATCCGCGGCCTGAACGGCACCGCGGTCAATGTCCAGGCGATGGCCTACGGCAACATGGGCGACACGTCGGGAACGGGCGTCGCGTTTACGCGCGACAACACGACGGGCGAGAATGTCTTCTACGGCGAGTTCCTCGTGAACGCGCAGGGCGAGGATGTCGTCGCCGGCATCCGCACGCCCGAGCCGATCGCCATGATGGAGAAGCGCTTCCCGAAGGCGTACGCGCATCTCATGAAGGTGCGCGCGAAGCTCGAGAAGCACTACAAGGACATGCAGGACATCGAGTTCACCGTCGAGAACGGCAAGCTCTTCATGCTGCAGACCCGCACGGGCAAGCGCACCGCGCAGGCCGCCGTCCGCATCGCGGTCGAGATGGTGAAGGAGAAGCTGATCGACGAGAAGACCGCGATCAAGCGCATTCCCGCGGGCGACCTCACGCAGCTCCTGCTTCCGTACTTCGCGCCCGCCGACAAGAAGGCGGCCGAGGTCGTGACGAAGGGCATCGGTGCGTCGCCAGGCGCCGCGACCGGCAAGCTCGCGTTCACAGCGGCAGAGGCCGTCGAGCGCGCGCAGAAGGGCGAGAAGGTCCTTCTCGTCCGCAAGGAGACGAGCCCCGAGGATGTCGCTGGCATGCACAGCGCCGTCGGCATCCTGACTTCGACCGGCGGCAAGACGAGCCACGCGGCCGTCGTCGCGGTGGGTTGGGGCAAGTGCTGCGTCGTCGGCGCGGGTGAACTCTCGATCGACGAGCACGCAGGCAAGCTTCATGTGAAGGGCCGCGTCTTCGGCCGCGACGATGTGCTCTCGATCGACGGCGCGTCGGGCGAGGTGATGGTCGGCGTCGTGCGTCCGACGATTCCAGACAAGCCGTCGGGCGAGTTCGCGAAGGTGATGGACTGGTCGAAGAAGTACGCAGAGATGAAGGTGCGCACGAACGCAGACAGCCCGTCGGACGCGCGCCGCGCGCGCGACTTCGGCGCGGTCGGCATCGGCCTCTGCCGCACAGAGCACATGTTCTTCGGCGGTGAGCGCATCGCTGCGATCCGCGAGATGATCCTCAGCGAGTCGACCGAGCGCCGCGAGAAGGCGCTCGCGAAGCTGCTGCCGTTCCAGCGCGAGGACTTCGTGGGCATCTTCACGGCGATGGACGGGCTGCCCGTCACGGTGCGCCTGCTCGACCCGCCGCTCCACGAGTTCGTGCCGCACGACGAGAGCCAGCAGCAGGAACTCGCGAACGAGATGGGCCTCAGCCTCGAGCAGGTCCAGCGCCGCGTGAAGCAGCTGCATGAGGCGAACCCAATGCTCGGCCACCGCGGTTGCCGGCTCTCGATCACCTATCCCGAGATCCTCCGCATGCAGGTGCGCGCGATCGTCGAGGCGGCGATCGAGTGCAAGGCGAAGAAGATCGACGCGCGCCCCGAGATCATGCACCCGCTTGTTGGCACCAGGAAAGAACTCGCGCAGCTCCGCGCATGGACCGAGGAGACGATCCAGCAGGTCGCGAAGGAGAAGGGCGTCAAGATCGGCGGCAAGAATGGCCTCGAGATTCCGATCGGCACGATGATCGAGATCCCGCGCGCGGCCGTCGATGCCGACCAGATCGCCGAAGTTGCGGACTTCTTCAGCTACGGCACGAACGACCTCACGCAGATGACCTTCGGCTTCAGCCGCGACGACATCGGCAGCTTCCTGCCCGCGTACCTCGAGACTGGAATGCTCGAGAAGGATCCGTTCCAGTCGATCGATACGGTGGGCGTCGGCGGCCTCGTCAAGATGGCCTGCGAGAAGGGCAGGGCGGTCGCAAAGGCCACCAAGAAGCCCTTCAAGCTCGGCGTCTGCGGCGAACACGGCGGCGACCCCGCCTCGATCAAGTTCTTCCAGAAGTGCGGGCTCGACTATGTGAGCTGCTCGCCCTTCCGC
>JBILDS010000128.1:0-9121 GCA_044352505.1 Phycisphaerales bacterium
GGGCGGAACCACGCTTGCGTGCCTCGATCGAGATGGGCGCGCGCGGGCGCTTCCAGAGTCGCTTGTGCTTGGCTGATCGCGCCAAGAAACCGCGCAAACGTCGCCGTTCGTCGTGCTAGGATGGCGCCACTATGACTTCGATTCGCGTTCTCGCCGCTGTTCTGATCGCGTCTGTTCCCGCCGCTTGCACGGCCGTGTCGACGTATCCGCCGACCGCGGGTGCAACGCGCATGACGCCATCGGTGTCGCCTGGGCCTGAGTTGATGGCGGCCGCGATCAAGGAAGCGCATCGCGTCACCAAGGGCGCGCAGCCTGTGGTGTTCAATCTTCCTGCCGGGCTTCAGAGCGGCACATGGCGTCGTGTGAATGCGCTCCTGCCCGACGGCGCGCGCGCGATGCGTGCAAGCGATGAGAACGTGTATTCGGTCGAGCAGCTTCGACTCTCGGGCGGCGCGGCAGAAGTCGACGTGATTTATCCAGAGCGCGGCGTCTATCAATTGATGACCGTGAAGTTCGAGGGCGGCCCCGCACTTCCATGGCGCGTGCAATGGGCGTATCGCTGGGTGATTCCCGCAACGGCACCGGTCGCGACCGACCCGATGATCGCGGTGGAGCTTGCGGAAGCAGAGCGCGCCGCAGCGGAACGCGCCACGACCGAGCAGGCCGCCGTGACGACCACGCCGGAAGTTTGAGCGGTCGCGATTTGAACGGTCGTGATTTGAGCGGTCGCGGCTGCGGCCGCTTCCTCTGGGGTTTGTCGTAGGGTTTTCGACTCGGACGGCCACGAGGGCTTGAAGATCACGAGGGCTTGAAGATCACGAGGGCTTGAAGATCACGAGGGCTTGAAGATCACGAGGGCTTGAAGATCACGAGGGCTTGAAGATCACGAGGGCTTGAAGATCACGAGGGTCGAAGATCACGAGTGCCCGTCAGACGAATTCTGCGGAACGGATGGTGTGAGCCTTCGACTCCGACACGAACAGTTCCGCAGACTCACGTCTGTGGGGACTCGGGTCATCTCGCACGAGAGGAAGCCGCCGCCTCGGCCGCTCAAACTCAGTACGCCTTCGCGAAGACCGCGCGTCGCGTCGTGGGCTTGCCCGTGAAAATGCAGGTGCCCGGCTCGTCGGCGCCCTCAAGCGGGATGCAGCGGCAGGTCACCGCGAACTTCGCCTTGAGCTCGTCCTCGACCTTGCGGTCGGGCGCGTAGTGGACGAGCGCGAATCCGCCCTGCGCGGCCGCCGCGCCATCCTCTTCCTGCTTTGCACCGAAGAAGGCGTCGAACTCGGCGCGCGAGTCGATGCGCTTCGTGTTGTGCTCGCGGTGCGCCTTGGCGCGCGCGAACAAGGTCGACTGCATGTCCTCGAGGATCTGGGTGATGGTCGCAACGAACTCGTCGCGCTTGAGCGACACCTTGTCCTTGTGCGCGCGGTCGCGGCGCGCCATGAACACGCTGTCCTGCTCCATGTCGCGCGGGCCCACCTCGACGCGCAGCGGAATGCCCTTCTTGATCCACTGCCACGCCTTGTCGCCGCCGCGGATGTCGCGGTTGTCGACCTCGACATCGATCGTGCGGCCCGCGTACGGGATCGTGCGCAGGTCGGCCGCGAGCCTGTTGCAGTAGTCGAGCACCGCCTGCGCGGTCTCTGGCTTGTGCGTCACGGGAATGATGACGACATGCGACGGCGCGAGCCGCGGAGGCAGCACCATGCCGTCGTCGTCGGCGTGCGTCATGATCATGCCGCCGATCAGTCGCGTCGACACGCCCCACGAGGTCGTCCACGCGAACGAGATCTTGCCTTCTGCGTCGCTGAACTTGATGTCGCTCGCGTGCGCGAAGTTCTGGCCGAGGAAGTGCGAGGTGCCCGCCTGCAGCGCCTTGCGGTCCTGCATGAGCGCCTCGATGCAGTAGGTGTTGACGGCGCCCGGGAAGCGCTCGCCTTCCGTCTTCTCGCCCTTGATGACGGGCATCGCCATCCAGTTCTCCGCGAAGTCCGCGTAGACCTCGAGCATCTTCAGCGTCTCCTCCATCGCCTCCTCGCTCGTCGCGTGCGCGGTGTGGCCTTCCTGCCAGAGGAACTCCGCCGTGCGCAGGAAGAGCCGCGTGCGCATCTCCCAGCGCACGACGTTCGCCCACTGGTTGATGAGGAGCGGCAGGTCGCGGTAGCTCTGCACCCACTTCGCGAAGCTCGCGCCGATGATCGTCTCCGAGGTCGGGCGCACGACAAGCGGCTCCTGCAGCTCGCCGTCGGGGATGAGACCGGGCCTGCCGTCGGCCTTGATGCCGGGCTTGAGCCGGTGATGCGTCACCACCGCGCACTCCTTGGCGAAGCCCTCGACATGCTCGGCTTCCTTCTCGAAGTAGGAAAGCGGGATGAACAGCGGGAAATAGGCGTTCTTGTGCCCGGTGTCCTTGAACATCTTGTCGAGCGAGCGCTGGATGTTCTCCCAGAGCGCGTAGCCCCACGGCTTGATGACCATGCAGCCGCGCACATCGCTCGTCTCGGCAAGTTCAGCCGCACGCACGACTTGCTGATACCACTCGGGGTAGTTCTCCGCGCGGGTCGGGCTGATTGCGGAGGCGGGGGCGCCGGCGGCGGGCTTCTGCTGCGAGGGCTGTTTTGGGTTCGACATGGATTGATCCTGCAAGGCCCGAGAAGGTAGCAGGAAGCCCGAATCGCAGGGAAACACCGCAATAGCTGGTGATCTCTGGCTACAGTCCTCGCGTGGAGAACGCGTCGTCGCCAGAGAAAAAGACTGCGGACAGGCTCGATTCGGGCGCTGTGGTGCTGTCGGCCTTGAGGTCGGCGTTGGCATCGGCAGACGCAGCACTCGATCACGTCGACACTGCAACCGAGCGTCGGGAGTCTGTGCGAACGGCACGGCGCGAACTCAAGTCGGTGCGTGCGCTCGCACCGCTGCTGCGCGTGCGCGAGAATTCAGCAAACCAGACGTCGGTTGACGGCGTGCTGGAGTTCAGCGCGAAAGCGAATCAGTTACTCGGGCCGCTGCGCGATCGCGACGCGCTGGCACGATCAATCCAGAAGATCGCAGACCGATTCGCCGACAACGAGACGCGGCGTGTGGCCCGAACGGTGCTCTTGGCAACACTTGTGTTTGCAGAAGGCGATCGTCGGGATGACGCGCATTTTGCGGCCACCGCGATCGAGCGCGCGCGGCGGGCGATTCGTCAGGCACGCGCCGTGCTTGCGCACTTTGACGCTACACGCGCGTCGACTGGAAGCCGTGCAGGTGAAGCCATCATTGGCGCGTACGAAGATTGTCGGGAAATGCTGGAGTCGGCACTCGAAGAAGGCGACCTCGTGGCGTTACACGCGTGTCGCAAGCACGCCACGTTCCTCGCGCTTGCGCTGCGAGCGTTCGGCGAGTCGTTGCCAACGCCACTTCGACGGGTGCGCGGACGCGCGAAGAGCCTTGCTGCAGCATTGGGCGAAGATCGTGACCTTGCGCTGCTTGACGTTGAAATGTGCGTGGCGCGCGCCCGATTCGAAGGTGCGCCACTTGCCGGCGCGATCGACGACGCACTCCGCCTTGCTCGGCTCGAGTCGTTCGCGCGCGCCGAAGATGCCGCGCGAGCGTTTCTCCGAATCGGCCCGAGCCGCACGCGGCGCGAGGTGCGAACACTCTTTGACGCCTGATCGGTGCGAACCGAATCGCGTTGTGTTCGCTACGCTGCTTGCGTGCAGGAGTTCCGTCCCGTCATCGGCATTTGCGGCGGCATCGGGAGTGGCAAGAGCGCCGTCTCGGCGCGACTTCGCGAACTCGGTTGCGAGGTCTGCGTCTCCGACGACGTTGCGCGGGATGTGCTCGAGCAGCCCGAGGTGCGCGCCGCGATTGTCGCGCGTGTGGGTATCGAGGTCGCGCGTCCGGACGGCTCGATCGACCGCGCAGCGCTCGGGCGCGCGATTTTCTCTGATTCAGCACTTCGCAACGACATTGAGCGCATCATGCATCCGCGCATCGAAGCGGCACGCCGCGCCCAGTTTGCGCGGGCACCGCACTCGGCAACCGCGTTCGTCATCGATGCGCCGCTCTTACTTGAAGTTGGTCTTGATCGGGAGTGCGATGCCGTGATCTTTGTCGATGCGCCGCACGGGCTGCGCGCCGAGCGCGTCCGTCTGTCGCGTGGGTGGTCGACCGAGGAACTCGATCGTCGCGAGCGGGCGCAGCAGTCACTTTTCGACAAGCGCGCACGCAGCACCGACGTCATTGTCAACGACTGCGATCGCGCCGAACTTGAACGTCGTGTGGATGAGGTTCTCGGCGCGATCATCGCCCGCGGGCCGTCGGATCGGCGTGCGGGGTCAACCCCGACTTGACCAAACCGCCGCCAGCCGTCAAGATTCCAAAGTCGCAGAAGCGACGGATCTACGCGCGCGCCGCGTCGCGCGTCTCGAAACGGCAACTGGTCGATTGCGGAATGCCCGCAATCACTGCAAATCCGCCGGGTTCGAGCGAGCCGAGCATGGAACGACGGGGCCCCGAGGCTCCCTCGAACCATTCCGAAGCTCTGACGCGAAAGCCCTCACAGCGTTTGTGAAGTGTGCACCGCAGTGTGCGTCGGCAACAGGCGAGCGTGGCGCGTCCGCCCCGTAAGCGAACGAGCAGGAGTTTTTCAGATGAGTCACAAGCAAGGTCGTCGTCGTCGTCGTGGCAAGGGTGGAAGCGAAGGCGGTGGTGGAGGCGGCGGCGGTGGTGGTGGAGGCGGTGGAGGTGGTGGTGGCGGTCCGCGTCAGCCCTACATTCCGAGTCCGCAGCTCGGCCCCGGTCAGATTCCGACCGACGAGCAGCTCGCCGCCGAGCTCGCTGAGATCGAGAAGGAGCTCGAGGGCAAGTACGAAGTCGCCAAGAAGGACGACCTCAACCTTGCGAAGCTCCAGAAGATGCCGCTCGACCAGCTCACGAAGTTGGCGAAGCAGAATGGTGTCGAAGATCTTCAGCAGCCGAAGCAGAAGCTCGTCTTCGAGATCCTGAAGGCGCGCGCCCAGAAGGCCGGCCTGATGATCGCAGAGGGCACCCTTGAGATCACGCCCGACGGCTACGGCTTCCTGCGCAGCGCCGACTATTCGTACACGCCGAGCGCAGACGACATCTATGTGTCGCCCACGCAAATCCGCCATTTCGGCCTGCGCCGCGGCCATGTCGTGAAGGGGCTCGTGCGTCCGCCGAAGGATCAGGAGGTCTACTTCGCGCTCCTGCGCGTCGAGAGCGTGAACGGCCGTGATCCGTCGGTTCTCCACGATCTCCCGACCTTCGAGAACCTCACGCCGCTCCACCCGAACAAGCGCATTCATCTCGAGATGGTCGGCTCGGGCAAGGTCGAGACGCGCGTCATCGACATGGTCACGCCGCTCGGCTTCGGCCAGCGCGCGCTCATCGTGGCGCCACCACGCACGGGTAAGACCGTCATTCTCCAGCAGATCACGAACGCGATCGCGACGAACCACCCGGACGTCCACGTGATCGTGCTGCTCGTCGATGAGCGTCCCGAGGAAGTCACCGACTTCCGCCGCAACACGCCTCCGCATGTCGAGGTCGTGGCGAGCACCTTCGACGAGGAGGCGATCCGCCACATCCAGGTCTCCGAGATGGTCATGGAAAAGGCGCGACGCATGGTGGAGTTCGGCGAGCACGTCGTGATCCTGCTCGACTCGATCACGCGTCTTGCACGCGGCTACAACAACGCCATGCCCAACTCCGGCAAGATCGGCTCGGGCGGCGTCGACACGGCCGCGCTCATCAAGCCGAAGAAGTTCTTCGGCTCCGCGCGCAACATCGAGAACGGCGGATCGCTCACCATCCTCGGCACCGCGCTCGTCGACACGGGCTCGCGCGCAGACGAAGTGATCTTCGAGGAGTTCAAGGGCACGGGCAACGCAGAGCTGCATCTTGATCGCAAGCTCGTGGAAAAGCGCGTCTACCCCGCGATCAACATCGGCGCCTCTGGCACCCGCCGCGAGGAACTCTTGCTTGATCCGAAGGAGCACGAGCTCATCGTCCGCCTGCGCAAGGTCGTCAGCGACATGAATGTCGTCGATGCGATGGAACTTCTGAGGACGCGCGTCTCGAAGACGAAGTCCAACGCAGAGTTCTTGATGACGATGGCGATGGGGTAACCTAGGGCGATGGGGTAACCTAGGGCGATGGGGTAACCTCGGGCGATGGGAAAACCCCGACGATTGGATTCCACGCGCGAAAGATTCGCTTCTGTCGATGGCTCAGCGGGGTGGCGGGCGAACTCCTCAGTTTCTCACGTCTGCCTTCGCCGTCTGCCGTTTCCCGATCCATTTGTCCAAACGCGAGCCCCGAACCAGAAGGGGGCTTTCTTTGGGCAAGGGCGTAGGTACGATTAAACGTGCCCAGTTTTGCTTTCAACGGATCTCGCATGCCCAACAGCAACTCCCGCCGCGGCCCCGGAAACGGCCGTTCCACCGGACTCCGAGCCATTCGCCTTCGCGGCTTCTCGATTGTTGAGATGCTTGCGGTGGTGGGGATCATCGCGGTGCTGCTGGCGATTTTGCTGCCGGCACTCCGCTCTGCGCGCCGCAACACGCTGTGGGCGCAAAGTCAAACGAACCTCCGAACCGCGGGACAACTGCTCACGCTGTACATCCAAGACAACCGCGACATCATTGCGCCGACTGCGTTCGACTACGCGCCCAACAACACCCCCGAAGAGTTCGCGCGCGCGGGCAATGTTCGCTCCGCATCTCCGACGGGAACGGCGCCCCCGATCGGCGAACTTCATGCGGGCAGTTGGACCGACATTCTCTGGACGTCGGCGAAGTTTGAGCCAATTGTGAACTACGGCGAGAACGCGAGCCCATGGAATTACCGATTCGATTCGCCCGATTGCGTTCTGTACGCAAGTGGTTGGTCGGGTTCGAATCCGTTCCGCTCTGCGGAAGCCATGCAGAGCTTGGCTGGTGACGGCACCGGCGCCACGCCACTTGGCGGCGGGCCGGGAAACGGCGGGCCGACATCGCCGCAAACGGGTACGGGCGAACGGATTTCCGAACGCGCCGATCCGGGTTACTTCGGTGGAAACCCCTTCTTCGACGCCCGCGCTCCAACCTCAGGGCGCCCGTACTCGGGGTCGTACTGGTCGCTCGGACAGATCAAGCGCCCAGAGTCATCGATGTACTGCACAGACAGCAACCTCGGTGAGCTGCTCGAAGTGAATGATCCGACCCTCAACCCGAACAACCCGGATCTCGACCTTACGGGCGTCGAGTGGCGCTACACGGGTCGAAACTGCATCATGCTGTTCCTCGACGGCCACGTCGACACGATCGGTCAGTGGGAGAATCTGCGCGAACTCGAGACAGAACTCGGCGTGCGCGTCTTCGGGCTCGACCAGCGCTCGTTCTTCCCGTAATCGGTGGCGCCCAGCGCAGGCGGCGTGGGTGTGGAGCGGGTTGCGCGGTCGATAACTCATCACAACGAACGCGTGCTTCTCGAAGCGCGGCTTTCGCGCCGCGGATCTCGCCCGCGGTTTTGAGCGGGCCCGCGCAGCGACTTTGCTCGGCGTGCCCACGTTGAAGCGCGAAGAGTCGTGGCCCGCAACCGAGCGAATCGCCTGACACCTTGCGTGACGACCGGGGGCTCTGCTACACTTTCCGTCCCACCGTGCCACTGGCACGGTTTTTCATCGGGGCATTGTCGCCCTTCGAAAGCCCGCTTGATGCACGGTTCGCGTCCGTCGCAGCATCGGGTCGCAGAGTGCTCACAACGAGCCCAATGCAGTCGAAGCGCAACACGACTCCGATGATCGCAGACGCTCCGGCGGTGTCTGACGAGGGACGAAGGCCGGACTGCGCATCACGCGCAGGGTGGGACAGCAGAACCAACGCCACCGTAGCTCAGTGGTAGAGCACACCCTTGGTAAGGGTGAGGTCGAGGGTTCAATCCCCTTCGGTGGCTTTGGCGGCGCCAGTGACGGCGTCGTCGAGAGGTCCGAACGCGTTGGCGTTTTCCCGTGAGGGATACGCCGAAATTCTTTACTTCCGCCCGCTCCACGTAGCGACGGGCGGGCAGAAGTCTGGAGCGGCGAAAGCCGGAGAAACAAGTCATGGCCAAAGAGAACTTCAATCGTACGAAGCCCCACGTCAACGTCGGCACCATCGGCCACGTCGACCACGGCAAGACCACCCTCACCGCTGCGATCACCGCGGTTCAGGCCGCGCGTGGCTTCAGCAAGCCCGTCTCTTACGACCAGGTCGCCAAGGCGTCCGAGTCGGAAGGTCGTCGCGACCCAACCAAGATCGTGACCATCGCTACGTCGCACGTCGAGTATGAGACGGCCAACCGTCACTACGCGCACGTCGACTGCCCCGGCCACGCCGACTATGTCAAGAACATGATCACCGGTGCTGCGCAGATGGACGGCGCGATCCTCGTCGTCTCCGGCGTCGACGGCGTCATGCCGCAAACCCGCGAGCACATCCTCCTCGGCCGTCAGGTCGGCGTTCCGAAGATCGTCGTCTTCCTCAACAAGTGCGACATCGCCGATGCCGAACTCCTCGACCTCGTCGAGATGGAAATCCGCGATCTCCTCTCGAAGTACGGCTACCCGGGCGACGACACTCCGGTGATCCGTGGCGCCGCCTTCCCGGCGCTCCAGAACCCCGGCGACCCGACTGCCAACAAGTGCATCGCCGACCTCATGGACGCGATCGACACCTTCATCCCCGAGCCGGCTCGTGAGACGGACAAGCCGTTCCTCATGTCGGTCGAAGACGTGTTCTCGATCAAGGGCCGCGGCACCGTCGCGACCGGTCGTATCGAGCGCGGCGTTGTGAAGGTCGGCGACACCGTCGAGATCGTCGGACTTCGTCCCGATGTCAAGACGACCACCGTCACCGGCGTCGAGATGTTCCAGAAGACCCTCGACAGCGGCATGGCGGGCGACAACGTCGGCCTCCTCCTCCGTGGCGTCGAAAAGGACGACATCGAGCGTGGCCAGGTGCTCTGTAAGACCGGCTCCATCAAGCCGCACACCAAGTTCAAGGCTCAGGTCTACGTCCTCACGAAGGACGAAGGCGGCCGTCACACGCCGTTCTTCAAGGGCTACAAGCCGCAGTTCTACTTCCGCACGACC
>JBILDS010000342.1:0-2579 GCA_044352505.1 Phycisphaerales bacterium
CGTGAACGGAGACTGCCCCGAGTCGATGCGCGAGTCGCGCATCATCGCGCTCGATGTCGGCCAGCTGCTCGCGGGCGCCAAGTACCGCGGCGAGTTCGAGGAGCGCCTGAAGGCCGTGCTCCGCGAGGTCGCGTCGAGCGAGGGCCGCATCATCCTCTTCATCGACGAGCTCCACACGATCGTCGGCGCGGGGCAGAGCGAGGGCGCTGTCGGCGCGGGGCAGCTGTTGAAGCCTGCGCTTGCGCGCGGCGAGCTGCGCTGCATCGGCGCGACCACGCTCGACGAGTACCGCAAGCATGTCGAGAAGGACCCCGCGTTCGAGCGGCGCTTCCAGCCTGTGTTCGTCGGTGAGCCGAGCCTCGCCGACACGATCGCGATCCTGCGCGGGCTCAAGGAGCGCTACGAGACGCACCACGGCGTGCGCATCCAGGACGGCGCGATCGTCTCTGCCGCGACGCTGTCGCAGCGCTACATCGCAGACCGCTTCCTGCCGGACAAGGCGATCGACCTGCTCGATGAGGCTGCGTCGAAGCTGCGCATCGAGAACGACTCGATGCCTGCGGAGCTCGATGAAATCAAGCGCCGCGTGATGCAGCTCGAGATCGAGCGCGAGGCGCTCAAGCTCGAGAAGGACCCAGAGAGCAAGAAGCGCCTCGGCGCGATCGAGGAGGAGCTCGCAGACTTCAACGAGAAGGACCGCGCGATGACAGCGCGCTGGGAGATCGAGAAGAAGGAGCTCGACGCCGTCAAGAGCGTGCAGGCCGAGATCGAGAAGAAGAACATCGAGCTCGAGCAGGCGAAGCGCCGCGGCGACTTCGAGAGCGCGTCGCGCATCCAGTACGGCGACCTGCGCGATCTCGAGCAGCGCTTGAAGGCGGCCGAGGAGTCGTTCCGCCGTCGTCAGGCCGAGGGCACCGCGCTCGTGAAGGAAGAGGTCGACAGCGAGCAGATCGCCGAGGTCGTCGCCAAGTGGACGGGCATCCCCGTCGCGAAGCTCATCGAGAGCGAGCGCGAGAAGCTGCTGCACATGGAGGACGAGCTCGCGAAGCGCGTCGTCGGCCAGCGCGAGGCGGTCGGTGCCGTCAGCGAGGCCGTGCGGCGCAACCGCGCGGGTCTTGGCGAGGCGAACCGTCCGATCGGATCGTTCCTCTTCCTCGGGCCGACCGGCGTCGGCAAGACGGAGCTCTGCAAGGCGCTCGCTGGATACCTCTTCGACACCGAAGAGGCCATCGTGCGCATCGACATGAGCGAGTATATGGAGCAGCACGCCGTGTCGCGGCTCATCGGTTCGCCGCCCGGATATGTCGGTCACGACGAGGGCGGGCAGCTCACAGAAGCCGTGCGCCGTCGGCCGTACTGCGTGGTGCTCTTCGACGAGATGGAGAAGGCGCACCCCGATGTGTCGAATGTGCTGCTGCAGCTCCTGGACGATGGTCGCCTGACCGACGGTCAAGGCCGCACGGTCGACTTCTCGAACACGATCGTCGTGATGACCTCGAACATCGGTTCACACGCCATCCTCGAGATGACCGAGCGCCACGAGGACGATTCGGTGATCGAAGCGCATGTGCGCGGCATCCTGAAGAAGCACCTGCGGCCTGAGCTCTTGAACCGCATCGACGAGACCGTGATCTTCCACGCGCTGTCGCGCGAGCAGCTCGGCGGCGTCGTCGAGATCCAGCTCGGCAACCTGCGCAAGCGCCTCGCGGCGCGCGGCATCACGCTCGGTGTCACGGCGGCGGCAACCGTCGCGCTCGCGAGCGAAGGCTACGACCCGCAGTTCGGCGCGCGACCCTTGAAGCGCGTCATCCAGCAGCGCATCGAGAACGGCCTCGCTGGCAAGATCCTCGCGGGTGAGATCGGCGACGGCGACAGCGTGCGCGTCGACTACCAGGGGAAGAGCTTCGTGTTTACGAAGGTGACGGCGGCGGCTGCTGCGGGCGGCGTGGTTTGAGCGGTCGCCGCTGCGGCGGCTCCCTCTGGCGTGTATGAGGGATGGGTGGTAGCCGCGGTCGCGCCTGCGGGCGCTCCCTCTGGCGCGTATGAAGGCGTGCGCCACGCCGTCGGAGGCCTGGAGCACGAGTGCCCGTCAGACGGGGTCTGAGCGAAGCTCGGACGCAGTCTGCGGAACGGATGATGTCGGCCGTCGATTCCGACACGGACGGTTCCGCAGACTCGCGTCTGCGGGCACTGAGCGGGTCGAGAGCCCTGCGGGGGCCATGTCGAGGGCAAAGCCCGAGCGCAGAACCGTGATGGTCGACAGCCTTTCATGGGTGCCACCGCTTCCAGCGGTGCGGAGTCGGTGTTCCCGCGATCGCGCGCGGTGCGGTTCCGCGCACGAAACCACCACTTGAAGTGGTGTCACCCATGAAAGGCTGTCGCAGTCGAGAGGTTCCGCGCTCACGCTGCTCGCGTGCGTTTGACCCGCCTCGACACAAGACACAGGGCGAGGCCTCGCGGCCTCGCCCTGTGTGCGCTTCTTGCGTTCTCTGTCACTCAGCCCCAATTGCTAAGCATGATCGCGAGGTCGCTGCCGCCGACAACGCCATTGCTATCGATGTCGGCAGTCGGGTCGCTCG
>JBILDS010000129.1:0-9083 GCA_044352505.1 Phycisphaerales bacterium
TTCCGCAAGGCTCTCAGCCACAAGCCGCGACTGATCCGACGCGCCAACTTCGCGACGAAGGATCTTCGATGCCATCGATGCGGCAAGCGTGACCGCGTGCTCATTGATTTCGCGAACCGCGCTCTCACGCGCGGACTGAATATCGGCGAGGGCGCGCGACTTCATGTCGGACAACTCTGCGTCATTCTTTGCGCGGAGTTCGTCGCCAACCTTGCGAGCCGTAGCCTTCGCCTCTTCGATGGTGCGGGAAGCTTCTTCTTGCGCCTGACGGAGCTTCTCCTCGAACTTCTTCTGCGCGGCTTCCGCCTCGTGACGAGCCTTCTCAGCAGAGTCGATCTCGTGGCGGATCTTCGCCTCGCGCGCATCGAGTGCGCCGACCACCTTCGGCCATACGAGCGCGCGAACGAGGGCGAAGAACACAATGAACACCACAACCGCGACGATGACGTCGACAAGGCTGGTGTCGAGCGGGCCTGCTGCAAGGGTCAACATAGAGGAGTCCTGTCCTATGGCCCCGAATGTGGGGCGAATTGCCTGCGCCGGGTTCCCCCGGCGCAGGCAGAAAATTTGTCTCAAAGCGGAGTGGGCAGGCATTCACCTGCCAGGAATCCGCTGTTAGATCACGCCGAGCAGACCGACGACGACCGCGAAGAGGGCGACGCCTTCGATAAGTGCTGCGGTGAGGATCATCTGGGTCTGAATCGCCGACGCAGCCTCGGGCTGGCGAGCGGTCGCCTCGACTGCGGAACCACCGATGCGACCGATGCCGAGACCGGCGCCGACCACTGCGAGACCGGCGCCGAGCGCCGCGAGACCGATCGACAGCGTGCCCGACTTGGCGATCTTGGTGGCCTCAGTGAGATCCTGGGCGACGTAGCCACCTTCGTGGCCAAGTGCCGACGAGGCAATGAGGGCGGCGGCGCCGACGGCGGCGAAAGAGACGAACTTGCGAATCTTGGTCATTTGAACTGTGCTCCCAATGGGTCTTGTCTTGCTCGGACGCTGTGGGACGCGCCGGTTGAAGGATGGGGATCATTCAGCCGGGCCTCCCACGGGCCCGGGGTTGGACGGATCAGTGCGCGTGAGCCGGGGTGTGCCCATGCCCATGCGCGTCGTCGTGGCCGTGTGCATGGTCGTGACCATGATCGCCGTGGTGGCTCATCATGCCGATGAAGACCGCGGTGAGGAACATGAACACAAACGCCTGCAGGAAGGCAACGAAGAGTTCGAGGAAGTAAATCGCGACTGCGAATGCGACCGAAATGACACCCACGGGCGCAGCGATGATCCATCCGCCCGCGAGCGCCATGCCCGTGAACATGAAGATGGTGGCCATCAGCGTGTGACCCGCGAGAATGTTGGCGAACAAACGAATGGCAAGCGCACCAGGCTTGATGAACAACCCGAGGATTTCGACCACGAAGATGACCGGAACCACGAGAAGGAGCCCCTTCGGACCCGTCAGCAGTTCTTTGCCGCCACACATGTGCTCGAGGAAGCCCTTGACGCCAAGGTCGCGCGCCGACTGATAGAGGATCGCGAAGAAGGAAATGATCGCGAGTCCCGCAGTCACCGAGAGCGATGCCGTCGCGGTGCCGCCGAAGAAGACCTTTTTCGCCAAGCCAGTTTCGGGGTCGGTCGCACCCGTGGTGAACTTCATCACGAGCTTCTGCGCGTCATAGAACGGCACAAGCCCAAGCAGATTCATCATGAGCACGAAGAAGAAGAGCGAAAGCAAGAACGGCAGGTAGTAATCCGACGTCTTCTTCCCGAGAAGGGGCTCAAGCACTCCCTGGCGGAGGCCCTGCACGATGACTTCCACGAGCTGCCCGAGCCGACCCTTGGTGAGGTAGCGATCGGTTCCCGCACTCTCAGGGCCAGTTGCGATGCTTCGCGATGCAACAAGGAGCAGCGCAAACGCGAGCACCGCTGCAACGACCACGCTCACGATGCTGAGCTTCAGGCCGTTGATCCCGAGCAGGTCGCCCAGCGCTGACGGCTTGTCGAGGACGTGGTCGAGTGGACTGCCACCCGCAGCAAGCAGCGTTGGGATCACGTCGACCATCGACGGAAGCTGGGGCGCAAGTTGGAGGGCAGTACTCATGGATTCGATTCTGATTTCGAGTCTGTTTTGATTTCGACTCTGATTTCGACTGCTGAACGGAACGCGTCGCCTTCGAACCGCCGTGCGCCATCAGACGTCGCGGCGGCTCGTGAAAACTGTCACGAAGTTACGGAGAACGAGGGAAACAGCGCAGCCCAACGCTCACCCGACTCACGCCCCGCGGTTGAGCACCGCGGGAAACCAACCTCCGCGGTCGAGCACCGCGGACACAACCCTGCCTGTGCCTGAGCGAGTCACGCGTTCGGCGCGCTCGACCGTGCACTCCCCTGCACGAACCTCAACAGCGTCGCAATGTCGGCGACCATGATGAGGAGATGTCCCGCAGCCGCGCTGAGAAGGAGCGGTGTGGGCTTCTGAGGGAGGAGAAAGTATAACGAGAGTGCCAAAGCAGGTGTCGCGATGAATCGCACGGTGGTCGAGGCGAGATAGGCAGACGTCAGTGGGTCGCCCTTCCCGGCAGCGGCGGACATGCGCGCCGCGAAGAATGAACCAGCAAACGTGCCGACGACGTTGCTGGCCGTGGCACAAAGAAGTCCGAGAACACCGCCGCGGTAGACGTCCTCAGAGATCAGGCCGCCTACTTTGACGACCGTCCAGAGGACGACGAGCGCTGCGGCGGTTGATGCCACCACCAGCAGGAGACGAGAAGTCGGAAATGCTGCATTCGCAGGAACCGCGGTCACCGATCGCTCCCGGGCTGTTTCGCATCTGCTCCGCCGCTTGAACGGCCGGGTTCGTCCGTCGAGGCCGCGTTTGTCGGCGGATGGCCGGACGCCTCGCGTGCGATGGCACGCTGGGCCCGATCAATCGCGTCGCGCTTGCTCATTCGGATTGTGGTGCGGATCACCGTCCACATAGCCACAACCACTCCGCCGATCGACCCCACGACGATCCAGCGATTGTGCGTACCCAGCATGTAGTCGGCGCCGAGCCCGAGCAGGATCCCCGCGACCACTTCGCTGAGCATCTGCGTGCCGAGTCCGAGCAGCGACGCGTCGGTCGCCTTGAACCCCTTGATCCCGCGTGGACGCCCGCCTCGGTCGCCGACCGATGGCGCACTCGCCTTCGATTCCGGACGCGGAGATGGTGCGCTTTCGTCCTGCACCCGTACACCGTACCATCTCAAACCCATGGCGACCCGCGACGAAGATGTCATCGATGTGACCCCCACCCGCCTGACCCGCGGCGAGGCGCTTTTCCTCCCGTCGATCTTCAAAGGACTCGGCACAACCCTGCGCCACGCGTTCGAGAACATCGGCCGCGGCGGCTCAAACAAGAAGAACATCTGGGTGCTCCAGTACCCCGAGCAAAAGCGCGACGACCGTCCCGTCGAGGAAGGCGGCCAGTACCGCCCCTACTTCCGCGGCGTGCATCGCCTGAACAAGGACGAGGACGGGCGCGTGCGTTGCGTGGCGTGCTTTATGTGCGCGACCGCCTGCCCCGCGAACTGCATCCACATCGTTGCGGAGGAGTCGCCGTGGAGCGACCGTGAGAAGTACCCGAAGCAGTTCGATATCGACGAACTGCGCTGCATCTACTGCGGCATGTGCGAGGAAGCCTGCCCCTGCGACGCGATCGAACTGACGCCGCACTACGAGGTGACGGGACTCTCGCGCCAGGAGCTGATCTTCGACAAGACGAAGCTCCTGCAGGTCTACGACGAAACGGTGGGCGAGAAGCCGATGTAGGAGCGCGTGTTTGAGCGCTCGCCGCTGCGGCGGCGAGCTTTGGTGCTGGGAAGCGTGTATGCGCTCGGCGACGCTTCGCGCCCGCGCTACTTCTTTTTGTCGCGCTTCCGCAGGGCGTCGAAGATGTCGCCGACGGCGTCGATCACGCCAGCCGGGTTGTCGCGTAGGGCCTGCCCGACATCTGGCAACACAACTTCCTGCTTCAGCTTCGCCGGCTTGCCGTTTGCATCGAAGATTGGGCCGCTTAGCTTGAGTCCAACGGTCAGTGACTTGAGGAGTTCCGGGCTGGCGGCCCCGATCGTCTCGAACACGCCGCGCGCAGCGCTCGACCAGTTGGCCGCGTCAGAGAGCGGAATTGCAGTCGTAATCTCGTTCGCGCGCATCGGAACCGACGCGAGGTCGATATCGCCCGAGAAGACGAGCGAGTTGCGCCATGCACCTTGCTGCGTCTTTCCCGCACGGAGCGTGAAGTCGCGGTAGGTGAGTCTTCCCTTCGACACCGTCACGCGCAGCGGGTCGATCTGTGCGTCGAACCCCTCGGTGCGGCCCGCCTGTAGCGCAGAGAGAAGGAACGACAGCGGCCCCGAGTTCGTGAGCGCGATCTCACCCGTCTCGAGCGTGAACGCTGCATCGAACTTGCGTCTATCGCCATCCAGCGGCCACGCGAGGTTCGTGAGCGTGAAGCGCGCGCGCTCTTTCGAGGTGATATCGGAGAATATGGGATTGATCGGCGTCAGCAGTTGCTCGCGCACCTCGGACGAAAGCGTGAAGTTCGCGCGCATCGGCTTCTCCGCGCCTGAGCGGAGGAAGCCGTCGGAAACTGAGAGCGCGGGTGCCTCGAGCGACGCAAACGGCGACGTCAGCGTCGCCGCAAGCGTGCCTTGTGTCTTCGAGAGCCCGCGCGCGACGATGTTCGCGTCGATCGCGTCGCCGAGGTAGCGACCCGCAGCGCCGCCCGTCGCGGCGAACGCGTCGATCGTTGCAGCGGGAAACTTCGTAGCCTTGATCGTGGCGTCGACAACTGGTGCAGCCTCCGCTTCAGGCGACCGCGCGACTGCGCCGCGTACGCGCGCGTCGATCTCGAGCGCTCCCGCTGCGGCGTCTCGCGCGCCGTCGCCTGTCACGCGAACAACGACTTCGTCGGAGAGCCGCGCGCTTGTCACGGCAAGTGCAAGCGCACCCGTCGAGACGGTTTCCGCGCGGCGATCTGCGCCTGTGATCTCGATCGACACGGGAGACAGTGTGCCCGCAATGTCGATCGACGCGTCGGCGATGACTGGCTTCAGCACTGCGTCGAGCGGCACGCGCGCGGACTTGATCGAAACAGAGGCACTGACAGGCGCAGTGACGCGGCGCTTTGGATCGTCGCCGAGACCAGCGAGCGTTGCGAACGTCTTCGCGGCAATCTCCGCGTCGACCGAGCCCGCCGCGCGCGCGACGCGCTGCTTCGCCTCGTCGACCACATCGACCGTGACAGCGCCGCGCGTCTTCGGGAAGTCAAGCGCCACCTTCGCCTGCGCAGCGCCCTGCTCGCGGAGTTCGATCGTTGCGCCGCCAACGCCGCCAAGAACGCCTGAGTACACGCCCGCTTCGAGCCCAAGCGCTCCCTCAAGTCGCGCAAGGTCGAACTGCGACAGCGCAATCGTGCCCTCGACGCCATGGAAGAGTTTCGCATCGGCAGGCTTTCGCCACGCAAGGTCGTAGCCGACGCGCCCCGCTGCGCCGCCCGCGCCGAGCGTTGCGGAACCCTTCGCGGTCGCGCGCTCAGTCTTCATCGAGTAGGTCGCGTCTGCCTCGACCGCGGGCGCATCGAGCGCAGCGGAGAGCCCTGGTGCGCGCTCAAGGCGCAGGCCGCTGACCGCGATGCGCGCGGCGAGATCGCCCGACGGCGCCCAGCCTTCCGCGCCCTTCGTGAGGGCGAGCGCAGGTACGCGCACCGACGCGCGCGCGCCGCGCGCGATCGCGACCGTGTCGGGGACCTTGAGCGCAGCGAGCATCTCGGGCGACAGCGCTGCGTCGCATGCGAGGTTTGTGAGGGAGAACGCGTCCTTCGCGAGGCGCGCGCCGCCCGTCGCGTTGAGCGCGGCGGCCGCGAGCGTGAAATCCGTGGACAGCGCGCCGTCTTCCGTTCGGTTCGCGACTGTGAGGCTCAAGGGGCCCGCGCCAAGCGCACCGAGCGAGTCCTTCGCAGCGGGCGCGAAGCGCGCGACCACCGACGGGTCGAGCCCGCGCACATCGATCGAGCCCTCGAAGCCGAACGCAGCGAGGTCGCCGATTTCGTCGGGAACACGCGCAAACCGCTGCGAAATCCGCGTCTCCGCGCCGTCGACGCGCGCGGAAAGCGCAATCGTCCCCGGCGCTGTGGCGGTTGGCAGAGCGAAGGTAGCGTCGACTCCACGAAGGCTCGCGCTGCTCTCGCCGCCGGTCACGGACAGTTCGCCGTCGAGGCGAATGCCTCCGCGCAACGCCAGCGACTGAAGCGCACCGCGCCCCTCGACCGGGCGATAGGCGAACTCAGCGAGGTCGATCGAGACGGTCGCACCCCCGCGCGCCGTCGCAACGGCGCCGTTCGTCCACGACGAGAGGAGCGCCGCGTCGAGTGCAGCGGTCGCGCTGGCGGAACCTGCGGTCACGGCACGCGTTGCGAGGTCGATGTCGGCGCGCGACGAAAGCCGCAATGCGCTCTCAGCGCCGTAGACGCCGTTCAGATCGACGGTCGCGCGTGCGCTGGCATCGCCGCGGGGCTTCGTGATCGAGATGCGGGCGCTGTCTGCGCGCACGTCGACGCCGTCCGCCACGCCGCGCAGCGCGAGCGCGCGCGCGAGTTCAAGCGTGACATCGCCACCAAACGCCTCAAACCACTGGCTTCCCGCATGATCGGGCTTGCTCCATCTGATGCCTGAGCCGTCGATGCGCGCGACGAGTGGCCCCGCCGCGTCGAGATCAAACGCACGCAGGAGTTCGGGCCGCACAAAGACGCTCGCCTCGAGCACGCCGCCCTCAATGCGCGCGCCATCTGCCGCCACGGCGCCATCGAACGAGAGCTTCACGCGCTGCGAGTCGAGCACCACGCTTGCGCGCTCCCCTTCCTTCTTCGCGATGCGAAGATCGGCGGTAGGCCCAAGGTCGCTCACGAAATCGAGGCGCACGCCCTCGCGCAACTCTGGCGCGTACGGTTGAAGCAGCGCCGTCGGCAGCGCCGTCACGGCCACATCGGCTGTGATCGCAGCTGGGTCCGGAGCAAATGCGCCGCCCGCGTCGAAGAGCGCGCCTGTGGTCACCGATGCCGTCACCGCCGCCGGCTGCGCGTTCCCCGCACGGAACGAGGCGTTCGCCTCGAGCGTTGAGCCCTTCGCGAGCACCTCCGCGCGGACGCGCACACTCTCCGCGACGATCCGCTCGCCTTGCGCGCTCGGCACCGGGAGATTCGTCGCGTCGAGCGAAAGCGTTCCCGAAGCCGCGCGCATCTCAAGCGAACCATCAACATTCTGCGGGAGGAGTGCCGCGAACGACGACTCGAAGCTGCCTTGGGCGATATCCACGCCGCGCGTATCGACAACGCCGCGCGTATCGACAACGCCGCGCGTATCGACAACGCCGCGCGTATCGACAACGCCGCGTGCGATTCCCGTCGCTGCCTTGAGCGAACCATCGATCGCGAGACCGCCCCCGTCTGCATCTTTCGCGACGATCACACCATTCAGCCCGTCGATGGAGTAGCGCGGCGCGCCCGACTCCGTGACAGAGAGGTCGATACCAGCAAGCTCAACTCGAATACTGCGACCGCCAAGGAGCGTGGAACTCGGCGCAGGCTTGGAACTTCGCGCGCCGCCCGGCACGGGTACGGGCTTCGCGTCACCTTCTGAGCGCGTTCCGTCATCGCGTGTGCGCGCGAGTTTCATAAGCCCGAGACGGCCCTCTGCGTCGATCGGCGTCTGCGCGCGCCCAGACACTTGCACCGTGACCTCATCACCCGTGGCGAGCGCAAGAAGTCCCTGCGCGACTTGCGCCGTCACCGTCACGACACCTGTCTCTCTACCGCCGTCGATCGCAAGCGCGTCGACGCGCTGCGGCGAGAACCACGCCAGTTGGACACTCGCCACGGAAACCGTGCCCTGAACCTTCGCGCTGATCTCGCGCACGATCATGCCGCGGACGTATCCACTCAACAACACTGGCGCGAGCGCGACGAGCACGACCAACGCAACACACACCGCAGCCGACGCAATGAACCACGGCCTGCGAAAGATGGATCCGGAGATGGATCGGGTGGCATGTGATGTGTCGCGTGCATTCATCTTCGTTCCCTGTCCTTGCTTCGTGCGCTGCGCGGCAACGGTAGCACGCGCAGAAGGGTCGTCCGCAGCACACAACATATTCCCCACACGATTTTTCACCGCCACGCTCAGAACTGCGAAAGTCCACGTGCGGTGGGCGCCTGAGGTAACTGCGCACGCGAGACTCAGTCAACCGCAACCGATGCAACGCCCCGCGCAGAACCGAGCCGCAGCATCCGATCGAGCGCAAGCCGAGCAAGCGACTTTGCTTCAGGGTGCACAGTGACACGATTCACCACCTTGCCTCCAGCGATATGGTCGAGACACCACGCCAGATGGGCTTGGTCAATTCGATACATCGTTGTGCACAGACACTGGCAGTCGCTGAGAATGTGGACATCGACATCTCGCTTCGCAGCTGCGCGCGCGATGCGATTGACCAGATGCACCTCGGTACCGACCGCCCAACTTGACCCTGGCATTGCCTGCTCAATTGCGTGAATGATGTACTCAGTGGAACCACGCATGTCGGCGATGTCAACGACTTCCTGGGCGCATTCAGGATGCACGAGTACCGTGCGTCCGTCGCGCTTCGCGGCAACAACATGCTCGGGACGGAAGAGCTTGTGCACGCTGCAATGACCCGCCCAAAGCAGCACCTTCGCGCGGCGAATCTCCTCTGCCGTGAGTCCGCCCGAGTCGTGCTTGGGATTCCAAAGCGCGGTCTCCGCTGGCTCGATCGCGCCGCTCGCAACGTCAACTTCCGTCGTGAAACCATGCGCTTTGGCAGTGTTGCGGCCAAGATGCTGGTCGGGCAGGAACAGGATCTTGACTTCTTCTCCGCGCGCAAGCGGCGTATCGCCGCCGCCCATTGCCCACTCGAACACACGCGACGCGTTCGAACTTGTGCAGCACGCGCCGCCGCGCGAACCGACGAATGCTTTGATTGCGGCGCTCGAATTCACGTACGTGATTGGAATGACGCGTTGGTTC
>JBILDS010000343.1:0-2564 GCA_044352505.1 Phycisphaerales bacterium
ACCCCCAGGGCACCGTGACCACGAGCTTCAACATCGCGAAGAACGAGGCCAAGGGAGTCTGAGGCCAAAGTTCCACGGCCAACCAAGTCCGCGCGCGACCACGCGCCTCCTAGTTGAGACGTCACCCGGCGGATCGGCCTCAGACGAAGTTCATGCAACGAGAACGTGCGTCACGGGCGGGGCATCACCCCCGCCCGTGACACATTGTGGGATCCTTCGCGTTCCCCGAGAAACAGCGCCATGGCCACCTACCTTCAATCCGACCGCCGGCTGGTGATCCGAACGCCGCTCCCTGAACACACGCTGCTTCTTGCGGGCTTCAGCGGCGTCGAGGCGATGTCGGAGCCGTTCATGTTCCACCTCGACCTTCGCTCGGAGGAACAGTGGATTGACCCAAACGACATCGTGGGGCAGCCTGTGTCGTTCGGTATCCGCATGATGTGGCCGAAGAACAGCGCGGCAAACATCCGCTGGTTCCATGGAATCGTGCGCCGCTTCACGCACCACGGTCGCTCCGATCGGCTCTCGCGCTTCTCGGCCGAAGTGGTCCCGATGGACTGGCTTCTCGCGCGCCGGGCCGACGCGCGCATCTATCAGGCGAAGAAGACGGCGGACATCGTGACCGACGTCCTGAAGCGCGGCGGCGTCGCGTCGATCGAGACGAAACTGAAGGAAAGTTACTCACCGCGTGAGTACTGCGTGCAGTACCGAGAGACCGACCACGACTTCTTCAACCGTCTTCTCGAGGACGACGGGATCTTCTACTTCTACAAGCGCACCCAGTCTGAGCACACCATCGTTCTGGGCGACTCGGCCAACGCCTACGACGCGTGCGTTGCAACGGCGCTGAATCGGTTCTCGCCGCTCAACCAGCACGATGCGGGCGACGACATCCTCGGCTGGGAGCACGGGTTTGATTTCCGCCCCGGCCGCTGGGCGCAGCGCGACTACAACTTCCAGACACCCGCGAATCCGCTCGGTACTGAGCGGCACCTGAGCACGAAGCAGGATGGTGGTGATCCCTACGAGATGTTCGCCTTTCCAGGCGGTTACCAGGTGAAGGGCGACGGCGATCGCCTCACGCGAGTGCGCATGGAGGCGGAGGACTGCGCGTATGACGTGGTTCACGCATCGACCACCTGCCCGGACCTTTGCCCGGGCGGGCGGTTCAAGGTCGGAAAGCATCCGATCAAAGACGAAGAAGGCACCGAGTGGCTCGTGACGCGGGTCGAACACTCCGCGCGCGAGGGCTTCGCCTACGAAACGGGCGCCACGGCCGAGTTCACCTACTCAAACGGCATCAGCTGCATTCCATCGAAGGTGGTGTTCCGCCCGGCGCGACGCACGCCGCGGCCCGTGATGCACGGCATCCAGACCGCCGTGGTCGTCGGCCCGTCCGGCGAGGAGATCTACGTCGACAAGTACGGTCGCGTGAAGGTGCACTTCCACTGGGATCGTCACAGCGGATTCGACGAGAAGGCCTCGTGCTGGATCCGCGTGGCGCAGCCGTGGGCGGGCGCTGGCTACGGCGGACTCGCAATCCCGCGCATCGGCCAGGAAGTCGTGGTCGAGTTCGAGGAGGGGAACCCAGATCGTCCGCTCATCAACGGTCGCGTCTACAACGAGGCGCAGCAGGTGCCCGTGAGCAACGCGGGCCGACCTGGAGCCGCTCCGAGTGACATCACCAAGGCGGCGATGATGACGACCATCCGCTCGAATAGCCTCGGGAAGTCGGGCGGCTACAACGAACTCACCATGGACGACACCAAGGGCCGCGAGACCCTGTTCATCCACGCCGAGAAAGACAACCTCAACAAGGTCAAGAACGATCAGTCCACCGTCATCGGCAACGATCGCAAGGAATCGGTCGGCAAGAGTCACACTGAGGTGATCGGCACCGACTACACGCTGACCGTCGGCAAGACGCTAACTGAGACCGTCGATGGCGAGGCGTCCGTCAGTATCAAGAAGAACAAGACCGAGACAATCGGCGGTTCATCGACGCTGAAGGTGAAGGGCGAGCAGACGGTCACCGTCGGCGACAAGACCACCATCGAGATCGGCAAGGACATGACCGTCAAGGTCGGTGGCGCGGGTGCGCTTGAAATCAGCAAGAAGCTTGAGATTTCGGCGCAGGAGATCGCGATCAAGGCCATGACCAAAATCGAGATCGCGGTCGGCTCGAGCAAGATCACGCTTGAGCCGGCGCAGGTCACGATTGAGGGCGTGATGATCGCCACGAAGGCCTCGGCCATCAACGAAGTCAAGGGCGCGCTCGTCAAGATCAACTGAACGGACGAAGCCATGTCGAAGCCAGCCGCCAGAATCGGAGACATGCATGTGTGCCCCATGGTCACACCGGGTGTTCCGCCGATTCCGCACGTGGGCGGGCCGGTGGTCGGCCCCGGTTGCCCGACCGTGCTCATCGGCGGAATGCCTGCCGCAGTGATGGGCGACATGTGCGTGTGCGTCGGCCCGCCCGACAGCATCGTGCTCGGCTCGACCGGCGTCATGATCGGCAACAAGCCCGCGGCGCGCATGGGCGACATGTGCGCGCACGGCGG
>JBILDS010000344.1:0-2527 GCA_044352505.1 Phycisphaerales bacterium
CGGTGTTTGGTCGAATTGCGCTGCGGCTTGACGAATTGCAGTCGCTCGAACCGAAATGGCTCGCGTCGCACCCCGTGTACCAGTATCTCGGACAGTCAGCTGGAATCGAACTCGAGAGCGTCCATTGGGAACCCGGAGAAATGCCGAGCGAGGAAGAGTGGTCGAAGTTCCGAGCGGTTCGAGCGGCGCTGCCATTGCCGACAGCGTGGATGCTGTGGGAAGACGAGCCGGGCCCTGAGATTCGCGCGCAGCTTGAAAAAGAAGGGGTACGCGTGGCGGTGGTGCCACTGTTCCCGAGTGGAAACGGCGCGTTTGCGGCGAGTTATGAATCGGTTCTTGCGCGGATCTGCGAGGAGCTGCAGAGCCGGTGAGACTCGGCGTCGGATAGACTGCGCCCATGCTTCGTACGACGGTTGTCTGTGCGCTTCTCGCGCTTGCGTTTGTCTCTTCCACGACCTCTGCGCAGGAAACCCAGCGCGCGTCGCGGCCTTCGATTCAGCCGCTTGAAGTTGCCTACGGCATTCCCAAAGCGCGCGCGAAGACGAAAGGCGCGCTGCGTCTCGCGACCTACAACGCGGAGAATCTCTTCGACGACTTCGACGATCCGACGCTTTCGGGCGAGTACGACGACATCAAGGAGGCGACGAGCGAGGTGCGTCTGAAGGCGGTCGCCAAGGCGATCCGCGAGCTCGACGCTGATGTCCTGTGTCTTCAAGAGATCGAGTCGAAGCGGTGCCTTGAGTGGTTCCGCGACAAGTACTTGAAGGGGATGGGCTACGACTATGTCGCGAGTGAGGATGTGTCGTACTACCGCGGCGTCGAGCAGTCGGTGCTCTCACGCGTGCCGATCGTGAAGGCGCAGGTCTTTACCGGCGAGGATCTCGTGATCAGCGACATGGAGTCGCGCCGCACCGATGCCGAGGCGAAGCGACTGGGCGGCACGTGGGCGAAGCCGAGTGGATCGATGCCGGAGAAGTTTCAGCGCTCGCCGCTTCGGGTCGATCTCAGGACGAAGGACGGCTATGCGCTGACCGTGTTCGTAGTTCACTTCAAGGCCGGCGCGTTCGACCACCAGCGCGAGCTCGAGGCGCTGCAGACGGAGCAGTTCGTCGAGGAGATCCTTGCGGGAAACCCCGACGCCAACGTGGCGGTGCTGGGCGACTACAACTCGCAACCAAACTCGATGAGCGCCAAGGCGCTGCGCATCTCTGACGACGGGCTTGTGAGCGGCTACGACTGGCGTTTCGACAAGAAGGCGCAGCGCGAGCGGTATGTGACCCACGCGAGCGGACGCTCGATCGACTTCATCGTGATGAGCCCGGGGCTCGCCGCCGATGCGGTCGACGGCTCGTACTTCGTGCTCGGAACGCCGCACGCGGGCTCGGACTGGGACTGGCGCAAGGCCGACGAGAATCCGCCGCCGATTGGATACGCCGCCGATCACTATCCGGTCGCGATCGAAATCATGACATCGCCCGACAAGCCCGCGAGTGCATTCAAGCGCGCGGTTTCGGCGGATGAAGCGGTTTCGACGGAGGGTCGTGGCGTGGGCGCACCCGCGGCTGGCCGCGATGCGGACACGATGCCATCCACGATGCCATCCACGAAGCCATCCACGAAGCCTGCTGCAACCAACGCCGACGCGAGTGGCCCGCGCCCGGTGGGCGACACGCCTGCTGCCGACCGGGCACTTGCGGCGGAACTCCGCGCAGCGGGATGGACATTCGTGCTTCCTGAGCCGAAGAGCAAAGCCGCGAAGTGGGGCAACACCGATACGCGCACGACCTGGTGGCCTGGCTACTGGAAGAACGAGAAGACGAATGCCACGAGTTCGACGCAGCCCTCGAAGCCGGGATTCGTCGGTGACGGCAAGGAGAAGCCGAAGTGGCGCGACGGCGGGTCGCCGGGGCCTGTGACCTGGGTTGAGTGGCTCTGCTCGAATGAGGGCACTTCGGAGAAGTGAGCGAAAGCGCTTCGGAGAAGTGAACGCGGCGCGCGCGCGTGGCGCGTCAGCCCAGACCGAGCAGCCGCATCACCTCTGTGACATCCTTGTCGCCGCGGCCCGAGACATTGATGACGAGCGTCTGGTCTGCGCGCATCGCGCGCGCGGCCTCGATCGCGCCGTGGATCGCGTGCGAGGTCTCGAGCGCGGGGATGATGCCCTCCATCCGCGCGAAGAGCTGGAACGCCTCGAGCGCCTCGGCGTCTGTCGCCGCGACATACTCGACGCGCTTGGTGTCCTTCCACCACGAGTGCTCGGGGCCGACGCCCGGATAGTCGAGGCCCGCGCTGCACGAGTGGACATCCGCGGTCTGGCCGAAGGTGTCCTGCAGCACATAGCTGAGCGAACCGTGCAGGACGCCGGGAGTTCCGTAGGTGAGCGGGGCAGCGTGGTCGCCTGGCTTCGCGCCGCGGCCACCGGCCTCGACGCCGATCAGGCGCACCGACGCATCCTCGACGAACGGATGGAAGATGCCCGCCGCGTTCGACCCGCCGCCCACGCACGCGACGACCGCGTCGGGCAGGC
>JBILDS010000345.1:0-2526 GCA_044352505.1 Phycisphaerales bacterium
GATCGACGAAGAGATGCGCAAGCAGCTCCTCGCCGCGATCACCGCGAGCTACAACGAGCAGCAGGACATCCGCTACGCGGCGAGCCGCGGCTGGGTCGATCGCATCATCGATCCGAAGGAAACGCGCGCGGAACTCGAGCTCGCGCTCGCAGTCGCCGCGCAGGCGCCGGCGCAGCAGAGCGGCGTCTACCGCACGGGCGTGCTGCAGACCTGAGGCGCGGTGTGCGGCTTTGGCTTGGGGATTTTCTCACGGACGCACGGGTCCTGCGTTCCGACTTACCGATGAGGGCCGCGTGGCGTGCGGCTTGAGTTAAGGGATTCTCTCACGGAGGCACGGAGGCACGGGGGCACGGGGGACAAGTCTTGCACTCTGTCGCGCCGGGCGAGGGCGAGTAGTTGATTGATGGGGTTCATCGACGGCGGGGTTTCTGTCCGCTGTGACTTCCGCCCAAACTCTCACACACACTCTCTCTCTCTTTCTCTCTCGTCTGCCCGCCCGCACGAGTGACGCTGGCCTTCCCCTGATCTCCGTGCCTCCGTGCCTCCGTGAGAAAAATCCGCAGACGGACGCGCGCAACCGGCTCATCGCGGATTGTTCGTTCAGCTGCGGCGACGCGCGCGCGCGAGCGCGGCGAACGCGAGCACGGCGCCCGCGGCGGGCGTCGGGATCGGTGTGAACTCGATCTCGAGACGCGGCACGATGCCGCCGAATGCTGCACTGTCGGCGCTGTCAAAGCGGCGTGCGGTGCCGGCGACCGATTCGTCGCCGAGGATGAACCAGCCGAGATTTGCCGATGGATTCGCAAGGATCGCCTGCACATCGGCGACGAGGCCTGCGCTCGACCAAGTCTGGAGGCCGGCGGTCGTCGTGAGAAGCGACGCGCTCGCCGCAGCCAAGTCTCCGCCCGCGCTCTGCCAGAGGACGCCGCCGCCGAGGCCATCGGCGCTCGCGTGCAGCCAGGTCGCGTCGCCCGCGAGCGTTGGTGCACCCGATGATTCCGTGCTGTCCGGGTCGCTCGCGCCTGTCGTCCACGCCGTGAGCGCGCGGTGCACGGTCATCGTGCGGTTGCCGCCGTTTGCCTGCGTGACATTGAGGATGAGGCGCACGGAGGTGACGGTCGCGTCGGACGGCACGAAGGCGGCGATGTCGAACCAAAGCACGCTGCGGCGAGTGAGATTCTGGTTGGTCTTGCCTGCGAAGAGGTACTGGCCAGCGCCGTTTGCGAGCGAACCATCGGAGGACTGGTAGAGCGTCGCGTCGCGCGAGGCGGACATCGACACGAGATCGCCGTGCGCGATGGGCACAACGAGCGAAACGGTCACGATGGCTCCAGCAATCCCTCTCAAGGCGAGGCCCTCCTCGGATAACGTGTCGCGGATCACAGCGCGCGCAAGGAGGTCGGAGCCAATCGCATGAAATCACTCGTCATCGCCACATCGAATCCGCACAAGGTCGAGGAGATCGGCGCCGTTCTCGGACAACTCGGAATCAGTTGCCTGCCGCTTGGCGAAGCTGGGATTCCCGAGCCCGACGAGAACGGTGCAACTTTCGAGGCGAACGCGCGCATCAAGGCCGTGGCCTACGCGAAGGCGCTCGGCCGCACGGTGCTTGCCGACGACTCGGGCCTCGAGGTCGACGCGCTCGGCGGCGCGCCCGGCGTGCACAGCGCGTACTACGCAGGCAAGGGCGCGACGCGCGCCGAGCGCGACCCCGCGAACAACGCGAAGCTGCTCAAGTCGCTCGAAAGCGTGGCCGATGCGCAGCGCACGGCGCGATTCGTGTGCGTCCTGTGCATCGCACGGCCGGACGGCACGATTCTCGCCGAATCGCGCGGCACCTTCGACGGCGTGATCGGCCACGCGCCGCGCGGCACGAACGGCTTCGGCTACGACCCGCTGCTGGTGCTGCCCGACGGCCGCACGAGCGCGGAACTGTCGAGCGACGAGAAGAACGCCCGCAGCCACCGCGGTAACGCGCTGCGGGCGATTCTTCCGAAGTTGCGCACATGACGCGACATCGCGGAGCATCTGTCGCGGATGTCGTCGTCGATGTTGTCGTCGATGTCGTCGTCGATGTCGTCGTCGAGGGCAAAGCCCGAGCGACCCGCGTGCGGTCAATCACGCATACATCTTGTTGACTTCGTTCCAGTTCACCACGTCCCACCAAGCCTTCAAGTAGTCGGGTCGGCGGTTCTGGTAGTGCAGGTAGTACGCGTGCTCCCACACGTCACAGCCGAGGATCGGCATGCCGCCGCAATCGGCAATTCCCTTCATCAGTGGGTTGTCTTGGTTTGGCGTCGAGCAAATCGCAAGCGAACCATCGGGGTTCTTGCAGAGCCATGCCCAGCCTGAGCCGAAGCGACCAGCGCCGGCGGCGGCGAACTTCTCCTTGAAGCCATCGAAGGAACCGAAGGCCTTGTCGATTGCGGCCGCGAGCGCGGGGCTCGGCGATCCGCCGGTGCCCTTCGGAGCCATCCACTTCCAGAACATTGAGTGGTTCCAGTGCCCGCCGCCGTTGTTGCGCAC
>JBILDS010000346.1:0-2519 GCA_044352505.1 Phycisphaerales bacterium
GCATGAGTTGTAGCGCATGAGTTGCAGCGCGTCAGTTGCAGCGCATGCGTTGCAGCGCATGCGTTCCGTCGGCCGCAGCGGTCACATCCGTCGCAACTCGTCCCGCAGGATTGCTGCAAGTTCGTAGTTCTCCGCGCGGACCGCAGCGGCGAGCCGCGCCTCGAGTTCGGCGCGCTGTGCTGGCGGCAGCTGTGGCTGCAGCGAGTCGTGCAGCGTCTGCAGCGCGCGCACATCGGCGAGGCGGTCGAATTGCTCCCCAATCCCGAGGCGCTCCGCCTGCACTTCGAGAAGCTGGAGTCCCCCATCGATCGCCGACATGGCGTCGCGCGTACGCCCCTGTTGAAGACACACAGCGACCGCCGCGCGCGTTCTGAAGACAAGGGCCGAGAACCTTGCACCCTCCGCCCACTCTCTCTCCGCAGCTGGAGCCTGCTGCGCAAGACGTCGAAGCGCGCTGAGCACTCGATCTGAGTCCCGAAGCGCCTGCTGGGGTTCACCAAGCGAAAGCAACGCCACGGCGCGCTGCTGGATCTGCGCGACCTCAATGCGCAGGTCAGCCGCATGCGAGGGCTCGGCCAGTGAACGCTCATCATCGAGCACAGATGGGAGCCCGTCAGGCCTGCCTTCGTACTCCATTTGCAGTACACCAAGCTCGATTCGAACCTGCACGACCGTGCGGCCATCATGGGCCGGCACCATACGAGCCTGGACGCGACCGGGCACGTACGGGAATGCTGCCAGAAACGCGGAAAGATCCTGCGGGGTGCCAGTCGCTTCGTCCACTGCTGCCTCCCGCCCCTGGCGGCGTCTTGGTTCCGGTCGTTGGGTCGCTACACCGGTTCCATCGGCCGTTCCAGCATCGTTCTCCACCTCGCGCGGCGCGCGGATCGCGTGCTCCCCCGCACACCCCCGCCACCGCCCTTCGCCCCAAACAAACGGAAACTTCGCGCCACCTCGCATGATCGCACCTAGGCATCGCGAGACGGTTCGATATGCTGTCAAGCGTCGGCCAGGCTGAGCCGACCCACCGAATGGAGGTTGTGTCCTCGGTCAGCCGTCGAGTGGCAGGGAGCGTGAATCTTCCCTTGTCAGTCGGCGTCTCGGAGTCCGCCCACATGGAAGTGCGGCGTTACGGGTTTGGAAAGGGCCGATCGCGGTGCGGTCGTTCCTGTGCGTTCTCTCGGGATCGCTCCAAACACGTGCGTCTCAGACGTGGGTTGATCCGTAGACATGCTCGCGCCGTCCGCGCGCATGTTGAGGTCGGGACACATGTTGTGCTCGTCGGTATTGGCGTCGCCCGGATCTACGGGAGGCGCCTGAGAGCGAGGTGTTCATGGGTCGTTCCTCTCTTCAGTCGGATCTCCATCTCTATCTGCGCCAGATCAACGAGGTTCCCCTCCTCAACGCAGAGGAGGAAAAGCACCTCGGGTGGCGCATCATCAATGACAACGACTGCTCCGCGAAGGAGCACATGATTCGAGCGAATCTGCGTCTTGTCATTTCGATCTCGAAGAACTACGTGAATCGCGGCCTTTCGCTCGCGGATCTCATCGAAGAGGGCAACATCGGCCTCATCCGAGCCGTCGAAGGCTTCGACCCCGCGCAGGGCGCGCGCTTCTCGACGTACGCGTCGTGGTGGATCAAGCAAGCGATCAAGCGCACCCTCATCAACGCGGTGCAGCCGATTCATATCCCCGCGTACATGGTGGATCTCATCGGGCGCTGCAAGGAGGCCTCACGCCGGCTCGAAGAGCAGTTCGGGCGTCAGGCGACGGTGCAGGAGCTTGCGGACGATCTCAAGATCCCGGTACGCAAGTTGAACGTCGTGCGCCGCGCGCTGAAGGCGTACAACGCTCCGAGCCAATCGCCTGGTGGCGAGTCGGGCGAAGGCGCCGAACTCCACGAACTCTTCGAGGATCACCGCCACGGCAAGCCCGAGGAGTCTGTGACCAAGCGGGAGGAGTTCCTGCTTGTGCTCCAATTGCTCGACCAGATCGATGAACGCGACGCGCGCGTCATTCGCCTTCGCTACGGCCTTGAGGGCAAGGAGCCCCTCACGCTCAAGCAGATCGGCCGCGAGGTCGGGCTCACCCGCGAACGCGTGCGGCAAATCGAAGTCGAGGCTCTCCGTCGCCTTCAGGCGAAGATCAACGAGGAGAAGCCGCTTCGCTTCTTGCGCTCCATGATGCAGGAGCGCGACGAGCCTGCGAACGTCGGCCACCGCGGCGCCACGCGACGCGACGACGAGGCTGAAACCGCCGTTCCGCGATCGATTCCAATCCGCCGCCGCGGGCTCGCGTGAGCTGAGCCTGAACCGCGAGCTCAAGCCGCGAGTTCGAGCCGCGAGTTCAAGCCGCGAGTTCAAGCCGCGAGCACGAACCAAATGGTTGCGACAGTTCTCCGCTCGCGCTGCGCGCTCGGCGCGGCCGTTGTCGAGTTCGCGGGCGATGTCGCTGCCGAGGGCAAAGCCCGAGCACAACCCCGCCCGAGTCGACAGCCAAAATGGGTGCCACCACTTC
>JBILDS010000008.1:0-28385 GCA_044352505.1 Phycisphaerales bacterium
GTTGCCCGCAACGATGAGGCCGCGGGGGGTGCATCGGGTGGTGAAGCGCGTGGTGAAGCGGATCGCGATGCGTCATCCCGCCTTGGCCGCGTCGCGCCGCCGAGCACACCGCTTGCGACCGCGAACGACTCTGCCGAACGTGCGCCGGGCGCCAACGACGGCCCTGCCCTTCCCGATCGCGGCATTGGTCGCCGTCCATCCTCGGCCGATGGTGAGCAGCCGCGCCCGGTGGTGACCGGGGGTGTAGGAACCGGAGCCGGTGGCGGACCAGGTGCGGCGTCTCAGGCGAATCTCGCAGTTCCTGAGACGGTGACCGATGAACAGATTGCCGCCATGAGCAAGCCGGAACTCCGCGCGAAGCTGTCGGAGTATGCGGTTGCAGCGCGCCGACAGGAACTTGACGCAGAGACGCGCGCGCGGCTGAACGCCGACTTCAACCGCATCCTCGCCGCCCTCCGGAGCACTTCGAATTGAACGCGCACATCGCGACACGCGCACTGAGTTTCCTGCACCGCACCGACCACGTTTCGCCCACAATCGCCCTCTTCATGACCCGTGCCGATGCCGCGCGCGTCGTACGAACCCGATCTCGAGCCAACGCCCTGTGACTGTTCCGCCAACCACTCCCCTACCCTCCTCGGATTCGACCGCGGCTTCCTCTGGTGCTCTTCCCGCAACTGCACGCGGCCGATCGGCGCGGCGCGATCTCGCCCAAGATGCCGTTGATCGCTTCGAAGCGCTGCCGCGCGTTGGAAAGTGGATCGCGCTCGCTGCAATCGGCGCCGGTGTGCTGCTCTTCTTCCGAGAAGTGATTGGCCCGCGCGTGGAGCAACTGAACACCCGCGCCGATCGAACCGCGTCGCTCCTCGAGGCTTCGGCGCGGCGCGCGAACGATCTTCCCTCGACCATCGCAGACCGAGTGGTTGTGTACGGCCCCAACAGCGTTCCTGGTCGCGAAGCGGCCGTGAAGGAGAAGTTCGCCAACTCGGTTGCGGACATCTTGGGCAAGCGCGGGATCTCGCAGTACGGTTTCGACGTGCGCTCGTCGCAGAGCCTCGCGGGCAACATTCTGCCGATCGTGGCTGCGGAGTTGAACGGAACCATGCGTCGCACCATCGCGGAACTCAAGTTCGAGGCATCAGGCGAGACTGTCAATGGTGTCATCAGTGACCTCGAGCGAAGTCCGGAGGTTGATGCCATCACCGACCTCCGCTTGAGCTACAGCAATAAGACGCGGCGTGTCTCTGCTGCGGTCACGATTGAGCGCTGGGGCGTTTCGCCGCAGGGAGGCGGGTCATGATCGATTCGATCAAGAACCAACTCAACGGCCTTCCGCCGGGATTCCGGGTCACAGCCCCGCTTGCTGTTTCAGTGGTGGCGATTGGCGTCGCCGTTGTTGCCGTGGCACGCGCCGTCGGAACACTCGGTCAGGCTGCGGTGCTGCCTGGTATCGACGAGAGCGCGGCCGATCCACTCGCTGCGCTCGCCACAGAGAGCGATGCCTTCCTCGAAACAAGCCGACGGCGGTTCGATGGTCGATCGGTGTACACGCTGCCCCCGCCGCCTGTACGGAAGCCGGTCATTGTTGAGCGTCCGAAGCCCGTTGAGCCGCCGCCACCCGATCCGGGTCCGCCGCCACCACCGGCAACCTACACAGGCCCTGCGCCGACGAGCGTGATCGGCGACGTTGTGGCGTTCGGCTCGATTCGCATTCGAGTTGGCGAGTCTTCGGACGGCATCAAGGTGCTGAGCGTGAACGCGCCATACTCGGTTGAGGTTGAGCACATGCGCGGCACGTACACCGTGCCGTTCTGGACTCGCTTCGACGAGCGACTGCTTCGACCCGCGACCACAGCGGGTGCGACCCGAGGAATCAAGGCCGAGGGGGTCGCTTCCGAAGGCGGCAGTGCCGGTGGAATCAACAGCGCTGGCGCAAACCAACTCGGCATCGGGCCGGGCAGTGTTGGTCCAAATGCTGGCGTGCCGCAGGGCGGGCAAGCGGCGCCGATGCAAGCAGCGCCGATACTTGGGCCGAATGGATCGCCCAAGACGCAACCGGTCACGCAAGAGGGGCGCATCGTTCGCCCGGCGACTGGGCAACCAACGCCGAATGGTGGCGCGCCAGGGTCGGGTCTGCCGTCTCCCGCGATGGAGCCGCAAGAGGTTCCGCCGCCCGGATTCGAACCGCCCGAAGACGAACCCGCGAGCGAAGGTGCGGGCGTGGAGTATGTCGATCGAGCGCATCTCCCGCCGCGCCGATCCGATGAACAGATCGCGGCCATGACCATTGATCAAGCCCGTGAAGCCCTCGCTGAGATCGATGAGACCGCCAACTGGAGCGTGGACAGTCACAACCGAGCTCGAATGAACCACGAGCGGGTGATGCTGTTGCGTCGCATCAACGGAAACTCATAGACCGATGCAGATGCCGCCCTCGCCCGCGCGCGGGTCCGATGGCGGCTGCCATGAACCACACGTCAGAGACCAAGCCTGTCCCGGAGCCAGCCCTGTGCGTCTGAATCGAACCCTCCCCGCCGCCATGACCTTGACCGAAATCGTCCGCTTGACGGCCATTGTGACGACGACGGGCTTCCTTGCACTGCCCATGGCGGGCGCCGATGCTGAGCGCCCGGCTGCCGCTCCGCAGCCAACCCCGAAGCAGGGTGAGACTGCGCCTGCCCCCGCGCAGCCGCCAGCTGATCCCGCGCAGCCGCCAACTGATCCCGCGCAGCCGCCAGCTGATCCCGCGCCTGCGCCGCAACCTGAGCCGCAGCGCGATGTGACGCCGGCACCAAGTGATCCGCGCACACTGTCCACGCTCGAGCCGAGAACGCCAGCGCAGACACCGCCGTCGAAACTTCGAGGCGGCCGCGAAGGGCGCGGCGCGATTGACGACGAACTCGTCTCCATCTCGCTCAAAGACGAGAAGGCCGACGCGGTGGTGCCCATCATCTTCGAGTGGACCGGAAAGCACGTCTCGTACAAGGTGAATGACCTTGCGCAGATCAAGCTCAACATTGTGGGCACGCGCAAGATTCCGAAGAGCCAAGCGCTCGACTTCCTCTACCAGACGCTGAAGATGAACGGAATCGCCGTCACCGAGACGGAAGACATGATCTTCCTCGGTGTGCTCACCGACCTCACCAAGACGCAGCCCGGTGTTGTGCTCGGGCCAGAAGAAGATGTGATGACGATGCCGGACAACGGCCTTTTCGTCACCAAGGTCTTCCGCCTGCAGCAGTCGCGTGCAGCAGATGTCCTCGAGCGAATCGAGGGCTTGCTTCCAGAGGAGTATGCGAAGCTTTCGGCTGACGGTGGCTCGAATCAGATCATTCTGAGCGGTGACGTCGGTTTGGCCAAGAAGGTCCAGACCCTGATCAACATGCTTGATATTCCGTCGTGGAACGATTTCGCGACGGAGACGTTCCGTCTGCAGTATCAAGACGCAACCACGATTGCGAACCTTATCTCCGAACTCTTCAGCGATGACGGAAGTGGCTCGAGCCGGGCAAGTGGAGGGCGAACCGCAAGTCGCCAAGGTCGCCAACCAAACGTACCGCAGGCACCCGGGCAGGTGGCCAGCGGTGTTGGTGGTGGCCCGATCGTCAGCGTGCTGCCATCGATGAACTCAATCACCGTTCGCACCACTCCGGCTCGGCTTGCAGAAATCCGACGGCTTGTTGCGACCGCTTGGGATCTTCCACCGAACGCGCAGGGCAGCATCTTCAAGACCTACGATCTGAAGTACGCAGATCCAGCGAAGGTACGTGATCTCCTCTCGACGCTCCTCGGCGGTGGCTCGCGCGCCTCGACCACCAGTCGTGCGATTGCTGGCGGCCGTGCGTTGGCGCCACAAGGCGGTGGCGGCGATGGTTCCGCGACAGCAGCGGTCGCGAACATCTTCTCGATCGAGTCGTATCCCGATTCGAATCGCTTGGTCGTGATCTCGAAGACGCCCGACAACTTCGCGTGGCTCGACGCGTGGATTGACCAGCTCGACCAACCGTTCAGCTCTGGAATTCCGAAGAATGTTCCGCTCAAGCACGCGAGTGCAGTTGAGTTGAGCGAGATCCTCAACACGTTGCTTGCCCAGAGCGGTTCGCAGGGTGGCGGACTTCGTCTGCCCGAGGAAGGTCTCAGCGGCCTCTCGCTCACCGGCGGCGAGGCTGACTCTGCCGCGGGCGGGCAGGCTGGGCGCGATGCGGGTAATCAGATCCAATTCCCGTGGCAAGGCGGTCGTGCGGGCAGCGGACCGGGCGGCGAATCGGCGGGCGAGCTGAGTGCGCTCATCGGGCGCAGCCGCATTGTGCCGAATGCATCGCAGAACTCAGTGCTGGTGATGGCGCCGCCAGAAGTCGAGAAGGAAGTCATCAAGATCATCGAGGACCTCGATAAGCCTGGACGGCAGGTCATGATCACCGCGGTGCTTGCAGAAGTGAAGGTGGGCGACGGGTTCTCGTGGGGCGCACGCATTGGTCGCGAGGGCGACTTCGCAAGCCCACTCAATGGCACAGAGAACTCAGTCACGGGCAGCATCGGACTTGAACTTGAGAAGGGCGGAAGCGGCAGCAGTTCAAGCAATTTCGCAAGCCCATGGTTTGAGTCGAGCTCGCTCACGATCTCGACTACGAACGATCTCGCGTTCTTCTTGCAAGCTCTCTCCACCGACAACAGCGTGCGCATTCTGCAGCAGCCGCGCATCTTCACGTCGGACAACAAGGAAGCGAAGTTTGAGGCCGGCAGCGACGTCTCCTTCCTTACGGGTGAGACGTCTGGCTTCGGAACAAGCGGAACCACGACGAGTTTCAACCAGCAATTCGTGGGTGTCGGTGTGAATGTGCGTCCGCGCATCACGCAAGAAAACAACGTGGCGATGGAGGTCAAGATCCTCCTGTCGAATCTCTCCTCCACCACGATCAACTCGAATCCTGTTGTTGATCGTCGCGAAACGAACACAACGGTGACGGTGAAGAGTGGGCAGACAATTGTGATCTCCGGTATCCGTCGCGAGCAGGAGACGCAGATCAACCGCCGCATTCCGTTCCTTGGCGATATCCCGATTCTCGGCGCTGCGTTCAGTTCGACCGATCGCTCGAAAGAGGTTGTGGAACTCGTGGTGTTCCTCGTGCCGATCGTGGTGCAGAACCCCGACGCGAACGACTCGAACTTCAACAAGGCCGAGCGCGAACGTCTCCGTCTCTTGCAAGAACCGCTGGATAAGGGTTCACGCGAACTTCTTCAGGAGAGCGAGTTCTTCAAGAGCATCAAAGAGAATGAGGACGCGACTGCGGGCTCGAGCGCGGATGCAGCGGGAAGCGGCGCGGAAGTGCCGGCGAACGCGACGCCTGAGGTTCCGTGAGCGCGTCGCGCGTCATGCGTGCGGGCGGGTTCTCGCTGCAACGCGCGATTGTTGCGGTTGGCCGTGGGGTTTCCCACGTGCCTCGGTGCGTGACGCATTGCGTGACGCATTGCGCGACGAATTGCGCGACGAATTGGATTCGGTGCGCGTCGCTGTTGGGCGTGCTGTCACTCTCAGCGTGCGTGACGACCACCACAACCGTTGAGCCAGACGGACGTGCGACGCGCAGCAACGCTGCATCATCGCCCGCCGCAAATCGACCGCGGGTGTCCGACGCGCCGACGCCCGGTCGATCGATGCCTGCACCGATTGGTGACGCTGCCGTGCGGCTTGATCTGCGCAACCTCGGCGCGGTTGCGACCGATGGCTTCACTCTGCCAATTCTCTCGCCCTGCGGAAACTGGATGGCGGTTCAAACAGGGACGCCACCCGATCTGGCTACGGCGCTTGCACGGCCGCTGCAACAGGTTCCGCGCGCGTCTCGCGTGGCGCTCT
Organism: Phycisphaerales bacterium; assembly: GCA_044352505.1. Taxonomy (GTDB): domain Bacteria; phylum Planctomycetota; class Phycisphaerae; order Phycisphaerales; family SM1A02; genus QWPT01. The sequence goes on from JBILDS010000008.1 coordinate 5,855, forward strand.
ATCGTTTGCAGCCGAACGGCATCATCCGCCTCGGCGAAACCGCAGCTGGACTTGTGCTCGGGCGATCCGCCGATTCGCGCGGTTTCTTGGTGGAGAGTCCGCGACCTGATGGTGCGCGATGGATTGGTCGCATTGGTTGGGGCACCGAGAGTGGAGCCGGTGGATACGAGCCTGAGTGGCTTGTTCAAGACGGAGCGGTGAATGCGTTCGCGGCGCTCGGCCCAAATGCGGAACTCGCATTCTCGCGACGGGAGATCGCGGAGCGAAGGTTCGATCTCATCGTACAACGCGATGGACGCACCGCCCGACTTCCGGCAGACGGAATGCGCAGCGCGCTCTTCCCCTCGTTTAGTGCGGATGGATCGCGCGTGTTTGCGCTTCTCCTTCGCGACGGCATCGTGGAAGTTGGATCGATGGATCCGACCGATGACAGCACCATGTCGCAAGGGCTCACGAGGCTCTTTGTCACCGACCGAGGCGACGACACCACGGCAACACAGATGACCACCCCTCAGGGCACGCGGCAATCGGCGGAGGGGCGCGACTATCTCTTCTTCCATCCCACGCTTCGCTCGATTGCGCGCTGGAATGAGGTTGATGGATTGCGCGGTGTTCCTGGCGGGACGTTGGCGATCGCGCGCGTGGATGAGCGTCGCATTGCAGTGCTTGAGAGCGGTCGGGTTCGCATTCGAACCGACACGGGAGGCGCGCGTGATTCCACCGACCTCACGACAACCGAAGCTGCGCCCGTCCTCAGTGGCGCAGGCGTTGAGATCTTGAATCGGGTTGCGGTACCGCGATCACTCGGAATGTTCGAGGGTCAGCCCGCGCTCCTCTTGTTCGAACCTGAACCGCCCGGGGTGCGGATCTGGTTGGCGCGTATCTTGAACTGAGCACGGCGCGCATCGACGCGAGATGGACGTCGGCGCGGCTTGGTCGCCGATCACGTGCTGCGATCGATCTTGCTGCGATCAATCCTGACGTGAGCGCTGGGTGAACGGCACAAGATGCGCCGTGTCGGCCTCACGCACGTGTCGTGTCATGCAGACGCCGAAAGGCGTATCCGCGAAGTCGCGCACAGCTTCGACGATTCACTCATCTTCGTCGTCGAGGTCTTCGTCGTCGAGGAAGTCATCCTCCTCGTCGCCGAACGCGTCGTCTTCGTCTTCGTCTTCGTCCTCTTCCTCTTCCTCTTCCTCTTCTTCTTCCTCTTCTTCTTCTTCTTCTTCGACATCATCGAAGTCGTCTTCGTCCTCGTCCTCGTCTTCGTCTTCGTCCTCGTCCTCGTCCTCGTCGACGTCGGAATCCTCGTCTCCAAACTCATCCTCGTCGCCGAAGTCGTCGTCGTCATCGTCGAGCTGGAAGTCCTCGTCCTCGTCCTCGTCACGCGCTTCGATCACGGCTGCGAAGGTGCCAGAGGCGAAACCCCATGCGGGCGCTCCGAACGCAGAAGACTCAAACTCAGCGGGTCCGACACCACAGCGCGCTGGCACGCCAAACACGCCAGAGGTCAGAGGCGCGGAGCGACGAGCGCTGGAGGCAACGAGTTCATCTTCGAGAAGCAGTGTCATGGTCAGTTCGTGTCCTCAATCTTGCCTGAGCGCTTTCGGCAACCGCCGCGAAGACACAAAGGCCGACGCATCCTTACCGTGTCGCGGACCACACGAGGCCCGGAACCCTCCTCTTCGACGAGTTCGCGGCAACCGACGCGAGTCGTAGAAGTTGTTTCGGGTTCCTGCGCGTTCGACGCAAGTCCCGACCGCTGCCTCTATCGGACGATCACGCCCGGAAGGCTGAAGAGGAAACCTGTGTCGAACGCAGATTTCTTCGCCTGATCCCGCCTCGGCGCGTTGGGACGGGTCTTCCGAACACGCGTTCAGGAGCCATCCGTGCCGAGGGGGCGAAGGCGTGGGGAGTTGTCGCGTCTCGTTGCGTCGCTGTCAAGCCCCTACTGAGGGGTCCGGACGCGCCCCTCGGGCCCGTTCGTTTCTCGGGCGGGAGAAGCCGAGGGCAGAGCGGCGTCGTTCAGCCGCCGTCAGGGTTGACAGCCGGAGCGGGATCCTTGGCCGCACCTGCGGAATCTGGCGGCTCTCCGGTCGGAAGTGCGACCGCAACAGTCCCTTGGCTTGATGAGAGCAGCAGCCAACCATCGACGACGAACGCCCGATCCGCGCGTTGGTTGGGGCACGTTACCTCGAACGGAAGCCCGCTCAGCCGGAGACCAGCGCGCGGAGAGAGAAACTGCGCGACATAGGGGAAGTCCACCCGGAAGTTCCCGAGGCCAGGGCCGGCCGTCTGGCGCCCGCCGAGGCCGTTCAGCGCAATCAGACCGGACTCGGTCGCGAGCGTGAACACGAGATTGAGGTCACCGGCCATCATGTCAACGCCGCGCGAATCAGCTCCGTGGCCTCGAAGCAAAAGGCGATTCTCGGCGTGGATGAGGAGCCCTTCTGCCAACGGCAGCAACGACCGAAGCGAAGGGAAGCCGAACGCGGTCACGATCGGAAGCTCGATCGGTTCGGGCTCGCCTTCGAAGATCGGGAGACGAAGCGGCTGGTCGTTGCGATCGAGCAACATCAGATTGGCGCCTAGGAGGTTCGGGCCAGATGCAACGCCGCAACTTGTGGCGCGCGTCACGAGAACCGGCCTGGCGATGCCGTCGACGCCCATCGTCCAACGCTCAACGCCCATCGCAGTGCCGAGGAAGATCTCGCCGATCGCGGTGGCGAAGGCCCAGCGGACGTCTTCGCCGGATTCCGGCTCGATGCGCACGCGTTCTTCAAGCGTGGCGGCATCGAGTATGCAAACCGTTGGCCTGAGATCCGACGCCCCGACCGCGCGACCCGCGAGCGTCAAGAAACCGTCGTGCATCGAGGCCGCGAAGACCTGCTCCAGAATCCCGCGCACGAGAACTGGCTCTGCGGTTGGCTCGGCGACGGCGTAGCGCGCGAGGTCGCCGCTGCGACGGACGAGAATGAGATTTGGACCATCGCACAGCGGAAGCACCTGCGCCGAAACGAAGGCTGCTCCGTCCGGGCCGGTCGACGCTCCCGGCCGCTCGCTCTGCCGCGCTGCTCCCATCCACATCTCGTCGAGACGCGGAGTTGACCGCTCAACCGCGCCAGTTGCCGAATCAACGATGAGCGCTGTTTCGCCTGAGTTTGGCGCAGATTGCCACACCACAATCCGCTCGCCTGCGTGGAGGATCACGGGATCGCGGTCATCGAGACGAAGCCGCCAAGTCGGATCGAGCGATGTGAGGTCGAGGCGCTGCAGCGCTCCATCGCCGATGACAAGCAAGAGATCTGGTCGGCGCGACTTGAGTGCGCTTCCTGCGAAACGCGCCAACCGAGCCCTGAGATCGCGACCGGTGCCGGGCACAAGGCCAACCCGGGGAAGGCGCGTTGGAAGCGCCGTGAGTTGTGCGCGCTCGAGCCCCGAGGCAACCAAGAGTTCGGCAACCCGTCGCTCGATGCGCATCAGCGACTGTGGGTTTGGTTCAGCGGCGGAGACTGCTGCGAGTGCGGCGGCCACTCGATCCGCAAGTTCGACGCGCGCGGGCGGCACGAGCAGATCCGCAAGAAGCGCCTCGAGTGCGCGTGACGTTCGACGAACACCGAGTGATGGGGCAGCGGCCAGCACGGCGTCGGCCGCTGCGGCGGTGCGCGGATGGAGGTTCGCGAAGGCGAGGAGCGCATCGACATCTGCGCCTTGCGCGCGCTGCTCTGCGAGCGCGCGTGCCGCGTCATCGTCGAGGCGCGCGGTGATCTCGGCGTCGCGCGCGGCCGCGCGGGCGACTCGGGTGATGGCCTCTGTGCGCGCAGCGCGGGCCACACCCGTGCGTTCGACAAACTCGAGGCCAAGCGCCGGATCGGCCGCGAGATCGCTCCATACGCGCACTGCGTCACGCGGCGCGCCGTTCGCGCGCAGGAAGTCGCCGCGCGCCAACAGTGCGCGAACGCGCAGACGTGGCGTGTCGGCAACATCGGCGATCAGCGCGTATGCGGCCTCGCCTTGTTCAGGCGACTCGTCTGCGAGCGCGATCAACTCCTCGAGAAGCCCCTCGCGCACGGCGTCCGAGCCGCCGGCGCGTCGAAGGGCGTCGCGCGCTGTTGTGGCAGCCTCAAGCGCGAGTGCCGGCCGAGCGGTTGCACGTGCAAGTTCCATGAGCGCAAGCGCCGTTCCAGGATCATTCGGGAACGCTGCGAGCCGCTCACGCAAGATGCTCTCAGCGCGCGCGGGCGGCATGAGCACGCGAAGCGCGTCGTCACCAGCCGCCACGATTCGATCATCGGCCAACACGGCGTTCGCCGGCCCCTGCCCGGGAATTCGCGCGCGAATCGCGCCGCTTGCGAGATCGAGCACAACGAACTCCGTGAGTCCCGGAACAAGCACCCCGCTGCCAGCCACGCTCACCCGGCCGCGAACACCCGATCGGCTGTCCATGCCTTCACGCTCGATGCCCGCGTCGCGAACAAGTTTCGAGAAGCGCCAGAGCGGCGTCTCGAGGTCGCGCGCGTCGAACGCGACGATGTCGCTTCCGACCGCCAACACGATGGCGCGCGGTGTTGCGTTGTCACCACCGCCCTCCGCTTGCGGAAGTTCGGTCGCGACGAGATAGCGAGGCTCAGACCACGCGGTTTCTGGGCCAATTGGGCGTGAACCGAGCAATCGCCCAGTTGCGTGATCGAGTGCGACAACTTCCGTGCCATCGGGCGAGAACGTCAGAACCTTTCCGGCGGCGACCACCGGATGTGCGGCCTCCCACGGCTCGATTCCAGAACGCGACTCGCGCAGCGGTACGCTCACGCGTCGAAGCCACTCGATGGCACCGTCACCAATGCGCACGCGCGCCGTGACGCCAAGCGGCGTCGAAACAACAACCGCATCGCCATCTGCCACCATGCCCGCGTGGCGTCGACCCATGATGATGCGCATGCCGGGTGCCCCCGCGATTGAGGTCGCCCAACGAACGCTCCCATCATCGCGATTGAGTGCAACAAGCCAGTCGACCTGCTCCAACCGCTGGGTCGATTTCCGCGCGCAAACCACAATCGCAGAGTCGAACAACAGTGGCGCACCCACCGGAAAGAGACCCGTGAAATCTTCGCGCCCTTCGTGACCGTCGAGGTCAATCGACCAACGCGACCTTCCATCGATCGGATCAAGGCACCAGATTCGCGACGGTCCACTGCGCGACGCTGCGAAGGCGTGACCTTCATAGGCGACGATCGCGTTGGCATCGACGGCTAACGCAGAGAGATCTCCGACGCCACCGGTATCTCGGTCAATTCCAGGCGCACCGAGATCGCGGCTCCACAACTGGTCGCGCGAATCGGCGTCGATCGCACGAACGCGCTGCCCCTCGCTCACATAAATCGTGCGGCCAACAATCGTGGGAGCCGCGGTCATCCAACTCGCGTCGTTGCGGGCGCGCTCCACCACGCGAGGCGAAATCGCTGTGATCGGGCCATCAAAGAGCCTTCGAAAGAGGGTGCCGTCGAGATCGACCGACCAGATCTCGCGCCACGATGCGTCGGGCGTTTCGGTGATCGAACCCGCGATGAGCGGAGAGCGCACACGCGTTCGACGATCGCGCGGCGCCGTTGCGCGCGCCTGCGCGGTTGCGTGTGCGAGATCTTCGCGAAGATCCGGATTGAAATCCGCGGAACGTGAGAGTTCCTCGAGCCGAGCGAAGCTGTCGTCTGCGGATGCGCCCATACGCCGGAGCGCGGCCGCCGTGAGCGCCAGATGCGCCACGAGTTCGCGACCCGCAAGATCTGGATGACGATCAACACGGCGCAGAAGCGCGAGCGACTCCTCGGCGCGATCCGCAATGAGCGCACGCTCCGCGAGTGTCAGCGTGGCGACAAGGCCGGCCCGCGTCCAACGTCGGCGGGTCGCGACGACGTCTGCGCCCTCGTCTGCAAGCAAACGTTCGGCCGCACGCGACTCAGAATCGCGGAATCGCTCCAACACGGCGGGATGCTCAAGTAAGAAACGATCGGTCAAGTCCGCGACCGATGCAAAAAGATCTTGCGTCTCGGGATCGGCGCGCGCAACACGTGCGCTGTACTCATCAAGCAACCGACGCGCCAAACGGGCGGCCTCCGCTGGATTCGCCGCAGCTTGCGCCCGCGCGTCATCGAACAGCGTCTGCGCCGTCGGCGAATCGGCAATCGAGGGGACAACCTCCTGTTGCTGCGGCGCAGCGGCGGCTTCGATCGGCACGGTTCCGCCAACGACGCACCACGCAATCGTCGCCATCCACGCCGAAGCTTTGGAGGATGGCAGCAGTCGAGTGGCCTGACGCAGACCTCGTGAAGATGCGCGGAATCTCGAAAACGGCGACATCGTGTGAAGCGTAGCGGCTCTCCTGCCATGGGGTACAGTTTGCGTGACCCGAGGCGACGCATGCGCGACCCGTGGCGACGCCTGCGCGACCCGTGGCGACGCACCTCCTGCTACATTGAGAGCCGAATGAGCGCCGCTGCACCCATGCCGTCGACTTGCGCCTGTCCGCCCGGAATGCGCGGGTACACCCGAAGTTTCGCCGCCATTTTCGCCACTTGTTTCACCCCTCGGTGCGCCACGCGGAGTGCGGCAGTGCTCGCCGGACTTGCGCTTCTCAGCGGTTGCACGGTCGTGCGTCCTGTCGCCCGCGCCACCGATGTCCAAGTGGTTGAATCGGCCGGCGGCACGAGCCGTGTCGATATCACACTCGCGCTCACGAACCCGGGCGACGACGAAGTCGAACTGATCGAGTACGACTACATACTGTCGTTGGCCGATGGCTCCGGCTACGGCGGAAAGTGGGCCGCATTGCGTGCGCTTCCGCCCCGAAGCACCATTGAGGCGCGCATACCCGCTGTTGTCCCGACTGCAAGCTTGGTCGATGGCGGCGCGTGGCGCGTCACGGGGAAGGTCGAGTTCCGTGACCCACAGTCCTTCGCGCGAATCCTGTACGAAGCCGGCATTCTGCACACGCGCAGCGAGTTCTCCGGCGACGGCGACGTGATCCGGCAAGCCCAATAGAGACTTCATGGCGCGTTCTGCGACAGGCTCCTGATGCGCTGCCCCCACGCGCGCGCCGCGCATGTGGCGTTGTTTGTGCAGACCTCACAACCGGAACAACCCGCCGCATTCTTCCATGCTGCGCGGAATCAACCGCACCGATTGCTCGCGCGTCGGAGCACTCACCAACCACGCAGTTCCTGCCGATGCCCCCTTCGCCCAACGGAGGTTCACCTGTGCCGGACTGCTCAGAACTCAACGATATCTTGCGATGCGCGAACGAACTCGATGCATCCGACATCCACCTCGTGGCCGGAATGCCCCCGATGGTGCGCTGCCGAACGGTGATGCAGGTACTACCGCTCACCGATCTCTCTGCAGCGGGAATGCGCTACATCCTTGAGACAATCGCGACTGCTGCGCAACTGCAGCGATTTGATTCGGTGCACGACCTCGACTTTTCGTACGCGGTTCCAGATCTCCGGCGCTACCGCGTGAACGCGCACCTGCAACGGGGATCGGTTGCCATGGCACTGCGCGCGATTCGCACCGCTGTTCCCGATCTTGCAACACTCAATCTTCCCGATGTGATTCAACGCCTCACCCGCCTTCCACGCGGGCTTGTGCTCGTGACCGGCGATACGGGCTCAGGCAAGTCGACCACGCTCGCCGCAATGATCCAAGCAATCAACCATCGCTCGAAGAAGCACGTGATCACGCTCGAGGATCCGATTGAGTACATCTTCGAAAGCGAGAATTGCCTGATTGAGCAGCGTGAACTCGGTAGCGACATGCCGAGCTTTGCCAGCGGGTTGAAGCACGCGCTGCGTCAAGATCCAGACATCATTCTCGTGGGCGAAATGCGCGATCTTGAAACGGCGGCCCTTGCAATCACTGCTGCAGAAACAGGGCATCTTGTGCTCTCGACGCTGCACACCGTGAACGCCGCACAAACGGTCGAGCGCATCGTGGACATGTATCCATCGGGTCAACAGAATCAGATTCGCGCCATGCTGGCAAACACACTGCAGGCGGTTGTTTCCCAGACCCTGTTCCGCCGTGCTGACAAAGACGGCATGGTGCCAGCGATTGAAGTACTGCTGTGCAATTCAGCGGTTCGCAACATCATTCGCGAGGCGCGTACGTTCGAAATCGCAAATGTGCTTCAGACGAACCGCGCCGCTGGCATGCGATCGCTCGACACTGCGATCGCTGAGCTCTATCACAACGGCATGATCACGCGCGAAGACGCGCTCGCCAAGTCGAGTTCGCCTGAGAAACTGGGACGACTTGCCGCGGCGTGAGATGTGGCCGAACAGCTCATGCACGGTAGACAGTTCACAGTGACGGCAACGGCGTCGGCGGCGGATGGACAATGAGGTAAGACGATGACAGCGCAGCAGTTTCGCTTTCAAGTTCGCAATCCCCGCGGCGAGGTCGTGCAGGGCGTTGTCGCCGCTGAGAACGCAGCGGGTGCTGCGCTCGCTCTCCGCAATCGCGGCGATCACATCCTCACCCTTGTCCCTGCAGCCGCACGCACAGCCGGTTCGAACTCGTGGGCGAGCCTCGCCACGTTGACTGATTCGGCAACGTGGTCGAGTGGCCCGTCGAAGAAAGACATTCTCGATTTCACCACGCAGCTCGCGGTCATGATTCGCGCGGGAATCTCCATTCGAACAGCGCTTGAGGGAATTGCTGAGCAAGTTGAGAATCCGAAGTTCCGCAAGATTCTCCTGAGCATCAAAGCGGACGTTGAGGGTGGCAAGCAATTCTCCGATGCCATTGGCCGCCATCCAAAGCTCTTTAGCCCTCTCTACGTCAGCATGGTGCGCGCATCTGAGATGTCGGGTTCGTTCGCGAAGATGCTGGATCGCATTGCGAACTATCTCACCCAAGAGATGGAAACGCGTCGAATGGTCATCGGCGCCAGCATCTACCCCGGCATCATCGCCACGATGGCGATTGCAACAACGATCTTCCTGCTCACCTTTGTCTTGCCGAGTTTCGCGGGCGTATTCAAGGGCAAAGAAGCTGCGCTTCCAGGTCCGACCGTGTTTCTACTCGGGCTCTCACAGTTCATGATCACGTGGTGGTGGGCGATTCTCTGCGGCGTGGCTGTACTCCTTCTTGCGTTTCTCGCGGGTATCCGCACTGAACTTGGCGGAAGCTGGTGGGATCGCTTCAAGATCTCCGCACCGATCATCGGGCGCATGTTCCGCGCGCTCTATCTGAGTCGTTCGCTCCAAACCATGGGAGAACTCTTGAACGCGGGTGTTCCGATGCTGGACACGATTTCAATCACAGGCGACATCGCTGGAAATCGGCACTACCGCAACGTGTGGCGAAGCGTGCATGCATCAGTGCGGCAGGGCAAACAGTTGCAAGTGCAGCTGCAGCGAAGTCCACTTCTCCCCCGCTCAGTTGTTCAGATGGTTGCCGCGGGCGAAGAATCAGGGAAACTCGGAGAGGTTCTCGACGAGGTCAGCGTGTTCTATGCAAAGACGCTGAAGGACGCGATCAAGGCCGTCACCGGAATGATCGAGCCGATCATGATCGTATTGATGGGCTCCGTTGTCGGCTTCATTGCAATGGCGATCATTCTGCCGATCTTCAAAATGTCGAGCCTGGTGACTGGAAAATGAGCGTGCGTGGTATGACACAACCTCGCAGTTACTCGCGCGGCTTCACGCTGCTTGAGGCAATGATCGCCACCATGATCGTGGGTAGTGGCATCGTGGCAATCATGGGCGCGCAGCGAGCGTTTCATACGCAAAATGACTGGGCTGCGCAGGCCGCGATCGGGCAACAACTCGGAGTCGAACTGCGCGAGCTTGTCCTTGGTCTTCCGCAGCGTGACCCCGTCACGAACGACGATGTTTGGGGTCCGGAGCCCGACGAAGTCGCCGTGGACGACTTCGATGATCTTGATGACTTCGACGGCGCCGTTTTTGACTCTGCAAACGGTACCGGCCCGCTGAACGCACTGCGCGTACCGATTCAAGATATGGCTGGCTGGCGACAGCGCGTCTTCGTGGAGAACATCAATCCCTTTGATCTCACGGAAACCGTCGCAGATGGTGGGAGTGATCTGATGCGCGTGACGGTGATCGTTGAGCGACGACTGAACGATGACACTGAACCGCAGGAGTTCACACGTGTGACTTGGATTGCACCTCGATGAGCACGCTCGACTTGATACACAGGGCGACACACTCGACACGCGGCGTCGCAGCGAACGCGCGCGGCGCGAAGGCGGCATCGCGTCGTTGCAGCGTACGTCGAGGTATCGCAAGCGTCTTCGCGCTCCTTCTCTTGGTGGTGCTCGGATCGCTGGCGGCATCGATGGCGGTGGTCGCGCAGGGAAATGTGCGTTCGGCCGATGGCGCCATTCTTGCGATGCGCGCACAGGGCGCTGCCGAAAGCGGTCTTGTGTTCGCCGCGAATCGATTGGCGCGCGAATCGCGGCGCTTTGTCGTAGCACGCGGTGTTGTCGACGACGAGTTCGCCACGCGACTCTGGGACGGCTCGTGGACAATCGGAGACGGCGTTTCGATCCTGCCACCCGATGGCTTCACCGGGCCTCTTGAGCCCGATGGACTGGCTGAGGCACTCCGAGACGCCCACGCCGCTGATCTCGGCGCGTTCGCTGCGGAAGCGGGACACGCGGCGCTTCCCGCGATCGATGACGACGGCGTGCTCTCCACGCGTCCGATCCGCCTGGAAGCGGACAACGACCGCCTCTGGTTCCAGCTCACGTACACGCGCGTCGAGGGCACGCCCAATGTCCGCGTGACTGCAATTGGCGCCGATGGCGACGTACGACGGCGCTTGTCGATGGAGTTCCGCCTTGAGAAGCGCATCGAGTATGCCGTGCTCTCGCCCAATCGCGTCATGATCGGCAAAAACGTCCTCGTTGAGGGACCGCTTGGTACGCGCTACGGCATTGAAGATGGCGAGTTGACCGCCGCGAACGGAGATCCGTTGGTGATGCGCTCAGACTTCCGCGATCTCTCCGCAACGCTTGATGCGCGCCTTGACGTGTTGACGGCTGCGATTGCTGCATCCGATGCTGATGGCGATGGACGACTGCGACCCGCACACTCCGGAGAAGGTGCAAGTCTTGCTGCAGTCGGCCTCGGTGATGTCGACGGGAACGGGTTCGTCGATGACTTCGATCTCTTTCTCGAACAGTACGACTCTGATGGCGACGGCGGTGTGGTCTGGGACGACGCGCGCGCTGCGGCCGCAGGGCTTGGCAGCCTCGGCGTCGAGTTTTCCGGAGTCGATGACCAGCTCGCCCGCCTGATTGATCTCGCCGTACCCGATCGGAACGGCGACGGCGTCGTCGATGCGCGCGACGTTCGTTTGGGTTTCTCCGATGGTGTGCTCAGCGACCTCGATCGCTATGCGAAGGTGCATGGACACCTGGCCTTTGCCGTCACATCATCCGACTGGAACGCCGCATCGGGCGAGCACTGGCAACAGATTGCGCAAGGTCCAATCGCACCGACAGATCGACGCGCTGCTGCTCGATTTGAGGTTGAAGAAGAGGATCTCCGTGAGATCACGACCGCCGACTTCACCGGCTCGGCACAGTGGTTTAGCACGCAGGCGCAGTCGAACTTCGCAACGCAAGTCGCCGCTGGTGTTGGTGCGGGCGGATCCGTGACTGAGATCGACTCCGCTCCATTTGAAGCGGTTCCCTTCGGTTCCATGACGGCGTATGACTACTACCGCCGCCCGATCTACGAAGGCATGACATTTACCGATCTACGAATTCCACGCGGTCTGAACGCGCTCTTTCGCAATTGCACCTTCGTGGGTACCTGCTACATCGAAACGGAAACAAACTGCGTTGATGTCAACTGGAACTACGCCGGATCACTCAAACTCGTGACGGCACCAGACGGAACTGTGTCGTTTGTTCCGCGCTTCCCATCGGTCACCGCGCAACTCGGCTCGACCACGCTCAGCGACACACGACCGCAGTCAAACTCGATTCGCTTCGATGGCTGCACGTTTCTTGGATCGATCGCAGGCGACACCCCTGCTGAGTACACACATTGGCGCAACAAGGTGCAAATCACCGGCGCCACGCGTTTCTTCAGCGATCCCGACGACCCAGAGATCATGCTTCAATCCGACGGAGCCACGCTACAAAATCTTCTCTTGGCCTTGGGAGAGGAGAAGCTTGATCGCCTCGGACGAAGTTCGATCATGCTTCCAGGATGGTCTGTTGATGTAGGCAACTTCACGAACGAAGTCGACGCCGATCCGGATCTGACTCCGCGCGTTCGACTGCGCGGGACGATCGTTGCGGGTGTGATGGATGTCCGCGGCACCGCCGATCTATTCGGCACGCTGCTCATGACATTCCGACCTGTCGCAGGCGCCGGGCCACTTGCCTACAACGGAATTCCAGAGTCGTTCAACACCACGATCGGCTACTTCGGAACAGACGCGGGTGACGGCGAAGGCGCGCTACCTGGTTCAGCTGGCTTCGCGGGATTTGGCGAGATCCGCCTTCGCTATGACCCCGACGCTCGCCTTCCCGATGGCGTTCCGTGGCCGATTTCATCGAGCCCGGTGGAGAACACCTATCGCGAAGGAGCGGCGCCTTGACGGCGATTGAGGACAATTCGGATCCTGAGGTCGCACGAACTCGCGGCGCGCGTGATCGAACTCGCGGCGCGCGTGATCGAACTCGCGGCGCGCGTGATCGAACTCGCGGCGCGCGTGCCGCCTTCACCCTCATTGAGCTGCTCATCGGTCTCGCGATTACCGCCGGCCTCATGACTGCCATGCTCATGGCCATGCAAGCCTCTTTCCGAGGGTATCAAGCGAGCGTTGAGCAAGCATCGACCCACATGACGGGACGTGTCATCTCGCAGCGAATCCTCACGCTCGTGCGCACGGGTGACGCCTTTGGCCCGCTTCCGGCCGATCCGCGCGATCGATTCGTTGTCTCTGACACCTTCTCGGTGACATCACAAGATGGTGCGGAGATCACACTTCGACTCGATCGACCGAGTGCCACGCTGTTCGTGAGCACCGGTGGAGGCGAGGAGCGCACGCTTCTTGCAGGTGTGCGTGGCCCCATCAATGCAGAAGGTGCCGCGCTGGGCGCATTCACACTTGAGTTTGAGAAGGGAACCACGCTGCTGCGAGCCTCGTTCGATCTCGTGGTCGAGGGCGATCCTGAAGCGCAACTCGCCATCGAAGGCGACGAAGTGATTCCACTTCGACTTGTGGGTACAGCGTCGCCCCGGCGAGAGCCGTGGTGAGTATCGGCAGGCGCCGCGATAGGTATCGCGCGAGGCGCGCGCAGTCCCATCACGATCCGAGCCGAAGCGCGTCGGCGCGCGCCCGTGCCTCAAGCACCTCATGCATGAGTCGCTGGTGCGTGCCAAGGAACGCTGGATCGATCGTCTCGGAAGCGGACGGAACAACCGCAGGATCGCTCAGGTCGTAGAAACCATCGGGCTTCATCACCCATCGCTGGCGGCGATCGGTGAGATGGAGTTGCAGAATCTGCCAGAGTCGTTCGCGGTGTGCGCGCTGCTCGATCGGCGCCGCACATTCAACCCGCGTGTTGAGGTTGCGGTACATCCAGTCGGCGCTTCCGATGTAGAAGTCGCCCTCGAGCGGATCTGCTTGGCCGTTACCGAACCAGAAGATCCGGCTATGTTCAAGGAACCGGCCAATCGTCGAGGTGACGCGAATGTTCTCGCTGAGTCCAGGAACTCCGGGGCGAATACAGCAGAATCCACGCACGATCAAATCGATGCGCGCACCGTCCATCGCAGCGCGATAGAGCGCGTCGGTGACGCTGCGATCCTCGAGTTGGTTCATCTTGGCAATGATGCGGCCAGCCTTGCCTTCCTTCGCAAGCGCACCCTCACGCTCGATCAACTCGATGAAGCGACGCTTCATCGCAACCGGCGCAATGAGGAGTTTCTGATACTCCGTCTGACGACTGCGGCCAGTCATGTAGTTGAACAGGCCGATGAGATCTTCGGTGATCGCAGGGTCGCTCGTGAGAATGCCAAGGTCTTCATAGATGCGAGCGGTTTTTGAGTTGTAATTGCCCGTGCCAATATGGGCGTACGAGCGGAGCCCGGTTTGCTCTTGCCGGACGACGAGCGCAACCTTGGTGTGCGTCTTGTAGCCAACAACGCCATACGCGACGTGCACACCGGCGTCTTCGAGTTTGCGTGCCCACACAATGTTGCGAGCCTCGTCGAAGCGCGCGCGAAGCTCGACGAGCACCGCAACTTGCTTGCCGCTTTCAGCCGCGCGAATCAGACTCGGAATAAACGGCGAGTCACCGCTGGTGCGATACAGCGCCTGCTTGATGGCGACGACCTTCGGATCGATGGCGGCCTGTTCGATGAACCGTTCGACAGAGTGATCGAAGCTCTCGTACGGATGTTGCACAAGAATGTCGCCCGCACGGATCATGGCAAAGATGTCGGCGTTTTCATCTTCAAGACCATGCGGCGCGACTGGGTTCCATTTCGGCCAACGCAGTTCAGGCATGTCGAGGTCAGCGATGTCGTTGACAGTCCCCCAGTCGAGTGTGCCGTCTGTCTCGTACATGTCCTCCTCTGAGAGTTGGAGTTCATCTTCGAGGAAGCGCATGATGCGCTCGTTGGGCTTTGCGCCGATTTCGAGTCGCACCACGCGCGCGAAGCGGCGCTCGCGGAGCTGTTGTTGGATCTGCTCAAGGAGATCCTCAGCGTCCTCATTGTCGCGCTCGGTCTCAGCGTTACGCGTCACACGGAACGGCAGCACGTCGACGATCTCCATGCCGGGGAAGAGGTCGTCGAGGTTGTGGGCGATGATGTCTTGCAGCGAAATGAAGCGGCGGGACGAGCCGAAACGGAAGAGTTTGCCACTGGTTTCCGGCACCTTCACGCGCGCGAAAAGTGCTTCGCTCTCACCCGGGCGACGCAACAGCACGCCGAGCGAAATCGACATGTTTGAGATGAAGGGGAAGCGATGCCCAGGATCAACCGCAAGCGGCGTGAGAATGGGGAAGATGTTTCGACGGTACCAACGCTCGGCTTCGATGCGCTCGGTCTCGGTGAGCTCTTTCCACCCAAGAAGTTCGATCGATTCGCCTTGAAGCAGCGGAACCAACGTGTCGCGGAACGCGCGCGTTGCGAGAGCGGTTTGTTCAACGACGCGCTCGCGGATGAGGATGAGTTGCTCCGCGGGCGAGAGCGGCTCCCACGGCGGGCTGCCGACGCCCGCGTCGATCTGCCGACGCAGGCCGCCAACGCGCTTCATGAAGAACTCGTCGAGATTCGAGCCGAAAATTGCCAGAAAACGCACGCGCTCAAGGAGCGGATTGCGCGGGTCAAGTGCTTGCGCAAGAACACGCCGATTGAACTCGAGCCACTGGAGGTCGCGGTTCAAGAAGCGCGCAGGATCCTCTGGACCCACTGGTGTGCGGTCGTTCGGCGCGGGTGCATGCTTCAGGCCGGAGATGTTCGCGGCTTCAGTCATTGTGGTTTCTCGATCGTGATCGCAGCCAAGTGCAAGCGGCTGTCAGCGTGCCTGCACATTTGGCGGGGTCATGCGTGCGATCGCAACGCAATTCGGAGCTTCGGTGACGCGTACCCACTCAAGGGAGACGCGGGAGTTGGAGGCGCGAAGGTGCGCAGAGAGCGCCGTAGCCACATGTCGAGCCAGCGCCTCCGCAGTCGGGTTGATACGGTCGAAAGGATGGGTTTCGTTCAGGTTTCCATCACGAAATGGTGCGATGATCGAGGCGAGCAATGCCTCGACCGCGTGGAAGTCGCAGAGGAGTTCCTCATGGTCGAGGGTGTCTCCCGCGACGGAGACCTGCACGCGCCAGTTGTGGCCATGGAGACGCTCGCGCACGCCGCCGAGCACGATCGCGTGCGCTGCGGCGAAGGAGGTCTCGACCTCGATCGCGTAGTTGGACGGCTCGTCGTTCATCGGGCGGCGCGAGTGTAGCCGCCCCGCCTTCCACGGCGGCGGCGCGCGGCTCTACACTCGGGCGCATGTCCAGCGCCCCCGTCGACGCCCCTCTCATGCTCTCCGTCTCTGGCGCCCGCGGCATCGTCGGCAAGACGATGACCCCGGTCGTCGCGGCGACCTTCGCAGCCGCCTTCGGTTCGCATATCCGCACGCTCGTCGCGGGGCGGCGGCCGAAGCTCGTGGTCGCGCGCGACGGCCGCTTCGGCGGCGAATCGCTTGCGCGCGCCGTGCAGGGCGCACTTGCGTCGGTCGGCTGCGATGTGGTCGACATCGGCGTGGCGATGACGCCGACGGTCGGGCTCATGATCCGCGCGCTCGGCGCAGACGGCGGCATGGCGGTCACCGCCAGCCACAACCCGATCGAGTGGAACGGCCTCAAGTGCCTCGACGGCGACGGCCTCGCGCCGCCGAAGCCGGTCGCGGAGGCGATCATTTCGCGATTCAAGAACGCCGACATCGCGTTCGCAGAGCCGCTTGGGATCGGCGCGATCTCGACCGACGCAAGCGCCGCGCAGCGCCATGTCGACCGCGTCGTCGAGGTGCTCGGCGGCGCAGGCGGCGCTGCCGCGCGCATTCGCGCGAAGAAGCTCCACGTCGTCCTCGACAGCGTGAACGCCTCGGGCTGCGCGGGCGGGCGCATGATGCTCGACGCGCTCGGCTGCGGCGTCACCCATATCTACGGCGAGATGACGGGCATCTTCGGCCACACGCCCGAGCCGACCGCGGAGAACCTCGGCGACCTCGCCGCGAAGGTGCGCGCCGAGAACGGCCGCGCCGCGTGCGGCTTCGCGCAGGACCCGGACGCAGACCGCCTCGCGATCGTCGACGAAAACGGCCGCTACATCGGCGAGGAATACACGCTGGTGCTCGCGGCGCAGCGCATGCTCGAACTGCGCGGGCCGTTCGCGCTCGCGGCGAATCTGTCGACCTCGCGCATGATCGACGATATCGCGGCGCGCTTCCCTGGCGCGGTCGTCCACCGCACAGCGGTCGGCGAGGCGAATGTGGTCGGCGCGCTCAAGCCCGCGAAGGGCCTCCTCGGCGGCGAAGGCAACGGCGGCGTGATCGTGCCCGAGGTCTGCTGGGTGCGCGACTCGCTGAGCGCGATGGCGCTCGTCCTCGATCTTCTCGCCAGCCGCGGCGAACCGCTCTCGAGAATCGTCGACGCGATGCCGCGCTACGCGATTGTGAAGACGAAGCTCGACCTTGCGTCGATCGGCGGCCTCGCAGCGGTCGCGCCCGCGCTCGCGAAGCTGAAGGCGGCGTTCGCGGGCGAGAAGATGAACGACTCCGACGGCGTCCGCATCGACTTTGCAGACGGCTGGGTGCATCTCCGCGCGTCGAACACCGAGCCGATCGCCCGCATCATCGCGGAGGCCCCGACGGCGGCGCGCGCGCAGGAACTCATTGCGATGTGCGCGAAGGCCGCAGGGTTGTAGACGAGGCCACCGTCGCCCGAAGATTTGCGCGCGTGCTTTGCTACAGTGCCACATATGAGGCCTTCCGCGTCCTTTGTTTGCTGCGTGCTCGTGACCTTGGTCGCTCTTGGCTGCGAGACGATGCGCTACGAACCTGCCAAGGCGACGCGCGCGTACCCCAATGAGCTTCCGCAGGAGCGCGTGGCCGATGTGCAGGTGTTCAACGACGGCGATGCGATGCTGATCGTGAACGCAACGGTCGAGAGTTGGACGGACATCGACGTGTGGCTCAACCAGCGATATGTCAAGCGCGTCGATGCACTCGCGGCTGGCGCGACGCTGCGCATCCCGCTCGGCGATTTCTGGGATGTCCGCGGTGAAGGTCCGTTCCCGGGTGGCCTGCTGCGCTACTACCCGCCGACACCGATCCGTCTGGTGCAGATTCAAACAGCGCCAAACGCACCGTTCATCGGGTTCAAGTCGATCCCGACCGAACGCGAACTCGACGCGGCGCGACTCCGCAACGACACCTAACGCGACCGACCGGGTCCGACTCCGAGTCCAACGGCCCGACCCCTCCCTCGACTCCACTCCATAGGTGCACGGCACGTGCCGTGCACCACCTTCCCGCGAATCGGAGCGGGTGATGGCGGCGAACCGGGTCCCGTGCACATCGTCTGGCTCAAGCGCGACCTCCGACTCGACGACCACGCGCCGCTCGCGCATGCGGCGGCCGCGGGCGCGCTCGACGGCACACCCGTGATCGCGCTCGCTGCGTTCGAGCCCGAGGTGTGGCTCGCGCCCGATGCGGATCCGTCGCACCTTGCGTTCTACCTCGAGTCGCTTGCGGAGCTCGATGACGCGCTTCGCGCCCGAGGCGGCGCGGTCGCCTATCGCGTCGGCGAGATGACCGACATCCTCGGCGAGCTCCACGCGCGCGAGCCGATCACAGCGCTGCTCGCCCACGAAGAGACGGGAAACGCCGTTACCTACGCGCGCGACATCCGCGTGGCGCGCTGGTGCAGCAAGCGCGGGATTCCCTTCCGCGAGTTCCGCCAGCACGGCGTGCTCAGGCCGAATCCCGGTCGCGACGGCTGGGCCTCGCGCTGGGAGGCGCACATGGAGCGCCCGCGATTTGCGGCGCCGGCGTCGTTCATCGCACCCGACGAGATGCGCGTTCCACGCGGTTCGCGCGAGGCGATCGCAGCCGAACTCGGCCTCGGCCCCGACACGCGCGCGGCGCTGCGGCAGAAGGGCGGCGAACGCGAGGCTGGCGCGCTGCTCACATCGTTCCTGCTCGAGCGCGGCCGCGAGTACCGCCAGACGATGGGCTCGCCCGTCCTTGCGTGGGACTCGTGCTCGCGGCTCTCGCCACATCTTGCGTGGGGCACGATGTCGGTGCGCCGCGCGTACCACGGCGCCACGCGTCGGCTCGCGCAGCTCGGCGAACCCGCGCGCGTCGCCGCCGAAGGCCTCTCTCCTGAGGATCTCGCGCTCTGGCGCGGCTCGATCAAGAGCTTTCTTTCGCGGCTTTCGTGGCATTGCCACTTCATCCAGAAGCTCGAGGACGAGCCCGCGATCGAGTCGATGTGCATGGCGCGTTCGTGCGAGAACCTGCGCGACGGGCTCGATTCGGATCTCGCGGCCGCGCGGCTCGCCGCGTGGCAGCAGGGCCGCACGGGATACCCGATGGTCGACGCGTGCATGCGCGCGCTCGTCGCGACGGGCTGGATCAACTTCCGCATGCGTGCGATGCTCGTGAGCTTCGCGAGCCATCACCTGTGGCTCGACTGGCGCATATTCGCGCCATGGCTCGGGCGGCAGTTCCTCGACTACGAGCCGGGAATCCACTATCCGCAGATCCAGATGCAGTCGGGGACGACGGGCATCAACACGCTGCGCATCTACTCGCCGCGCAAGCAGGTCGAGGACCACGATCCGAGCGGCGTGTTCATCCGGAAGTGGGTGCCTGAGCTCGCGCCCGTGCCCGACGAACACCTCGCCGAGCCCGAGACGATGCCGCCGCTCTATCAGGCGATGATTCAGTGCCGCATCGGCACCGACTATCCCGCGCCGATCGTCGAGCACCGTGCGGCGTACCGCTTTGCGCAGGAACGCCTGTACGGATTGCGCGCATCGAGCGAAGCGCGCGTGGAGGCGAAGGCCGTGTATCAGAAGCACGGCAGCCGCAAGCGGCGGTCGTGACCTGAGCGCAAAGCGCGAGCGCAGAACCGCACGGGTCGACAGCTTACTTGGGTGCCACCACTTCTAGTGGTGGTTCCGCGCGCGTATCGGCTTCGTGCCCGTTCAGTCCAATCCGACTCCGCACCGCTGGAAGCGGTGGCACCCAAGTGGGCTGTCGCAGTCGGGTGGTTCCGTGCTCAGGCTTCGCTGCGCTTCGCCTTCGGCCACACGAGCACCAAAGCGAGCAAGTTGCG
The DNA here is from genome assembly GCA_044352505.1 of Phycisphaerales bacterium. Lineage (GTDB taxonomy): Bacteria > Planctomycetota > Phycisphaerae > Phycisphaerales > SM1A02 > QWPT01. Next base: position 25,734 of record JBILDS010000008.1, read on the forward strand.
AAGCAGGTTGCGAGCGACCGACGGCGTCACGAGCACCAAAGCGAGCAAGTTGCGAAGCAGGTTGCGAGCGCTCAAGGAAGCCCAAGCCGTGCCTTCTTCGCTTCCCACTCGGCGGTCTCGCGCTTGTTCTCCGTCGCAAGCGGCTTCCCCGTGCGGATCGCGTCGATCTCGAGGCCCGTCAGGTGCATCGCGTTCAGGCGGTAGTCCTCGAACGCCTCGCACGCCACAGGCACGATCGGCTTGATGAGCTCGTACATCGCCTTCGCGTAGTCCTGGATCTCGATCTGCGCGTGCGGATCCATGCGCAGCGACAGGAAATGGAAGATGTTGTGGAGGTCACACTTCCAGTACCACTCGGTGTAGACGCTCACGGGGAGCACCGCACGAGCGAGTTCGCGCGCGACGCCGCGCTCTGTCAGGTCGAGGTACTTCGCGTAGTTCGCCTCGGCGCTCTCGAGGAGCTTGAGGAACTCCTCGGCCGTGCCCGCCTCGATCGGGCCCTCGCCACCCTGGCGGTTCGACTTCGACTGCTTGCGCACATTCTCGATGTCGGGCCGGTAGAAGCGGTCGGGCATGATCGAGTAGCGCGCGCTGTACTCGTTCACATTCGCGGTGCGGTGGCGGATCCACTGGCGTGCGATGAAGATCGGCATCGCGATATGGAACTTGAACTCAACCATCTCGAACGGCGTCGAGTGGCGGTGGCGCATCAGGTAGCGCACGAGCCCGCGGTCCTCGCTGACCATCTTGGTGCCCTGCCCGTAGCTGACGCGCGCCGACTGGACGATTGCGCTGTCGGCGGTCTGCCCCTCGGGAACGAGTCGCGGCATCGCGTCGACGAGGGCGATGAACCCGTGCTCGTGGATCGGGATCGTCCATCGGCTCGCTCCGTCCATCACGTCGCGAAGCGGCGTCTCGGGAAGGGACTTCTCAATCGGCGCGGGGACACTTGCGGGCGTGACGGCGAGGTCGGACATAGCACGCAAATCTAGCGAAAACAGGCGTGGACCGCCCTTTGAAATCGGCGGGATGGCATCCGAACCAGATCGAAATCGACTGGAGCCTGCGTCGGGACCTCTGCGCGACCGCAGTCAGCCCGCGCGGATTCGCTCGGTCATCGCGTACAGCCACTCGCCGACCATCTGCCGCGTCCCCTGCTGCGTCGGCAGTCCGCGCGGTCGGAGGATCGGCGGGACATCGCGCTCAATCGGCCACTCAACCTCGATCGACTCCAGTGCGTCTCGAAGCGCGAGCGGCGGCGCCGGCGCGCCTGCCTCAAGGCGTGAGGTCGGGAACGTGCGCCCCCCTGTCCCGAGTGGTTTCTTCTCAAGCGTCTCAGGGAGCGGAGTCGTGTCGTCAACAAACGAGCGCAGTTCCGACTCGCTCAGCGGAAATCCATCGTGACGATCCGCGTAGGAAAGCACCATCCACGCAAGCTCGCGCAGGCGCGAGTCGGTGACTTCAGCACGCACCCGCACCGTGCCGACGATGCTCCAAGACCACACCGCCGCAGCCGCGAGTACGGCGGCGAAGGTGCCAACCACGATCCAGAACACGAGTTTGCCGCGGGGCGCGTTGGTCATGGCGTGAGCGTAGGCGAGCGGTCACATGCGCGCGTTCGCAAGCCTGATGCGCTGCTTCTTGCGGCGCGGGTCGGCCTCCGGCACCGCGGAAAGCAGCGCCTGCGTGTACTCGTGCTTCGGCGCGTTGATGATTTGGTCGCGCGAACCCTCTTCAACGATCTTGCCGTTGTACATCACCGCGATGCGGTCGCAGATGTGGTGGATGACGGCCATGTCGTGCGAGATGAAGAGGTACGAGAGCCCCATCTCCTCCTGCAGGTCGCCGAGGAGATTGAGGATCTGCGACTGGATCGACACATCGAGCGCGCTCGTCGGCTCGTCGCAGACGATGAGGCGCGGTTCGAGGCTGAGCGCGCGGGCGATGCCGATGCGCTGGCGCTGGCCACCGCTGAACTCGTGCGGATAGCGGTCAGCCGCTTGCTTCCACAGCCCGCACTTCACAAGCAGTTCCTCGACACGCGCGCGCGTCTCGTCGGGCGACTTCGTGAGGCCGTGGACCTCGAGTGGTTCGCCGATGATGCGGCCGACGCGCATGCGAGGGTTCAGGCTGCCACCTGGATCTTGGAAGATGATCTGCATCTCGCGGCGAAGATTGCGCAAGTCGAGCGCGCCAGCTGTGAGGACATCGCGTCCGTCGAAGCGCACGCTGCCGCCAGAGTTCGGGATGAGGCGCAGGATGGTGCGCCCGACGGTGGTCTTGCCGCAACCCGACTCGCCAACCAAGCCGAGGGTCTCGCCGCGACGCACGAAAAAACTCACGTCATCAACGGCCTTCACATGGCCGACGGTGCGCTGAAGAATTCCACGGCGAATAGGAAACCAAGTCTTGAGATTCTTCACCTCAAGAAGGATCGGCTGGTCTTGCTTTGCGTTCGCGGTCACGGGGTGGTGATGGTACCCGAGCGAGAATCTGGGCGAAAGAACCTGAATTCCCCGGGAATACAAGGGCTTGCGTGGATCAACGCACCTGGACAACCACCTGCACCACCGAACCATCAGGCGTCACGATCTTCAGCGGGAGCTCAAATTGAATCGCGCGACCTCGGTTCGGCACTGCGCGACCCACACG